>NZ_JBEOZE010000035.1:0-88884 GCF_040297465.1 Streptomyces sp. NPDC001787
GGGGTGGGTGTGTTGGGGGGTGTTTGGGGGGGGGGGGGGGGGGTGGGGGGGTTGGGGGGGGGGGGGGGGGGGGGGGGCGCGCGCCCCCCCCCCCCCCCCCCCCCGCAGCCGTTCCGGGTGTTGGCGTGGGTCAGGGGGTGGCGGGGATGGCAACGAGGTAGAACTCGTTGCCGTCGTCATCCGACACGAGAACCGGGTGGCCCTGGTCGACCGAGGCGAACACGCGATCCTTGAGGTCATCTGCACGGTCGGCAGTGGTGAGAGGGGCCTTGAGCCCGGAGCGGACCGCCTCGTAGGTCGCGGGCTGGGGCCGGTATCGGTATCGCCCGCCCTTCACCTCGGTGATGGTCGCGATGATCTCCTCGTCGCTGATCGTGTCGTCGTAGCCGCGGAACCGGGCGAGCTGGCACGTGTTGACGGCGAGGAGCTGGCGGTTGTGGTTGTTGCACAGCCGCCCGGGAGTCCCCGGGGGGTGGAAGTGAACAGCGGTGTCAATCGACGTGGGCAACGCAATCCTCCGTTGTCGGCGGCCAGTTGGTGCGCAGCGGGCGATGGTTGCGCCCTGGCTCGGGCCGGCTGATGAGTACAGCATACATCAGTAATTACAATTATGCAATATATGAATGTCGGGCCCCGCCCTACCCCCCGCGGGACTCGACCATCTGCGCCCTTCAGGGCGAAACCCTGCAAGCGGGACGGTGAACCCTAGCTTGGGGCCCGACCGCTTGCTGTCGCGCGTGCGTCCTCGGCGACTTCCCACCGCAGGGTGAGTCCGACGACTTTCGCCCATCGGGTGACCTGCTCGTTGGTTACGAGACAGGTGTTGAGCTCCCAGCCTCGATGCCCCTGCGCCCGGATGTGGGTCAGGACTTCCGCCAGAGTCTCTTCGAGCTCCTTGATGCGGAGTTCGACGGGCTCACTGGTCGTCATGGTGTGTACCTCCCGGAACAGGTAGGCCGACCGCATCGAGCGCAGTCGGCGTAGTCATTGGGCCTTTGTCCGTTCCCGCCTCGCAGGCCGGCGGACCGAGTTGTTCGGCCCGGGCCGCAATGAGCGCGTCGAGGTCCCGATACAGCTGCGGCCAGTCGGCGGGCGGGCGCACTGCCTGCGGGGGCAGCGCCCCGAAGGCGAGTGCGAGACGGACGCCGAGGTGCTGTTCGCCGACCACGGCGAGGAATCCGGCGCACCACCGCATGGCGTGCGCCGTGCCGGGCTGGTCTCGGTGGCAGGCGACGATGGGCGCGTCCACGGGTGCCTCCGCGCCGGGGCGCCCGTTGGCCTGTCGCAGCATGTCCATGTCCTCGTCGCTGAACTCGGTCAGGTCGGTGCTGGTCAGCCAGGGGCATTTCGTGCAGGGACGTTTCCGGTGCTCGCGCTCCCTCCCGGGTTCCAGGGAGAAGGTCCGCGCGCTCAGCTCGGACGCTGGCTCGGCCCCGGCTGCTGCGGCTGGCGCATGTTCCGCCTCGTCGAGCTCTTCGCAGGAAGGGCGGTTCACGGGCTCTCCTTGATCGTGATGGTGGCGTACCGTCCGGCTGTCAAAAGTCTGCCAGGGCGCACTCGCGCGCGCTCGAACTATCCAGCGACCTGGGACCGGGACGGACCCGGCCGCAGCGCCTCAGCCCTGGGTGAGGGCCCCGGCGGCGAGAAGCGCACGCCCGACTCGGCCCTCGCTGATGCCGGGTACGCCGCCGAAGGCCCCAGCGAGGTAGCTGTCGGCCAGATCCTCATCCCTGCCCGGCTTCGCGTCGGTGAGGGGGTAGACCTCGGTCGAGCCGTCCCGGCCCCGCTCGGCGAGCCACACATGGTGGGGCTCCAGGCTCTGACCATGGCGCGCACCGCCGAGAAGGGCGACCGCGTGGGACGTGCACAGCAGCTGAGCCTGCCGGCCGTTGGACCACGAGGCGACGAAGAGCGTAGTGATCTCGGCAGTGAGCAGCGGGTGGAGTGGGCTTCCGAGGCCGTCGATGAGAAGGACGCTGCCGTGCTCCAATGCCCATAGGACGCGTTCCAGGACGAGCACCAGGGCGCGGGTGCCGGAGGACTCCATCGCCCAGTCCAGCAGTACGGATCGGCCACCGGCGGCGGTGTGGGCGAGCTTGACCTCGCCATCGGCCGGGTCTATCTCCACGGCGTCGACACCGAGGTCGGCAGCCATGAGCAACGGGCCGAGCCGGCGGCGCAGTTCGGTCGACTCCGCGAGCCGGGCCCGGGCCCGCTCCTGCTGCTGCGCATCGCGGTGAGTGATGCACAGCAGCTCGGTGCGGAAGAAGTCGTAGACCGTCCGGAAGGGGCCGACCTGGAGCAGCCCGCCCAGGGAGAGGGTCAGGCTACGGTCGCTGCCGAGGTGTTCCAGCCGCCCAGAGTCCGGCGTAAGGCCGTGCCACCGATAGGCGCAGCCACCCCGGTCGGCCCGCGCGGCGTCCCGGTCGATCCAGGTCCGCAGTCCGTCGGCGGCCGTGACGCTGTGCAGCCACTCCCGCTCGATACCCCGGGCACTGACGGCGAAGCCGTATGTCCACTGTTCGCCGTCGCGGACGAGCTCAATCTCGTACGTGCTGGGCTCCGCAGCGTCGTCGGGGCTCAACGCGAAGGGACGATGAGCCGGTGAGGCGGGAGCAGTCCGGCGGATGTAGGAGGTCAGCACGGCGGCACGCATGTTCGCCACTGCGCCGATGACGGTCGAGGTCCCGGACGCGTTGGCCCCGAACAGTGCGGCGACAGCGGTGACGGCAAGCGGGCCGTGCGGGGCGTACGTGGGGAAGGTGCCCGTCTCCTCCGTCTTGTCGACGGTCAGGTTCAGCTCCTCGGTGTGCCGCGCCGAGCCGACGTTGGTGATCCTGAAGGCGACCAGGTGCGTCCCGGGGCGGGGGAGGCCGAAATCCGTGGTGCTTGCTGCTGTGGAGACGGTCATCTCAGGCCTTCCGTAGCGGGAGCGGGCTTACACCCTGGGCGACGCCCCAACTGTACGAAAGTAATTACAATTAAGCAATACCCTTAGGTCGTCTGTGCTGCACCGGGGCAGGTTCCTCCGGGGGCGGGAACCGTACGCTCTCCACGTCATCCACGGGCAGTTCGTCCTCCATGGGTTCGTGCTCCCAGTACTCGAAGGGGTAGTTGGTCGGGGTCTCATCGGGGCAGGTCGGCGCCGGGATGATCACGCCGTGGCACCGGACGAAGCGTCGCCCGTCCCGGTAGCCGAAGTGGCCCCGCTGGCCGCCGCTGACGGTGAAGAGTTCCGGGTAGTTCTTCCCGCTCTCCAGGATGAGCAGGCTCGCCGGCGGCAGGCGGCGCCACCTGCTGTAGCTCGAATCGCGCGACCAGTGGTCGCAGAACCACCGCAGATCGCGGAGAGCGACGGTTTCCGCCGTCACGTGGAGGAACTCCACGCTCCTGTTCGTGCGCCGGTCGGCGCGGCTCATCGTCATGCCTGTCTCCTCGAATCGTTGGGTTCTGCGGAATGAGGACTTCAGGTGGCCGGGCCGCGCCAGTCGGCTCGCACCTCGTCCCATACGTGCCCCAGCCACCACATCCGGGCCGAGTTCTTTCGCCAGTACTTCACGGCCAGGAACCGGTACCGCCCAGGTCGCAACTGCCCCAACCGTGCCGGGAGCGGCAGCGGAACAGACCTGCTCAGGGGGCGCTCAGCGTACTCGCACGACGCGTTCCAGGCGTCCAGGTACGCGTCGCCGGTGGCGAGCTTCGGGAAGGGGGTGATTCCGCGCCGGGAGCAGAAGCTCCTCCAGGCGTCCATGAAGGCCTGCTCGTAGTCGTCGAAGTCCTCGCCCTCGCGGCGGGGGCGGAAGCGGAAGCGCAGCACGGTGTTCTCCAGAAAGGTGCTCATGAGGGGCGCGGGTGTGCCGAGCCTTCTTCGGCGCCGGGCCATGGGTGCCCGAACGGTTGGCCGCACCAGCAGATGTGATGGCTGCCGAGGGGACTCCTGCGAGTCTCGGGGGTGCGGTTGTCGGGGTGCCGGATCCGGCGGTACTTGGCGGCCCGCGACTGCTCGGTGGCGGAGGCCGCGCGGGCCCGCTTCGGGAGCACTATCCGAAGTGCTTCCGTGCGGCGGCGGGGTGTTCGTGTTCGATCAGCCAGGCGCGCGGCCTCAGGGTCGATGGCCTCGTATACGAGCTGTGCGGGCGTGCAGTTGTTGTGCGCCAGAAACCACATCCGCTCCCGGGGGGCCCAGTAGAGGTACGGAGTTATCTCCAGGCCGTCGGGGTCCTCCAGAATTCCCTCGAACTCCACCGCCTTAATGGACGAGAAGAGGCCGTGCAGGAGACCGCCGGTGGCGGCATCCCGCGAGATGTAGGGGATTTGCATGGGCGGTGCGCCTCCCGGGCGTGAAGGGGCGGTCCGGGGATTCACGGATCGCATGGGAGGTGGGTGGGACGTAAGTAGCGCTGGCGGGACTCGAACCCAGCGACCCAGGACTTATAAGATCCGCGCTCTACCAACTGAGCTACAGCGCTGCGTGGTTGGACGGGCCGTACCCGATGGGGGGTACCGGGTACGGCCCGTGCGAACGGCCGCTTCTCGCTTGCCGTTGATGCAACTCTACAGCAGAACATTCAATTAAGCAATTTCCGTTGCGTCGGCCCTGTGTGATTCTTCGCCACCGCGCGCCGGAGGCCGGGACGAACAGCGTTCGGCGCGCAGCCAGGAGCGGTCCGGCCGGCTCGCCCGTTGCGGCTGTCGGGGACCTGCGGGGGCTCGTCGGCGTCCTGTCCGCGAGCGCGGCCAGTGCATCGTGCAGCGCGGGGGCCAGCTTCCTGGCTCATCGGCCCAACGTCCGCTGGGGGAAACTCCCTTGTGGCTCCTCTGAGACCAGGGCCTGCGGGCGCGCACCATCGTCGGCGCTTACCCGGGGAAGGCATTCGTGCCGGTCGGCCATGCGGTCGAGGCGGTCCAGCGTCCACCCCTGCCCGTCGAACCCGGCCTGCGTCGTGATGGCGCTGCACTGCTTGCAGCGGACCTCTTCGGCTACGACGGGAGGGGTGGCGCCGGGGGCGGAGACGACGACCTCGAAGTTGTCACGAGGCAGTGCGCGTGAGGGAGCGGCCGCGGCGGTCTCCGCCCCGCCGGTGAGGAACTCCATGATCTCCGACGGCAACGCGATGTCGTGCCCCCGCTGGTGCACGCTGCGAACGGCGGCACCCACCGCGTGGGTGCCGCCTCGGCGTAGCTCGCCGACCTCGGCGGTCAGACGCTCCACCTCGGCCTCCGCCTCCAGCAGCCGGCGCAGTACGGGCCCCATGCGCTCTCCGCAGAAGGAGCGAAGGTTCAGGCAGTACCAGTCCTCCCGCTGCGAGGCGTGATCGTGCTGAGCGCAGTCACGGACAGAATCGGCGAGCACTTCAACCAGGGTGTGCTGTGCGGGCTTCGCGGCACCGAGCAGGTCGGCGATCCGGCCACGCTGATCGGCGTTCAGCGGAGTGATGTTCATAAGGAGGCTCCTGGGCTGGTCAGAGGGGGCAGGGATGGCCATGCGCGAGGTGATGGGCACCCGGTCAGGCAGGGACGTTCTTGGGGTAAGGCTGCGGTTTGAGCCCGATGACGGTCCGCGTCCGTTCCGCCCGCGTACGGCCCACCCGGAGGATGTAGCGGTGATTTCCCGGGTGTGGCAGGCGCTCGGCACCGATCTGCGCGAGACTGTGGTCCAGCCACACGGCGAGTGGCTGGCCGGCAGGCCGGGGCGGTGCGCCCAACCGTTCGAGACGGCGGGCGACACCAAGCGCCCCGGATTCCTGGCGCAGCAGTTTCGAGCGGGCTCGCGCTGTCAACGTGGTCCCGTCCGGGAGGACGGTGAGCGTGCGCGCGGTGCCTCTGCCCGTGTACACGGCGGACAACGACTGGTACACGATGCCCAGATGGCCCCGTGTTTGGATGATTTTGCCTTTTTCGGTCAGGCGCCAGCGAGGAACCGGATCGCTGAACATGACGGCGTTCTTCAGCCCGTCGGCGGCGACGCGACGCAACGCGGCGGCGGTGAAGAAGCTTTCCCCGTTGCTGGGGACGGCCTCCGTCAGGACCAGGCGGGCGATCTCGGCGCTCTCGCGCAGCGGGACCAGGTGCGGGAAGGGGTTGGTGAGCACCCGCATGTTCATGGGGACGGCGAGCACCAGGACGCCGACCAGCGGTGAGCCGTCGACGGCGATGTCGTCGTCGTGGAGCGCGGCTTCCCGGTCCAGGAGGCCAAAACGGTGCAGAACGGCAGGCCATCCGGACAGGTAATGATGCCGTTGGACGAACGCCTTCGCGTCCGCCTCATTGATCCCGGTCACCTCGTACCGGTCGGCACGGAACCCGCCCTCGGAGACATGTCTCCATGTGGGCGTGCCGTATCGCCAGCGTTGGGTGAAGCCGCGGGAGTCGCCCGTCTGCATGGCGTTCCGGTCGGCCGCGGTCGGCATGATGGGGCCCGTCATCGCTGCCGCCGCTGGTCGTCGGCGATGTGGTCGAGCAGGTCCCGCCGCCACCACAGTGCGTGCCGCATGCAGTTGTTCTCGTGCTGGTGGGTGTCGCTGCATCCCGGCTCGTGGCGGCCTCCGTAGGACCAGGCGAGGCTGTCGGCCGAGACCACGCTCTTGTGCGCGATCCTCAGGCCCGCCTTCTTGAAGCCGAAGGCGTGGATCCGGATGCCGGCCTGCGCGAGGTCCGCCAGCAGCATCGTCGGAAGGTGCAGGCTCGGACGCCGGCAGATACTGCCCACACCGACCAGGGGTTCTTGGGTGAGGTCCACGCCCGCCTTCTCGTACATGTCGATGCACTTGAAGTAGCTGGGATAGGTCCACCCCTGGATCACGGGAATGATCGGCAGGTCGGGGGCGATCGACCTCAGCTCGACGAAGTTTGCCACGGTCAGCGCGAGATGTTCCTTGAGCGTCTTGCCCGTCTTGCGGAGGACCTCCCATTCGCACATCCAGTCCTGCTGGGCTGCTGCACGGAGTTTGCCCACCTCGTCGTGGTACCGGCGCACCGCGGCGGCGTAGTCGCGGGCTGACTGGCGCCATCCGCCGTGGAGCGACAGTTCGCTGAATCCGCCGCTGTCGAGGAACCAGCCGTGCCGGGCACGGGGCAGTGACCGCCGGCCCGAGAGACGGGCGTGGGAGACGCACAGCGGGGCGTCGGCGGTCTCCAGCCATCCCGGGTGGTGAGCGCCCAGGAAGAAGTCGAAGGGCGGTGCGGTTTCTGGTGCGGTGGTGATCACGTGCGGTCTTTCGGGAGGATCTGGTCGGTGGGGTCGTGGTCGGGCCACGGCGCGGGCAGCGTGGGATCGCCGTCGCGCTCGCGGGCCTTGTCCAGTGAGCCGGCGGCCCGCAGGCGGGGGACATGCGTCTCGGCGGCCTGGTGGCCGCTGGGCCTGTGGCACGGCAGGCCCGCGGGCTCGGCGCAGCTGGGGCATCTGAGGGACAGAGGGCAGGTGTAGCCGTCGGTCAGGCCACCGCACCCGCACGGTGCCCCCAGCGGCGCCCCGGCCCGGTCGGTGAGGACGCCGCTGGCCAGGAGCGCTCGGAATTCGGCCATGAGCACGGGACGGGGCACGGGCTGGACCCGGGGGGCGGCGGGCTGGTTCACGCCGTACGGCCTCCGCTGTCGCGCCATCCTGCGGGCGTGGGCCAGGTGACGGTGATGCCCAGATTCTTCAGCAGGGGGCCCAGGTCGGGATCGGGGAGTTGGGGCAGGAGGAGGGTCTTGGTGAAAGCGTCGAGGAAGAGGCCGCTCAGGTCGAGGAGCTCGCCGATGGCCTCGTGGATCGCCGAGCGCTCGGCGGTGCCCCGGCCGACGATGAGCCGACGCTTCGTGAGGTCGAGGAGGTCGACGGCCAGTGGATGCGGCTCGGCGGGCAACTCCAGTTGGCAGCGCATCAGTTCGTGCCCGAGGGCGGCGAAGTGATCGTGGAAGAGGTGCAGCAGCCGCTCCGCCTCGGCGTCCTGTGGCGCGCCCTTGAAGCCGGGGTGGGGGCGGAAGGGGCGGGTGAAGGGAACGGGGACGGACCGTGTGTGCCGCGCGAGCGGCCCGATCCGCGGGTCGTGGGTGGCCTTGGGGGAAGCGAGGGTGGCGAGCATGGAGAGCCAATCGAGGCGTGGTGGACCGGTCCGTTGCCGGATCAGGGTCAGGCGCCGGGCCGGTACGCGGGGAGGGGACCGGTTGCACAGAAGATCGTGTGCGGGGTGCGCGGGCACCGCAGAGGGGGGGCTCCCGGGGGCCGGGTGTCGGAGAATCCGGAGAAGGCGGTACGGGCCGTTGTCGACCAGTGCACGCGGAAGTGGTCAGCCGGGGGTGCGCGCTGGGTTCGTGGGGCCCAGTGCACCCTTACCGCATTAAATTCAATTGCGCAATCCTGTTAGCGGGTTTCGGCGACGGCCTTGCCGAGAGCCGTCCGGTACGGAATTCCGTCACCAGGGCTCGGTTCGCCTAGTTCGTCGCGGAACTCGACGAGCAGCAGACGGGCCAGCGCGTGGGCGGTGGGCCACGGCACGGTCCGTGCCATTCGGCCGTCGGATTCAACTCCCTCGTCCAGGGCCGTGAGCTGCCCCTCTGTGAGAGCGGCTCGCCGCCCTTCGAGGGTGATGATGCTCGGCTGGGACGACGCTCCAGAGGTGGTCAGGTCCGTAAGGGCTTCCTTGCCCTCACGGACGAAGCCGTCGCTGTCGTTGCGGTATGCGTACTTCTCCTCAAGGAAGAGGTTCAGCAGCTTCCTGCTGACGTTCGTCGGCAAGTGGCCGTCCGGGTGGGCGGACGCCTTCCGCAGATGGGCGATGGCGGTATCGGAGAGCGAGGGGGTTCGCATGGGTGACTCCAACTCGGTTCTGGAACAGGGAACGGCTGTCAGCGGATGGCGAGTCGTTGGACGTAGTGGCGGCCGATACTGCCGTAAGGAATCTCCACCCCGGCACGCTGCATCTGCCTCAACAGCCCCCCGAGGGTCCGCTTTCGGGAGTCCGCGTGCTTGCCGAGGTGTGGCCGGGTCACGCGCTTGGGCAGTCGGTCGAGGGGCCAGTCGAACACCAGGCGAGAGGGGAAGCGCGACTCTCCTTGGCGGTAGGGGCCCTCCGCCCGTCGGCCGTGTGCGTCGAAGATTCCCCTGGTGTCGACGCGGAAGTACTGCCCGTCGGGGTACAGGCCGGCGAGGACGGCGCAGAACGCTTCGAGGGCGGTGTCGGCCTTGTCCTTCAGCGCCTGTCGGGCTGCATCCATCTCCGTGATGGCATCGGCGGTTTCCATGAGGCTCCGGGGTTCGTGGTCCAGCGAACTGCGAGGTGCAGGCGACGGTTGGACAGCGCCCGCACCAACGACTCCAACCCTACACGCGTAACCACAATTAAGCAATTAGCTGTAATGGTCGGCGAGGATGCCCGCAGCGAGTGCCCGCGGGTCCTCGCCAAACGACAGCAGGGCCTGCCCGTCCGCTGACTCCACGATGGCCAGACTGTTCCCGCGCTTGCCGGCGGTCCGCTCGATGGCTCTTCGCACCAGGGTCTCGTTGGCAAGCAGGAGGCGCCCCGGGCCGCCGGGGGCCGATGCAAGGGCCGCCAGGGACATGGTCCCGGGCCCCGTGTGCCCTTGGGCTCGGGCGTAGTCGAGACAGGCGTAGGCCATGATGGCCGCCGGGGCACCGTCGGGGCGGATGCGCTGCAGGTGGATCTGCCGGCCCCGCACGGCCGCCGCTCGGTATGCCGAGACGGCCTCGACGTCGTCGAACGTAAGGATGTTCAGTTCCCGGAATGGACTGGACAGGAGTTCCTCCACGCTCACCCGTGGGGCCCGTTCGGTCGGAATGGGCGGGGCGTACATGGCAAGTAGCGCGGTCAGGTCCCGGTCCAGGGTGTTGTCGCTGGGCGCCTTCCAACCGGTTTGCTCTGCTGCCCGCCGCACGGAGGTCCGCAGCTCGGCCCGGCTGACGCGGCTCAGCCCCCAGTTCGCGAACAGATGCCAGAACGTGGGCACGCGGCAGGGACGGGCGCTCAGCAGCCACCAGTGCAGAAGCCAGAGGGTCCCCGGCTCTTCAATCCAGGTGTCGGCGCCGTCCTCGTCGAGCAGCCACCGGCCGCGCGCGGTGGTCATGTATCCGGAGCCGCAGCCTTCGCCCTCGGGCTCGATGAGGCCGAACGCCAGCGCCCAGAACCGCATCGCGGGCACCATCGAGGACCCCACGGCGAGCAGCACCGTCGCGTCGGGACGTGAGAAGACGTGGGGGTCCTGCCGGACAGCGGCGTGAACCTTGGGCAACCAACCCCATCTCGGCGGATAGGAGCCGTGCCGGGCGAAGTGCGGCAGACAGGTCTCCAGCGGACGCCTCTCGGCCGTCATGCGCTCTCCGCCTGTGCCGGGGCGAGGTCGGGGCCGCGGCCGGGTTCCCAGGACAGATGAACGACCACCGGGCGCTCACCGGGCTCATACGCGAAGTGCCACCTCAGCCCGCCCGCGTCCGTCGCCCGGCGCCGTCCTGCACGGTGCGACGGGTGCACGGGCTGCGCCTGCTGGCTCCGGGCGTACGCGGCTTCGACGACACTCTGGCCCGTTGATCGCGTGAACTCGATACCGAGAACGTCCCGGGCAAAGCGGCGCAGCACCAGCTTCGTGAAGCGGACCGGCAGGTCGTCCTGCAGCGCGCGAACCCAGCCCTTCTCCCGGCTACGGCTCCGGCTGGGTACAGCGGCTTGTACCTGGGCGTACGTCCTTTCGCGGTGCGGGGTGCTGTAACTGATGACGCGGGCGGCGTCGGCGGAGAGCAGGAGGACGAACGCCTCCGGGGCCAGCAGCCGCCAGGTGCCGTTCTCGAAGCGCTGGTGCTCGCCGGCGGTGATGAGGTTCTCCAGCAGCGACCGGATCTCGGCTTCCGCCGTGAGGGCGTCGCTCCCGTGCTTTGCACGGTACTGCTCGATTGCAGAGCGGGTGATGTGCAGTTGCGGGTCGTGCGCTTCATCCGGGTCCAGCGGCAGCGGCTCGGTGTGGGCAATGATCGGCGCGACCGGCCGCCGCGTACGAGGTCCCTGCTGCTGGCCGGAGGTCGTCTTTGCGCGATGCGGGCGGTGGAATCCTGCGCACGTCCCGCACCACTGGTCGTTCCGATCGGTCGGACGACGGCATTGGCTGCCGTCGCGCTCGTAGCGTGTGCAGTGGCCGCGTCTGGGGGCGAGGGCGGCCGGGGATGGAGTGGTCAGTCGGATGCGCATGGGTGGTCCTTGCGAGGCGTGGACGGTCGAGGTGGAGGGGGAGCCGCCCGCCCGGCATGGGCCGGGCGGGCGACGTCTATCCAGCGAGGCGGACGTTGAGGCTGAACACCAGGTAGTCGGGGGGAAGCCCGTCGAGGTAGCTGTTCGCCAGGGCCAGGTAGCGTGCGCTGCCGGTCCCGGCGTCGTCGTCGGCGTTGAGGAAGGCCGGATTGATGTGGAGGACGCCGTCATCCGTCAGCAGCAGATCCCCGGGAACGGCGCGCTGCCGGGCGCGTTCGACGAACGCCTCCTGGTCCAGCGTGACCAGAGCATCCGTCACGTCGTGGCGGCCCTGCGCGGGGGGCGCGCCAAGGTCGGCGAGGACCTGGAGCAGGGGTTGGGCGTGAAACTCCTGCCGCGCCCGGTAGGGATTCTCGGGATGGCGGTGCCGGAAGACGCTGAGGGGGTGGGCGGCGGGCATGGTCGCGGTGGCCGATTCCCACGCGCTGTAGAGCCGGGAGGCCTGCCCGGCGCGCTCGGCGCGCATCGTGTCGAAGTCCAGGAGGTCCCTGCGGCTGCCGCTGCACCTGAGGGGAGAGACCTGGCGCGCGCGTGGGCTCTGGACCAGGGCACCGGGGCCGGGCTTCGCATCCGGTCGGGTGACGAAATGGGAGTCGTACCGCTCGAAAGCGCTCCAGGTGTAGATGTCGTCGGGGTACGGCTCAACGGCGTCGTCGATCGCCTCCGCCCACTGCTGCGGGTCGTCGAGAGGCGGAAGGCAGACGAGAGTGTGACGGGAAGTCATGTGGTCCTACGTGGATGAAGGAGACGGGCCTGGTCCGCGCTGCTGCGGCGGTCCCGTCCGTGGGGCTGGGCTGTGAGGGGTCGGGGGGGAAGGAGCGGCGTGCCGAGGTGAAGGCAGCAGCCGCTCGGGGTGTGACGGCGTCAGTGCGGATGGCCTTCCGTTTCCGTCCCGGGCTGGCTACGCAACTGGGCCAGTTCCTGCTTGAGCTCGTAGTTTTCCGCGCTCTGCTTTTCGAACGCCTCAGCCAGCCGGTTGCGGCCGTCCTGGGCGCGCCCCCAGGCGCGGAAGACCATGCGGCACTTGGTACTGCTGACCATGAGCATCTTGGGTGGTGGCGTCCCTTCGTCGGAAGGATCGCGGTTCGGGTCATCTTTCATCGGGACTCTCTTCCGGCTGGTTCGTACACGCACGCGGCTGCTCCTGCGGAGTGGACTGCCCGGGGTGGGCCCGGGCAGGAGCACGGCCCCACGGACTACTCAGGGAGCTGGAGGTAGAGCTCCTCGCCGGGCAGGAGGCCGCCAAGGG
This sequence comes from Streptomyces sp. NPDC001787, assembly GCF_040297465.1. NCBI lineage: Bacteria > Bacillati > Actinomycetota > Actinomycetes > Kitasatosporales > Streptomycetaceae > Streptomyces > Streptomyces sp. NPDC001787. The sequence goes on from NZ_JBEOZE010000035.1 coordinate 12,487, forward strand.
CGTTGCCAGTGAGGATCCGGAGGATGCCGTCTGCCTCCTGCGCGAGGGGCGCGGGCACCGTCAGCTTCTCCTGCCACTCCCGGCCACTCCCGGCCGCTCCGGGCCGCGAGGGGCAGATACAGCGAGTCCACGCTGTATCGGACCGGACGCGGCTGGGCGCGCGTCGGCGTGAACGTAGCTGCGCGGATGACGAGTTGCCTGGTGCGTGCGTCTTCCCTCGCCAGAACCTCGTCAATGACGGGTGCGAGAAGCCGGGCGAGCCGAGTGAGGTTCCGACGGGTGAGTCGCTGGTGGGCTGCACCGAGAACTCCATAGAGGGCGCTGTCGTCCCCGAGGCTCTTGATCTGGTCGATGATGGAGCGGGCTTCGGCGGAGTGGGGCTGGGCGGTCATCGGGGGCCTTCCTGGGCTCACGAACGTGCTCGGCGGCAGTGCTGCACGTTCGGGTGACGTGTGGAGGGCTGCACCCCCGAACACACCCCTCACGCTACGCGAATAAATCGAATTAAGCAATATTGTTAGGGTTCCTCCGAACCTCATCGCGGCGGGCCGTCGCGCTGTCACGCTCGCGCTGTGCCTGCGCCAGTCCGCTGTCGCCGGCCAGCGCATCGGCGCAGGCGATCAGCACATCCGGTCCCAGCCGCCACAGAAGAGCGTTGGCACCCAGAACGGCCGCTGCGAGCGGATCGACCTCGGCGGCGATCCACCGGTACACTGCGGGGTCCCGGCTCGTGTCGTGCAGCAGGCGGGCCTGCGCCCGCCAGATGGCGCCCGACCCGGCCGCTGGTTCGCCGAGCACCGTGCCAGGCGCGAGATCGTCGGTGAAGTACTCGACCATATGGTCCGTGACGACATCGGGCGTGTGAAAGGCCCCGCGACGGCTCTTCTCCCCCCGGCTGTTCAGCTGCTGCATCAGCCGGCCCAGCAGGTCGGTCGCCAGGTAGCGCCTGGGGTCGGCTCCGAACTCGAGGATGCCGCCCCTGAACAGGTGATGCGTCAGCTCGGTCACGGCTTCGGCGGTCTGCGGCGAAGGATCGGCAAGCCACCGCCACAGCAGTTGTGCCCGCTCAACCAGATACGGCCGGCTCAGCCACAGGTGTCCCCACAGGTGCCGGAGCACAACCATCAGGTCGGAGGGCTCCAGCACGGCGACATCATGGGCGAGTTCGGGACTCGTGGGGTCGGCGAGCGGCAGCAGCGCCAGCGTCGCCGTGGTTCCCAGGGGGACCTCCAGCGACGAGCCGGACGGCCATAGCGCCGTAACGGAACTGATCAGACGCTGCGCCTGATCCTGCGGTTCGGGCAGAAAGGCCCTTCGGGCATGCGCCGAGGGAAGCCAGGTCGGATCCCTTGGACGCGTTCCCTCGGAGAGGCCGGACCTCTTGGGGGCGCCGCTCACGCTGCGAGGTCCGCAGTGAGCGCATTGAGCATCCGGGAGGCGCTCCGCGTGGCCAGGGCGAAGGCGGTGGCATGCCGGATCGTGTCGCGGTGGGCGAACATCGCGCGCTGGTGGGCGTAGGCCTCCCGGCTCAGGTCACCCTCGGCCAGAGTGTCGCCCACTACCACTACCGCTTTCGGGCCCAGATCCCAGACGACAGTGTTGACGGCGGCGCCTGCGGCTGCGATCGGGTTGAGCTCCTGCATGACCCACCTGTGCTCGTGCGGGTTGAGTCCTCGATCGCGCATGTCCTGCACCGCGGAGCGGAACATGCCGCCGGTGCCGGCCGTCGGTTCGTTGAACGAGTGCCCACCGCTCTTGACGGCGCGCGGGTTCTCCGTGGCGTCCATGAGCATCCTGGCCATCAGATCTGTGATCTCCGGAGGGGTGTGGTACTCGCCCAGGCCCTTGCGGGAACTGTGATGGCGCACGTTCGTGATGGTCCACGACATGAGGTCAATGTCGGTGCGGAAGCGCGGGTCACTGTCGCCGGTGTAGTGCAGTACGCCCGCCCGCAGCGCGGCCCGGGTGACCGCGGCGACGCCGCGTAGCTCCTGCTCGTCGAGGTCTTCCTCCGTCCAGCGGAAGATCGGTGCGGCAACGTCCATGAGATCGGGCCTGAGCATCCAGGTCGCGGCGTACACGTCGGCGTAGCCCTTGACCAGCACACGCGGGGGCTGGGCCGCGATGTAGCTGGAGAGAGAACGTGCGTGGACCGCGCCCTCGGTCTTGGTGGGCCACAGGGCCAGGGCAGCGACGACGCCCACCGGGATGTCTATGCGACTGCTGCCGCAGCTGGTGTACCAGGCGTTGGCGACTGCTTCCCCCAGGTCGGCGCCGTTGCGCCGGGCAATGGGAAAGTGCGGCCAGTTGCTGACCCCGGCGTGCCGGGCGCATCCGGGATCACCGCATTCGGTGCTGTCGGCGTGCGAGGCCGCGGGAGCGGTTCGGCGGGCGGGGCTGAGAGCTGCCGTGAGGCGGGCGGCCAGGTCGGAATGTGCCATGAGCGAGCTGTCTTTCGTACGGTTCTGATGGAAGGGGCGTAGCGCCCTGGGCGACGGGTGCCGCGGTGTCAGTGCGGGCCTGCGGGGATCCGCGTGGCGGGGGCGACTGTCGGCCAGATGACTGCGCCGGGCGTGACGTGTGCGCGCACGCCGTTGAAGTGCCGTCGCGCGGCGAGTTCGGCGTCGTCGGCGCGTGCGGCCGCGGTCTCGTAGGACGACAGGCCACCGGCATAGAGAGCGTTGTAGAGCGCGTCGTAGGCGGCGGCGTTCTCGTGCGGGGTGCGGAAAACGGCGAGCAGCGTCATGCGGTGGCCGTGGTCGGCGAAGGCGATCGTCCATGCGGTGAGGCTTTCGGGCGGGTACCCGCCGGCCTGCGCCTCGTCGAGGGCCCGGATGAAGCCCGCGCGGTCCGTGGTGGTGTGCTCCTGCCAGGACAAGAACCCGTGGCCGAAGGCAAACCAGCCGGCCGGGTCGGGGGCACAGTGTTCGAGGACAGCCTGCGCGCGGCCGCGGCTGAGGACTTCGACGCTCCCGTCGGTGAACCGGATCCTCGGAGCGCCCGGTACCGCGGCCCGGGCGTCGTCGACGATTCGGAGAACGGTGTCTGCGGTGAAGCGGGGAAGGATCATTCCGTCGTGCCGGTAGCCGAGAACTTCAGCCGGGTACGGTCCGAGATCCTCAAGGGCGACCGACGAGGGGAACCACTCGTCCCGGCGGCCGGAGGGCTGGGAATTCATGCTGTGTCTCAATATCGAGGTTGCGCGGGTTGAAGCGCGGCGATGTGCGGACTTCGGTCGTTGGCGCGGGTTGTGCGGATCTTGGGCACCACCCCGAACCGTTACGTGACTCTACCTGCCAATCTCCAATTAAGCAATTAGTTAACGTTGCCGATCCACAGGACCCGGAATGCCCCCTTGAATTGGCGGTGGCGAGCCGGCGCGTCGGGCAGCGCCCGCAGCAGACGGGCCCGGAAGGCCGGCCCGTGGGAGCGGCCCCCCGGCCGCGTGCCGTGTACCAGCTCGTGCACCAGGGCGTACTCCAGGAGGGCGGGGGGAAGCTGGAAGACCGCCCAGTGCAGCGTCAGCTGATGAGTGCGCTCTGCGTAGCCGCCCCCGTAGCGGCTGCCGACATCGCACACGGCGAGCGCCGGCAGCTGGCGGCGGGTGCGGAGCCGAGACCAGCGTGCCGGTGCCGCAGCCTGCAGCCAGGCGAGGCCGGCCTGGCAATACCAGTCGATGACCGGTTGCGCGCCCAGGCGTGAGATGTCGCCGCGATAGGCGACGAGCAGACCGGCCCCGTCGGCCTGTGGCCGCAGATGCACTTCTACGGGAGTGTCGACCAGGTGCAGTCGCACGGCGTTGCCCAGCCAGGTCAGCTTGCAGCCGTCGGTCAGGTGCTTGGTGGGGTGCAGCGGTGCGCGCTCGGCCAGCCGCCGGGCGTTGGTCTCCAGTCGGGATGCGTTCTGCCGGACAAACCGGACGATCTCGAAGGCCGTCGATGTCGGCAGGATGCGGATAACGTGCCGGCCATCCAGCAGTGTCGTCAAGGCGTGCCGGGTCCGCCGGTGCGACATGACGACGTCGAAGCTGCCGGGGGCGAGGGTGCCGTCAGCCTCCAGGGCGACGGCGATCTCGTGAATGAGGGCAGAAGCCTCGGTGCCGTTCGGGGCGGTGGTCGGTGTCATGGAAGGGGTTCTCCTGTTGGGGGTGTGGCGGAGGCTGGTGTTGGCCGCCGCCGCCGGCGGCGCCCTGCGGATGAAGGGCCGGGCGACACGCGCGGCCCCGGCGGGGAAACTCTTCGCCGGGGCCGTGCAGGTGAGGGGTGCCGAGGTGGTTACCGGGAGTCGAGGGTTACGAATCCGCCGCGGACGAGGTCCATGGCGGGATGGGGGTGTGCTCCTTCGTGCGGTTCTGGTCGCCTGCAATGAGGTGTCCGGCAAGGTGTGACCGCACGGGGGAAGCTACGCGCATAAATCCAATTAAGCAATCCCCGTATCCGTCTTCCTCTTGGCTGTGTCGAGCACATATCCGTGCGCCGCCTTGGTGTCCTGCGGGTTGCCCAGCGCGGTGGCCAGCGCCTTCACGAGTGCGCGGAGCTGGTAGCTGACGCTGTCACGGGTGATCCAGTCTCCTGCCGCGTCCCGCCGCTTACGCATCGCGGTGACCTGCACGGCCAGGTCCTGAGCGATGCGGTCGCACGCGGCCTCGCACAGTGCGTCCACTTCCGCGGCGGCCTGAGCTTCTGACAGGCCGGCGTCGGCGAGTTTGACGATCATGTCGCGGCGCCGGCCGGTCAGATCGGGCGTGGGTTGCTGGTCGCGGCGTCGGGTGCTGATGGTCATCGTTCGGGGCCTTATCAGTGGGGCGGCGGAGTGCGTTCAGGACTCCGCCGCCAGGGCATGGTGGGGCAGTTCAGAGGCGGAGGGTCACAGGACCGGGATGACCACCCCTTGCGCGTCTTCGCCGAAGGCGGCCGCGTTGACCAGCGTGGGGGCAACCCACCGGACCTTTCGCCAGGCCTTGCGCGGCCCGTGAAGGAAGGTGTGCAGATGCCCGCGCCGGATGTGGGGCAGCACAGAGCCGCCGAGCGCGACGGTGTGCTCACGCAGCCGCTGGACCTTCCGGTTGAACGCCGAGATAGCGGGCCCCATCCGCCAACCCACCTGGTAGACCGTCGTACGACGGCTGCTCATGCGGTGCCCGGAATTCGGCGTCACGGCGGACGCCGTCGGCGTCACATCAGGCCGGTCACTGCACAGGTAGAGCATGTGCGAAATGGCAAGCACCGCCAGGCGCCGCACGTAATCGAGCGTAGCTGCGGCTGCGGAGCGGGGTCCGCCTTCGACCAGTTCGGTCATGCTCACGCTGTCGTCGACCATCTTGCGTGCCGTCGTCGTCCCTGCGGCCGCGCTGGCGAACAGCAGTACCGAACCGAGCTGGCCGTGCGCGGGGCGCACCAGGGCGCTCACCAAGTACAGGGGATTGTCGTCCGTGATATCGGTCGTGCTGCACACCCCGCGCACAGCCGGGCGGCCCACCACGATGAAACCCAGAACCTCCGAGGGAGCGCCGGAACCATCGACGATCACGGCCGGTTTCCTCAGCATGAACAGCGGGTCGGGGTGCGGAAGTTGCCTCAGGACCTCACCGGGAAACTCCGTGTCGATCTCCATGTCGACCAGGCTTTCCGAGAGATCGGGATCGACGTCGTAGGCGACCTTGTGATGACGCCACTGCCGGACAGCGGCGACCATCTCGGCGCGCCCGATCATCATCTCGTCCCGGAGGCCGCCGCGTGGGCGAGGCATGCGCGAGGTGTCGATGTCCTCGCCGAGCACCATGGGCACCAGGCCCATCAGTCCGGCCGCGCGCAGCGCGTCAGTGTGGGAGGCCTCGAGTTCTGTGGTGATCCGGTCCGCCAGTGAGGACGCGGAGCGGAGGTCGGCCCGTGTGTAGCGGTGATTCTCGCCCTCGGGTCCGTTGCTGCTGCGGGCGCGGGTCAGGAGCGGGATCAGTTCGGCCGAGGCGCGCTCATCGGTCGGCGCGAGGAGCTGTGAGGAGACGGTGGGGAGTGCGAAGGCCGTAGAAGGGGCCGGAGTGGGGCGCGAGAATATGCCTCGGCCAGGGGCGGTATCTGGGGGAATCACAGGACGACCTCGTCATGGTGGAGCGTGAAGAGCCGCTGGGACACCCAGCGACCCTTCAAAGATTACCGAAGTAATGCCGATTAAGCAATTATCTACCGAGGTCTGTTCGTGCCGCCCCGCCGGGAACGACGCTGCTCTTGAATTCGAGACATGCCGGTGTCTCACTGCGGAGATCGGGGCCGCCATTGCGGCGGCCCTTGCCGACGAGCAGGCCGCACTTCATGTGCCGCGATTTGTCGGCGAGCACCTTGAGCTGAAGGTGGGTGCAACCCCCACAGTCCCTCCCGGCCGCGAGCGGGAGCCCGGTCGCCGGGTGGACGCCGGCGTCCAGGGCCTTGCGTATGGAGCCGCGGCCTGCCCCTCGGGGGCCTGTCGATGGGGGCCGGGACGGGACGTGTGGAGTGATGGGTGCGCTGGTCATTTCACTTCCTGGTTTCTGTTGCTGGGTGATGCCGCGGCGGCGATTGCGATGCCGCACGCCCGAAACGTCGCCCGGCCGGCCGGAGAGCTAATCGCGAAGACAAGGGCGGGGCCTTGGCGTCGCGGCTGTTCCGATCGCGGTCTGAGCGGTTCATCCGTGGCCGGTAAGGACTGCTGCCGTCCCCGAGTCCCCGATCGGGGTGCCCGCGTGGCGGGCTGCGACACGACCTGCCGCAAGGGGCATGTTTCTAGGCGACGTTCATAGGAGCCCCAGGGTGGGGTAGAGGGTGACCGTGAAGAGATCGACGATGCCGTCGGACCACCTCTCCTCGCGATGTGCCTCGTCGAGGCGGACGGTCATCGTGTGGCGGAAGGACATCTCTGGGAGCGGATCGGGATTGAGGACCGTCCCGTGCCAGTTCTGGAGGTAGTCGACCACCCGGTCACCAGCCTGAATCTGGCCGATCAGCGCGACGTGGAGGCTGCTCTGTGCTTGGGAGTACGGAGCGAGGCGGTCGCGCATCGAGCGGTATCGACTGGTCTCGGTTTCCGAGGCCTTGCCGTACAGCACGAGGAATTCGAGTCGGCCAACTTCACTGACCTGCTGCCGGTAGGCGGGGAAGGCCGCCTTCTGGCCCTTGCGGGCCGGCCAGTAGGTCGAGCGGCATATCCCAGATCGGGCGGGGGTCCGGGGATTGGTCGGCGGTGGTGAGGATCGCTACCTGTACGGCGCCGACCTGATAGACGCGGCGTACCACGCCCCGTCGGCCGTCGAGGTCCGTCACCGTGCGGTCCAACCAGTCAGACTCGGCGAGCGGGAGGGGAACACAGTCGTCGGTCACGAGCTACTCCTTGGAAGAGGCGGGAGGGGTCGCTGGGGGCTGCCGGGAGGCGACGGGCCACGCCATCAGACAGAGGCGAGTGCGTCCCTCGTGGGGCGGGGTTCCGCTCGGCTTCGATACCTGGCTACGCAAGGGCGGGCGCCGCCGGCCGTGCGTGGCTTCGGAAAATTCGCTGCATGCGCGTCGGCGCCAGCGACTTCGATTGAGACTACGCGCCTAAATTCAATTAAGCAATGTTGTGGAGGGGTGTGAGGGCGTCCTTCAGCCGGTCCATGGCAAGTCGAGTGTGGACTGCTTCGGCGATGGCGGTCCACACCTTCCCCCGGGCCGGGTCCTCTGGTATGAACGGCTCACCCTTCACTCCCCGGACGGTGATCACCGTGTCGCCCTGCGGCGGGCGGACACGATGTACCAGAATCACCGTCGGGGTGCCGTGGCCTGGGATGTACGCACCCGAAGTGTCGATTACCCACCGCATGTCGAACTTGGGGAGGAACTCTTCGATGAACCTGCGACCGAACTCCCTTTTCATGAAGGAGTTGGAGGTCAGCTGAGCCACGTGCCCGCCGGGAGTCGCGAGGGAGAACATGAGCTCGCAGAACGGCAGGGCCAGTGAAAACTTGCCTGCTGCCACGCGCGGGTAGGCCTTGCGGATCAGATCACGCTGCTGGGCATCGGCCACCGTGATGTAGGGCGGGTTGCTGACGACCGCGTGGTAGCGGCCTCGTTCGAGCAGCGGCTCGTTTCGGTCCAGCAGTGAGTCGGCGCAGGCCACCTGTGCAGTCCAGGTACGCGGCAGCTGGTCGATACGGCCCTGACGGATCGAGGCGCTGGTGGCTAGCAGTCGGTATCTGGCGAGCAGTGCGGCGTAGGGGTCCAGGTCGCAGCCGCTGACGGTCTGCAGGGCGCGCTCGATCGACGCTTCGCGGCCGAGGTGGGGCCCGGGCATGAGGCCGCGGCGACGGTAGACCCGTGCGTCGTGGAAGGCCTGGAGGAGGATGTGGCCGGTGCCGCAGGCTGGGTCGGTCATGCGGACGTTTTGCGGCCCGACCTCGTCGGTCGCCGGCTCCAGTGAGAGCTCCAGGAGCAGCTTGGCGATCCACGGTGGTGTCTGGCACAAGGCTCGTGACTTGCGTGCGTCCGCGGAGAGTGCCTGGTAGGCGTCGCCGAGCGAGTAGCCGTCGACGCGGTGCGGCCCGTCGTCCAGTAGGTCTCCGGGGCCCCAGAAATCGTGTAGCTCTGCCCAGGAATCCATGGAGAGAGGTGCCGTCCACAACGGCACGATCTGCGGGTCGAGGAATCCGGCCAAGTTGGGGTGGGCGGAGGCCAGTTCCGTGAGCACACGGCGCACGGAGTCGGGTGAGTTCGGTGGTTCGGGTGCGAACACCAGGCGGTGCCGGACGCAGTGGTGTGTGACGGCGGCCGCGTGGGCCCACGAGACCGCTGCTGGGACGCCGACCTGTTCGGCGAGCCGTTGGATGAGGCGTTCGTGGGCACGGGCGGAAGGGCGGGGTGTGGTCATGAAGGTGTGCGATCCAGTGCTGAGGCGGGCATGGCCAAGTCAGAGAAGTTCGTCGAGGATGAACTTGCCGAGCCACACCAGGAACAGGACCGTCAGCCCCAGCGCGAGCGCGAGCTCGGCGGTGCCGGTGACGATCCAGGTGATGGCGGCGGCGGCCGTGCCCAGGGCCAGACCGAGGAGGAAACGCTGGGCGGAAGACATGAGGTGCTCCGAGGTGGTGGCGATGTGAGTGCTGAGTGTGCGGGTCGTTCCGTCCAGGAAGGCGACTCCGGCTCAACGTGAGACGAGCAGTGCTGTGTCGTCCTGCGAGATGGCCAGACCTTCACCGCGAAGGAGCGTGGCGCACAGAGAACGCACCCCGCCCGTGATCCAGGGGCCGAGAAGGCCAGGTGTGGTTTCGGCTGTCATGTCCGGTGACCACCATCCGACTTCGACTGCATCACGCCGCGCTTCGACCCAGACCCCGCTCCCCTCGAAGGATCGCCGGTCAGCAAGGCGGACGTGCGGAGCCAGTACCGCCAGCACCTCTCGCCCGAGCCTCTCGCCGTTCTTGGCGCCCTTGCGGGCGGGCCGGTGCCTGGTGGCGCCCACGGCGTTGAGGGGGCGGAAGGCGATGGGGTCGCAAGCGTGGTCGACGATCACAACCGAGCGTCCGAGGCCTGCCAAACTCCGGCCGCAGCCAACGACAACGCAGAGCTTGCGAAGGTCCCGTCCGCGAACGGTACGGCTGGCGCTGTAGGCGGATGGGCTTCCTGGGGCTGCCGCGTAGTGATCGGCCTGCGCCAGGGCCATCGCATGCGAGACGTCCCGCACGCGCTGAGCGATTTTCGCCGGCTCCCAGATCGTGACCGTCGCCGTAGCGCCGCAGTGTGGCGACAGCCCGCCCAGCCGGGGACGCGGCGGATTCCTCTGGAGGCGGTGAACTGTCCCGGATGAGCCAGTCGATGACCTGGCTCGTGTACGGCGCGGCGAAGGGGGCGCCTTCGAGGAGCTCCAGGAACTCCAGTGCTTCGGCTTCGGGCGGGTGAGACTCCGTCTGCATCACGGATCTCCTTGGTGATGGGGGCAGCGCCCGACAGCTTTCGTTGCCGGATAGTCCGGCTCGGAGGCTGTCGGTCGGTGCGACTTCGGCGGTTTCCATTGGCGGGTGGAAGAATCTTACCCGGAACCCAAAGCTACACGCATAGCATCAATTAAGCAATATATTTATGACGGTGGTCCAATTCTTGGTCAGGTCAGCTCCCAGGGGTGGCCCTGCGCGCGAAGCTGTGCGGGACGCCGACTTCCGTCAGGGCCAGGCGGATCTCCTCAACAGCTGTCAGGGAGGGCCGGCAGGAGGGACTCGGAACACGCCAGGTGCGGCATTGCGGGACGTACTGAAGTCCTGGGTCGGGCGACATCCCCAACGTCCGACCTGTGCAGCCGACCCGACGCCGCACCCCGGCTCGCCGCGGGCGCGCTCTACTCAGGTGCCCGCGTAGCGGACGACAGCCCAGAAGATCGCCAATTCCGCTGCACCCAAGATTCAGCATCCCGGCCGGGGCGCCTACTAATCTTGGGTGCAGCCGGACTTCGCCGCCCAAGGAGGTAATCGCGTGAGGAACTCAGAAGTTGCCCGTTAATCCTTCGCAGAGGATTCGTCTACCTCCGACATGCCCCGCGTGAGGCGCCGGCGGATCTCCCGGTAGATCGTCTCGCGGAACCACATCGGCTCGAATACCTCGGGGCGCTTTCGGTCCTTCGGAACGCGGTCCGGTTGCGCAATCTGATTTCGCAGCAAATAGGTTTGCATCGTGCTCCGCAATGCTGGCTTGCCGCTCAACGCGTTGCCGCGGATGACGCCGTATTCGCCGATATCCAGCAGGTCCTTCGGATGTCCTTCAGGAAGGGGCTTTGCGAATTGAGGCTCGCCACCGGAGTAGGACGCCCATACGCGGGGCCTGAATGAGCGCACCCATGCGTCCACGGCATTCGTGTCCCACCGCCCGTCCGGCTCGGGCGCGGGGAAGGCCTTCACCACGACGTCGCCATCCGTGTTTCGCCGCACCGCGGCCTTCGTCCACTCGCTCGCGGTGTTGTAGCTCACGCGGAAGCGCTTGGCCATCTCAGCCCGAGTCTCGGTGACCAGTACAGGCGCCGCCGCAGGTGCAGCGGCGGCGGCCTTCGTCGGCTTGTCCGGCGCTGAACCCTGGGCACTGGAAGCCTCGGCCTCGGGCTTGGGCGGCCAGTACTGCGGCCGCATGGCCTGCACCCAGGAGTCGACTCGGGCGACGTCCCGCAGTCCACGGTCATCCGCAGCCGGAAAGTTGACCAGCTTGATCCAGGCGGTGACGTCCTTGGACGTAACGCCATACCGGGCACTGATTCCCGCTTGGTCGATGCGGCTGCTTGTCATGGATGTCCTTGAAGGTTGGGGCGGGTGGTCGCAAACCTACTGGCCGGCACCCTGCGGGTCGCCGTCTGCGGCTGTCTTCTTCGCTGCAGCACCACCGCGGCCGACAGGGCGCAGCAGGTACGGCAGGGCGGCGGTCGGCGTCCACATGGGCTCATCGACCGCGGGCGTCTTACCGTCGTTGGGCAGCCGGTCGGCGCGCGCCAGCTTCCCCTGGGAGATGTACGACCTCAGCGTCGTCAGCGCCGTCGGCTTGCGGCCAAGTTCGCGACCATCGAGCTCGGCGATCGTCTCCAGACTGAGCAGGCCCGGGTGCTTTGCGAAGTACCGCTGCAGGGACGCGCTCGGCTCCCGCAGCTCACCGTCGGCGGGCATCGCGGCATCCTTCTTCCCCCGGGAGGCCTGGCGCGGTGTCGCGAGGAACGGCAGGGCGGCGGCCGGCGTCCACATGGGCTCGACTACCGCGGGCGTCTTACCGTCGTTGGGTAGCCGGTCGGCGCGCGCCAGTTTGCCCTGCGAGATATAGACCTTCAGGGAGGACTCCGCCGTCGGCTGCTTGCGGCCCTGTTCCCGGCCGTCGAGCTCGGCGATCTTCTCGAGGGTGAGCAGGCCCGGGTTCTCCTCGAAGTACTGCGTCAGGAACGCGCTCGGCTCCACAGATGCAGCTTGGTCCTCTCGGGGCTGCACCTTGCGGCGCCGGCTGGCCGGCCGGCAGAAGAAGGGCAGGACACTCGCCGGCTCCCACATCCGCTCGTCGACCGCAGGTGTTTTGCCGTCCCGCGGCTTGCGGTCGGGACGTGCCAGCTTGCCCTGAGAGATGTAGCTCTTGAGCGTAGTCATTGCGGTCGGCTCGCGACCGTGTTCCTTCCCGTCAAGTTCGGCGATCTTCTCGAGGGTGAGCAGGCCCGGGTTCTTCTCGAAGTACTGGGTCAGGAACGCGCTCGGCTCCCGCAGCTCACCATCACCCTTCTGAACCTTCCGCCAGATGCTGCGCGGGCGGGTGATGTAGGCGTATGCCGTCTCACGGAACCACATGTCCTGCTCGACCTTGGGCTGGCCCCCGTCGCCGGCACGCCGATCGGGCCATGCGAGGACGCCCCGGGAGACGTAGGTGCGCAGGGTCGCAACGGGCGTGGCCTCGCGGGAGAGGAAACGGCCTTCGAGCTCTCCGATCCGCTGGAGAGGCATGAGGTCCTTCGGGGCGCCGGCAGGCAGCGACAACTTGTCCTTCTGCTTGGGGTGGGCCCTGACCCAGGCCTCCGGCCTGTTCTCCCAGACCCACTCATCGACGGCCGCCTCGTCGTACAGCTGGGTCCTGCCCCACCCCTGGTCGACGGGGGACGGGAAGGCCGGCTCGTCCGGCCAGGACGCGGCGGTCGAGTAACCCACCTTGTACCGCTTCGCGATCTTCTCGAGAGTGGTCTGCTTGATGGTTGAGTTTGCGGGGATCATCATCTGCTCCAGGGCCTGCGTGGCCTGATCGTTTCCTGCAGGGCGCGGTGATGCGCCAGCGGGGTGATGCTGTTGTACGTGGCCAGCGGCCCCTTCCTGTGCTTCCGCGTGGGACGGAAGGGCGCAGGTAGAAACCAGGCTCACAACGTACAGCGATTCGTGCGATTAAGCAATTCGTGGTGTGCGCGTCGAGAGCGGCTCCGGCTCAGACGGGACGGCGCGCGGGCGGGCCCGGGGAGCCTGTGCTCCCCGGGCCCGCCCCAGGAGTTCGCCTACTACGAAATGCCGACCCGCTGCCGACGGCGTCGCGCGTCAGTCAGGAAGCGAGATGGAGGGCGCGCGCGGCGGCCCGCTTCCGCTTTTCGGCGATCTTCTTGTCCAGCGCCCGCTGCAAGCTGCCGAAGGTCTCGCTGCCCTGCCGCTTGAGCAGCGCCGGGATCCGATTTGCTGGAATTCCGACCTTTGGCGACTCGCTCAGGACCGACAGTAGATCGGACTCCGTCTGGTCGGTGTAGCCCGCCGCCTCTACCTCCTCGGCACTGGGGAACACTTCGGCATGACGGTCCGGACGGTCGCCTTCGAGGACGAGTAGATGGTCTTCCATCCCGCCCAGGCTGTAGCACCAGAGGAAGTTCTTGGGTGGATTCGGCTCGACCAGCCTGCGAAACATGGAAACGGATTTCGTGTAGCAGTAGAACCAGGTGTCTTCCGGTGCGTCGCGCATAATGCGCAGCCACGCCTCAAGGTATTCGTCTGAATGGAAATCTCCGGAATCGTGAAGCCTGATCCATTTGCCTCGGAATCGCTTATGGCGGATTTCCTCGGCCATCTGTGCTTCCCAGTCGGCAAGTGCGTGCATCGTCATCCACATATTGCGCTCATGTGCGGCCAGTACCACCGGAAAACGATACGTTCCAACTCGGGCGTAGCACAGCTTGGCGCACGCCCCGGCCTCAGGGCAGGCGTTGTACGTCGATCCGTCCGCGAATCGTCCTGCCCAGGCGGGAAGTGAAAAGTTGAAGATCCCTTCTGCCCGCAGCTGGCTGTTCTGAGTAAGGAGTCGGCGCGGCTTCTGGGTGTTCGTACGGGTCTTCTCGGTGGTCGTGGTGTCGCTCATGTCGTGCTTTCCGGCTGGTGGGAGTCCCGGGCATCGGCCGGGCAGTTGTCGTGAGGTGCGGCACACGCGTGCACCCCGAACTTGGTGACGCCGTCCGGCGACATCAGCGCCAGGTAGGCGAGGCCGATGTCGAGTTGCTGGCCGGCCTGCGCGGTGTGCTTCTTGGTCGGGAACTGGATGGCGTCGCCGCGGCTGCCGATCGCTTTGGCGGCGGACTCTCGATGCTGCTCCAGTGCGTATTCAGGCCTGCGGTGCAACTCGAGCATCGCTACCGGCAGTGCCCACAGCAGGTGCTCGGTGAGCCCGTCGTGGAAGATCTGTTCCTTCTCGGTGAGCCGGCGGGGAGTCGGAACTGACACGACGGTGATGCGCGGTTTGGCCTGCGGGGGCTGGGCGCTCGGCTGGGACTGGGGGGTCTGGGAGGGCATCGGTGCTATTTCGATCTGGTCGGATACGCGGGGGCGCGGGTTCTGGCTAGCTGCACGGGAGCGTGCCGGGCAGTTGGTGCGGGATCGGGCAGTCGTCTCGGTGGGCGGGCGACGTGCGGTAGAGCGGGGACTCGGCAAGTTCACGGGTGTTGTGCAGCCAGTCGCCGTAGTCGGCGAGACTGGTGACGCACACCGTGGGGACCTGCGCCGCGCAGTGCGGACATGGAGCGACGGGACTGAGGGCGAAGCGCCGGTCCTCGTCGTACGCGGCGAGGAACTCGCGGGGAGAGTCCCCGCCCGATATCCGCAGCCGTAGGGCATGGCAGATCGCCCCCTCGGCCACGGGGTGCACTTCATCGGCCTGGCAGGAGATGGCAACCCAGCGCTTGAGGCAGAGCACGCGGCGCAGCATGCGCCGTGCGCAGTCGGTGGTGGCGAAGACAGCGTACGGAGCTGTAGACGCTGCACCGACGCAGCCTGCGGTACCGCTTTCGGCCCGCTGGCCAGCCGCGCGGAGCGCTGCTTGGTCGAGCTGAGCGAGAGAGCGCGTCCTCATGATGAACGGCATAGTCAACTCCATTTAAAAGACGGCCTATTGGAAGGAATGACGGGCCCGGGCGGCAAGGGCACGCCCGGGCCCGGAGCCTCCGCCGCGCTGGGAGGGGCCGGGGGAGGCTGAGCCGCACGAAGCGGCTCCTTCGAGGTGGCGTGTGGACGATGGGCCACGCCCACCGACACCTCAAGAGTACGTCAATAAAACCATTTAAGCAATATCGTACGCCGATGTGTCTCGCTTGTACCGGCCGTGGCCCCTCGGTCGGCGTCTAGGTGTCCCGGCGGGCGGCCCGTGGGGTCGGGAGGGTCGCGACCGCCTGGCGTTCGCCGCCCCGGTCGACTCGGGGGGAGGTGGGGCGGGCGGGAGGTGGACGCTTTGAATCTGATAGTTGCTTAATTGGAAATGATGCTGTAGAGTTGCGTCATCGGCGCCGGAGAACGTGACCGGCGAGCATTAAGCAGAAAGGTGGCGGACGACTTGTTCACCACTGACCAGAAGCCCGTTTTCGTCTACGGCACGCTCCGTGCCGGACAGGGCAACTACTTTGGCATCCTCAAGGGCACCACGGTTCAGGAGCGCCCGGCGATCCTGAACGGCTACACCCTCTTCGGTCGCGGAGTCCCCTTCGCTGTTCAGCGTGAGGACCGGATCGTCGTAGGTGAGGTCATGGACGTCGACACCGAGCTGTGGCCCGGAGTGCTCCGTAATCTCGACCGCCTTGAGGGCTACCACGGTGAGGGATGCACCAACATGTACGACCGCGAGGTTCGTACGGTCACTCTTGACGACGGCAGCACGGTCGAGGCGTACGTCTACCTCGCGGGCAAGTCGTCCCGCCGCTGGTTCATCGACTCCGAGGAGATTCCCGGCGGGGACTTCGTCAAGGCGGAATCCCAGTACGGGTACTCCTGGTAGTCCGCATCGCCACCGCATGAACCCCAATACCGGGCGGCGGATGGCACAACTCATCACGAAACACCCGTCAGGCCGCGTGCCGCGCGGCCTGACGGCTTGAGCAGTACACCCGGGCCCCTTCTGGGCGTCCGAGGCGAAGTAAGGAACAACCATGTGCGGTCTGTTCGGAGTTATCCGCAACCAGACCTGTGACCCCACTCGCGCAACCATCATGTGCGTTGCCCTCGGCCAGTTGGCCGAAGAGCGGGGTAAGGACTCAGCGGGGCTGGCAATCGCCACCTCCGCGACCAAGAAGCTCGACCGGCGCCCGGTCACCAACCGGCGCGACGTGACGGCGGGCGGCTGGCGCATCATCAAGGGACCGGGCCGGTTCCGTGACGTGTGGAAGCCCACGTACAGGAGCGCCCTCGACGCGGCACCCGTCGCTCTCGGGCACACCCGATGGAAGACGCAGGGTGGGACCACGCTGGTCAACTCCAGCCCGCTCCAGGTCGGTCAGCTCATTGGCACGCACAACGGAGACGTTGACGCGTGGCCGCTCAGGGCGGAGTTCGATCTCCAGCGGCCGACCGGTGACACTGACACCGAGGTCCTGTACCAGGCACTCGACCAGGCGGGCGGGGTCATCCTGCCCACCCTTGACGTCCTGAAGGCCACTGTGGGCCGAGCCGCGCTGGCGTGGACCGACCGGCGCTGGCCGCAGCTCGTCATGCTGGCACGTACAGCGGTGAGCCCGCTCTCCATCGCTGTCGACACGGACGGGAACCTGTACTGGGCGTCCAACCCGGGATGGTTCCGCAAGGCCGCTCGGGCAGCGGACGTCACCATCGCGACGATCCTGATGGTGCCGGAGGGAACGCTGATGATGGTGGACTACTCCAAGGGCGCGCCGGTTCTCGCGGGCGACCGTCAGTTCACCGCCACGGCGCGTGCCAAGGACGACCGGCTGGCTCACCTCGTCGCATACCGGGGCTTCAGCATCAAGGACCAGGCGGCAGACGAGGAGGTGTGCGGCCACCGGACGCTCCGTGAGCCCCAGCGCTCGCGGTCCGTTCCGCCGACGCTGTGGCTCTCACCCAGCAAGTGAACCAGCGATCCCGAAATAGGGGCCGGGCACCGCATCATGCGGTGCCCGGCCCCTATTCTTCCTGTCCCTCGCCCTGTCGGAGTTCAACGCCCGTCGTGCCAGCGGGTGCCGGCGAACAGCGCGGCGACCTGCGCCCGGTTCTCCTCCCGGCTGAAGATCCTGTCCACCATGCTGCGGAACGAGCGCGTGGTGTTGGTCCACGCCTCGCCGGTCAGCGGACCACGCTGGCCGGCTGCGGCCCGGGCCCGGCGGTGATGCCCGACACGCTGAGGGGGCGGCGCAGGGGTAGTTCCGGCCTCTCGCAAAGCCGCGTTCGTCAGGCCGAGCGACACGTTGACCTGCGCCTGGATGGTTCCGGGGTCCAACGAGCCGTCCCACATCCGGAACTCGGCATGATCGCTCTCCCGCCCGCTGACGGACTGGAAGTTCAGCCCGATGTGGTGGCTGTTGTTGTAGCTCTGCACGGACGAGACCGAGGTGTATGGGCGTGATGGCTCGCTGTTCGGGGTGCACCACTCCAGGCCACGATGCCGGTCGGCTCCCGGATTCTGGGCGACTCGGTATATGACGTCCTCGTACCCGGCCACGGTGTTGATCAGCTGATTGTGGTTGGCGACGGTGTGGTCGTAGTCAGGAACGGCCACATGGACGTGACCACCAGTTCGCGCGCTGGCGATACCTCCGTTGCGCTGGACGATCTCGCACACCTGCGCCAGGTTGTTCCAGGTCTGCGGCTCGTCGTACAGGATCGGCGAGACAATCTCACCCGCGACGGTCCCGTCCCTCTCCAGGCGCCAGGCATTCGGGGCGTCGGTATACCCCTCGCGCGCCGAGGCGTGCCAGCCGTGCATGTACGGGTCTGGTGCGATGCCGGCGGCGTGAAGGTCGCGAGCGATCCGCTGGTTAGCTGCCTGCCGCTCGGACTGCGGCATCGACGGGGGGTAGTCGAACTCGATCTCGACACCGAAAGCACGCCCGCCTTCGCGCGCGCCGAGGCCCCCGGTGGCGTTCTCCGTCATGTACGGCACCAGCGCTTCGCCCGCGTTCCTGCGCGCCCGGGCCTGGTCGTACGCCTCCTGGAAGGCGTCCATGTCGTCCGAGTAGGAGCGCACCGCGGGTTGCGACGCTCTTTCGGCACGTGCTTGGTCCTGTGCTGCGATTGAGGCGGCATGCTCGGCGGCGACCTCGTTGAGAACTTCCTGGGCCGCCGCCCGGTCGACTGCCGTATGGCCATGGGAGCTGAGCGTTTCCTGAATCAGGTTGGCCATCGCAGCCCGACGGTCGCACGTGCTGGCGTCACCGCCGTCGTGCAAGTCGGGGCACAAGCACTGAAGATCCTCTGACGTCACCTCCGGCTGGCCGGAGGGGCCACGGGTGACTCGGACGTCACCGTAGACGTGATGACTTTCGATGTTGCCGCCTACTTGGACCAGGGCGTCCTGCTCGTCAGTCACTTGGCCCAGAATGACGTCTGGACGCCGTGGCAGAAACACCATGTGGTCATCACTGCTGGTCACATAGAACTGATTAAGAGGTGCATCCTCCGCACTGGTGTCAATGATGCGAACCTCGGCGCGTTCTGCCCGTTCCTCAATGGTCAGCGGCGCGGCCTCGGCAACGAGCGTGTCGGTGCCGCGCGTCGGCGCGACGCTGTGGTGCTGGTGATCTATACGGCTTCCCGAACCCACGGTCATTCCCCTCGGACATTGGGCGGCAGCGCGCCCTCTGCAGCAGCCACCTGGATCACGCCGGCCTCGTGGAGCGAGACCAGCAGGCTCCATTCGTCATCCGGCTCGATCCAGACCAGCGCCCCATCCGGCCCCTCGGGCCGGGCCAGCCGACCAGCCGGCTTGTAGAACGTGGTCACCAGGACGAGCGGTACCGGGGCGTCCCAGCGGCTGACCACAGGCGGCGTGTCCCGCGGGGCGAGGATCGCCTGCTGCTGCTCGGGTGTGCACTGCCCGAATTCCTCCGATGCCGCGAGCACCGCCTGCATCTGGACCTGAAGGCGCAGGGCGAGCCGGATGCGGGCTGCTGCCTTCTCCTTCGGGCTGACCAGTTCGGGGTACTCCGGAATCAGACCTTCCACGAGCTCGGTCGGGGTGTCGGCGTAGCCGCGCCAGCTCCCTCCGTCGTAGATCATCTCGAAGACGTAGTTGCCCCCGTCCTCCTTGGTGGGCGGGTCCAGCGGCGTAGCGGCGGACGAGGCGTTGCGGGTACGGATGAAAGTCATGACATCTCCCATGGATTAGCGGCCCTGCCAGCGAGTTTGCTGGAACAGAGAGGTTGCCTGCGCCTTATCCTCGGGGCGCTGGAAAAGCGAGTCGACCATCTGCCGGAAGTCGGCGGTGTTCGTGCGCCAATCGTCACCGGAGAGCCGGCGCCGCTGTCCGACACCGGCTTGGCTGCGCTGCTCCCGGTGGCTTCCCAACGCCATGCGTGAACCGGCAGGGGCGCTGTCCTGGCGGACAGCTGCAGCTGCCAAGCCCAAGGACAGCTTGACCTGCGTCTGGATCACCGAGGGGCTGAGCGAGCCGTCCCACAGCCGGAACTCACCATGGGCGCTCTGCCCGCCGCGCATTGCCCCGCTCAGGTTCACGGCCATGCCGTGGTACGACTGGACCTGCGAGAGGGCCGTGTACCCCTGGGACGGAACGGGGTTGGGTCGGCACCAGCGCGTGCCGCGGTGACGGTTGCCTTCGGACGACGGATTCTGGGCGAGCCGGTACAGGACGTCCTCATGCTGAGCGTAGGTCTGCATGAGCCGGGTGTGGTTGGCGACGTCGTGGTCGTAGTCGTGCATGCCCACGTGGACATGACCGCCTGTACCGAACGAGGCGCGACCGCCGTTGCGTTCGACGATCTCGCACACCTGCGCCAGGTTGTTCCAGGTCTGCGGCTCGTCGTAGAGGATCGGTGAGACGATCTCGCCCGCGACGGTGCAGTCGTCCTCCAGGCGCCACGCGTTGGGGGCGTCGGTGTACCCCGCCTGCTGCTGCGCGTGGTACCCGTGCTGGCGGCTGTCGCGGGCCAGACCCGCTTCGTGCATCTCACGGCCGATGTTCCGGAGCGCCGTACGTCGGTCGACGCCGGGCTGGATGTCGAACTCGATCTCGACGCCGAACCCACGGCCGCCCTCGCGGGCGCCGAGACCACCGGTGGCGTTCTCCGTCATGTACGGGATGACCTGTTCACCGCGTTCCGCACGGTCACGGGCGGCTTCGAAGTCACGCTGAAAAGCGTCGAAGTCGTCGGTGTAGTTGACCGGCCGGTCCGCCGGCCACTGTTCCCGGGCCTGTTCCTGAAAGGCGGTGGCCGCCTGGTGCTCGGCCGCGACCTCGTCCAGGACCTGCTGGGCGGCAGCACGCTGAACCGCTCGCTCATCAACGCCGAGGTGCCCCTCCGTGGAGCTGCCCCGCTGTGCCGGCACGTTGCCATTCATCGCCGAAAGGAGAGCATCTATCGCCTCTTGGGATAGGTGGGCTTCCTCGTCTGACGCCGTGATGGTGGCATTCGACGCGGTGGTGGCTACGAGGTGGTGCTGGTGGTCGATCCTGCTGCCGGAACCCATCGTGATGGCTCCTTTCGTTGCTCTGGGCGGACGGGGCGGTGTGCGGACTTGCGCGGTGGGCGCTACCAGCCCGCTGAGTCGGGCTGTTGCCAGCGGGTGACGGCATAGAGCGCAGCGGCCTGCTCCATCTGGCTGCGGCGGTTGAAGATCTCGTCCGTGAACCGCCGGAAGTTGAGGGAGTTGGTCTCCAGATCCGGGATGGAAAGCCGCTGGTCGGGCCCCCATTCCTGGCGGTGGCGCCCCAACGACATCGGCTCGTTGTGCCGGGAATGTGAGGGGCCTCCTCGAACGGCTGCGGCCACCATGCCCAGGGAGAGATTGACCTGCGTCTGGATGACGGCGGGATCGACCGAGCCGTCCCACAGTCGAAATTCGCCGTGGTCGCTGCGTTCGCCGCGCGCCGCCGTGAGGTTGACGGCCATGCCGTGTTGTGCGCGGCTTCGGACGTCGGGCAGGGAGCGGAAGCCTGCTGAGGGGACGCGGTTGGGCTCGCACCACTCCGTCCCGCGGTGTGCGGAGTCCGGGGCGTTCCGGTTGGCCGCGAGCCGGAACAGGACGTCCTCGTAGTCGCCGTACATCTGCATCAGCCGGTGGTGGTTGGCGATGTCGTGGTCGTAGTCGTGCAGACCGACGTGGACGTGCCCGCCGGTCCGCTCGCTGGCGCCGCCCCCGTGCCGCTGGACGATCTCGCAGACCGTGGCCAGGTTCTGCCAGGTCTGCGGCTCGTCGTAGAGGATCGGTGAGACGATCTCGCCGGCGACGGTGCAGTCGTCCTCCAGGCGCCACGCGTTGGGGGCGTCGGTGTACCCCGCGTTCTGCTGCGCGTGGTAGCCGTGCTGGCGGCTGTCGCGGGCCAGGCCGGCCTCGTACAGGTCCCGGCCGATGGCGCGCATGGCCTCGTCGCGGTCGTCATAGTCGCCGTCGGTGTCGAACTCGATCTCCACTCCGAAGCCGCGCCCTCCCTCGCGGGCCCCCAGGCCTCCTGTGGCGTCTTCGAGCAGGAAGGGCACTGCTGCCTCACCGCGGACTTCTCGGTTCCAGGCGGCATCGTGGATCTCACGGAATGCTTCGAAGTCCTCTACGAAGCTGATCTCCGGCTCACTGGGCCACCGGTCGCGGGCCTGCACCGCCAGGGCGGCTGCTGTCTGGTGCTCCTCCAGGACCTCGTCCAGAACCAGTTGCGCGGCGGCACGCTGCACGGGACCACTGGCCGGCGGCTCGCTGGCCCGGGGAGGAAAGCCTGGGTTCTGCTGCTCTTCGGCGTCCTCACGCTCGACGTCCTCAATGAGGCCGGGCGCGTTCCACAGGTCGTGCTCGTGTCGAAGCCGGTCACGCAGGCCCCAGTACTCAATGGATTCCTCGAGCGTGGCTTGGCCGTTGTTCTCCTCCCAGCGGGTCTGGAGCTGCAGGCACTGGTCGATGAGGTCACGCTGACGCTCGGGCATGAGGTCGACGCCACCGGCCGGGGCCTCGATCGTCAGCCCCGCCGTGGTGGTGGCGACGAGGTGGTGCTGGTGGTCGATCCTGCTGCCCGAGCCCATGATCAGGCCCCGTTCCGTGCGGTGATCGTCCCGTCGGCGAGCCTGGCGTAGAAGCGGACGTTGGCGGTGAACAGGTCTTCGGTGCGGGCCTGGGTGTCGACGCGTCCCTCCGCCGTCATGACCGCGCCGTGACGGGCGTACTGCAGCGGGTTCTGGCTGATCAGGTAGAGGCGCCCGGGGAAAAGCGCCTGGAGCGTGGCGATGCGGTCGGCCCGGCTCGCCCCGGTGAGGACCATGGGCAGGTCCGGCGGGAGCGTGGCGGCCAGGTAGGTCAGACCGGGAACCGCCATCTCCTCCCAGTCGGCCTGGGTGCGGAAGGTCTGCAGATTCATGGCGAGGGCGGGCGGGAGCGTGGGGGACTCGTCGAGCCAGTCGAGGTAGCGGTCGAGGTCCTCCAGCCGCAGCCAGTAGATGTTGGGGACCGCGGTGACGCCGGCCGCTGAGAGTTCCTGCGCGAGCATCAAGTTGCGCCGCATGTTGATCAGGTTCTCGGCGCGGGGCTGGTTGAAGTACATGCTGGCGTTCGGCGTGAGAACGAGGTCCCACTCCTGGGCGGCGAGCATGTCGGCGAAGCCGTCGGCCTTACGCCGAGTCCAGTAGGCCTCCACGAGCGGGTCCTCCGCGTACCCGCTGAGGATGGCCTTCTGCTCGCCCCGCAGGTCCAGGAACTGGCGGGCGGTCTTGCCCTCCCAGCGCGGGAACAGCTTGTGGGTCCTGGGGCTGATGACCCGGCGCAGCCCGAGCGCGTAGGCGGGCCAGTTGAGCTGGGCGTCGAGCGTGCGCACATCGTGCCCGTCGACCTGGGGGGTGAACAGGGGCAGGTCGGGGAGCGCGCCCGGTACGCACAGGCCGGTGAAGTGCATGGTGTTGCCGATGTCCTTCATCCAGGCATCCCGGTCGGGCCGGGTGCCGCAGCGGATGGGGCAGCGGGTGCAGGCCAGGCCCGGCTCGCTGCCGGGGACCGGGTCCTCGGCGCGCGCGCAGCCGCAGTACTCGCAGCTGGAAGTGCAGCCTGAGCAGACGGGTTCGACGGCCCGAGGGTTGTCCATGAAGAACGGGCAGTTGTTGCAGTCGCACCCGGACGCGGGTGCGGGAGCGGAGGGAGCGGGCTGCCCGATTCCGGGCATCGGCAGGGAGACGGTCATGCGACGGTCCTTTCAGCGCCGGCGCTGGTGTGGCGCTGGAGATCGGTCAGGAGCATGCGGAGCGAGCCCGCATCGAATCGGTGCAGGCTGCGGCCTTGGGCCAGCTGCGCGTTGAGGCCGCGCAGCCCCTCCAGGGCAGCGGCGAGTACCGGCGGGTCGACAGGTTCAGGCGTCTCATCCCACTCATCGGCTGGCAGGGACTGCTCGCCGTCCGAGGCGGCCAGTCCCAGCGAAGAGCCCTGGGGTCCGGTCGGCCCGGCGTGGCCGCTCGGGGACGCGGCCTCGGCGCTGTCGGAGACAGCCGATTCCTGCGCCTCGCCGTCGGCCGACTCCGCGAAGTCCTCGCTCCCGTTTTCCTCCCCCGGGGCAGTGCTGCGGGACAGCGTCGCGGCACGTTCCGCGTTGGCCTGCTCGTGGGCAGTGACCGCGGTGCTGACCGCGATCTCGGCCGGCATCTCCGGGTTCGTGGCCTGTGCTCGGGTGGCCGCCGAGAGCAAATCGGTACGCCCCAGCCGCTTGACGGCCTGCCACAGCTCGGAGGCGGCCTCACGGCGGCCGCGGCTGAGACGGGCCAAGTTCGTCCGCGCGGCCAGCGCGACCTGGTGCTGGTCCATGTCCGCGGACAGTTCGCGCGGCAGGGTCCGGAAGGCGGCCACCACCTCACGGGCACGCCGCGAGGTGATCTGCAGACCGAGGCGGCGCAGCACGAGATTCCACGGGGCGGCCAGGTTGGCGTCGCTGCCGCGCAGCTTCTCCAGGGCCTCGAAACGCGCGACAGGGTCTTCGAGCCGCTGGATGTCCTCGCTCACCTCGATGCCGGCGTTGTCGAGCTGGGTGCGCAGGATCGCGCTGCGCTCGAGCAGCAGGGCGTTGGCGAGCTCGCCGGGCTGGAGGTCTTCCCGCGCCAGGTTCTCCACCAGCTGCCACGTGCGGCGGTCCTCATCACTGATCGGCCCGGGGCAGATGACTGCGGGCAGCTTCTCGAACCGGGGGTTGTCCGGCTGGTTGACCGCACCCCAGCGGCAGGCCCGGTAGCGGCGCTCGCCGATCACCAGGCGCCGCTGGACGCGGCCCTCCGGGCCGGGCAGCTCTTCCACCAGGACCGGGTGGAGAACCCCGACGGCCGAGATCGAGGTGATCAGGTCGGCGAGGCCTTCGGGGCTGGTGCTCGGTCCGGGGCCACGCCCCTGCACGTCGGTGTAGACCGAGCCGCGCATCGGCAGCAGCTCGAAGCGCCGCTGGCGCAGTTGCTCAGAACTCTCCAGGGCCTTGGCCAGACCCGCGGTCGCGCGTGTGGGGGCCAGGGATTCTTCAACAGCGATGCTCATCAGCGGAGCCTCCTTTCACAGGTCGGTCGTCAGGCGGGGTGCGCCCGGCCCCGAGGGTTGTCGCGTAGCAGGTCAGCGGGGTGTGGGCGAAGCCGGCGGGTGCCGAGCGGGCGCCGCGGAGCTCGGTTGGCGAAGGAGCATGTCGGTCAGGGGATGCCGCTCTTCGGGCGTCCCGCGCAGCAGCGGGGTGAAGATCTGCGCGAACGGCCCCCGCTCGCGCAGCTGTTGGAGAGTGGTGACTCCGACCGAGAGCTGACGGGCGATCCGGGCCAGGCGTGGGTCGACCCGCGTGAGCGTGTACAGGTCCTCGGTGCGGTCGGCGAGTCGCTTGGCCAGGGTGGGGCCGGGCACGCCGTCCAGGATGATCAGCAGGCGCGGGAAGGCCGGATAGGTGTGCTGCCACGCAGACCGGGTCGATGCCGCGGAACGCTTCGCACGGTCGGGGTGCTGGGGAACGAACTCGTACAGCCGCCCGTACGCGGACACCTTCTTGGCGAGCTCGGCCGTGGTCATGGTGGCCCGGTCGAGCTCGATGAACAGGTTCAGCATCGTGCGCGCCTGGCGGTGGACGTGCACGTAGTGCAGGACGGCGTCGGAGATGACGTGGTCGTCCTCGAACCTGCGCTGCCCGTCGCGGATACGGTGGGCGACCTCCGGCGTCCACGACAGCGGTGTGCAGTCGTGGCCAAGCCGGTGTGCGTGCGCAACGAACGCGATCCCGACCTCGTTGACGGCCAGAGTGTGAGCCTGCCGCGTGCTGGCCGCCGATTCGGGTGTGACCCGGTAGCGGCGGGAGAACACCTCTGTCGCCTGTTCCACGGCGTCCGCGCCCGACTCCGTCAGGAACCACACGTAGGGCCTGTTGAAATGGTGACCTCCGCCGGCCTGGCCCTGAGCCCGAAGACGCTGGACAAGTCCGCTCTCTTCGAGATCTGCGAGCTGCCTGCGCAGGTAGGAGGATCCGCGGGCGGCAGGGGTGAGCAGCCGGTGAAGCTGGCCCGTGGTCATGATGCGGTGCTGGTAGAGCAGGTCGAGGGCCGTTTTGGCGATGGCATGGAAGCTGCGGGTCCGCTGCGGCCGGTGCAGCGGCTCGTGATCGGTCAAGGTGCTCATCCGACTCGTGACCCCTTGTTCTTGATGAGGAAAGTGACGTTGTCGGGGGCCGGCTCCTGCTCCGCGGGCGGGTCAGGGGTGTCACCCGACGGCCCCGGCCCCGCGTCGTCGACCGGCGGCTCATCCGGACCCGTGCCCGGGTCCTCGTCGTCCGGCGGCGGGGGCGGGAGCGTGGCCAGGAACATCCGGAGGCGGGTGTCGAGCTTGCCGAGATCGTCGAGGATGTCCCGCACCCGGCGCCTGCGCAGGTTCTCGTTCACCGCCGTGTCCAGGCCCTCGACGTCGTCCTCGCGCAGGTAGTCGCCGTACAGTTCCTCGACACTCGCGCCGCGCACCCGGAAGGGGTTGGACTGCCCGCCGTCGAGGGTGACCGACATGACGTAGTGGTACCGCTGCAACTGCGAGATCGTGTCGGCTTCGACCTTCTTGCCCCACCTGCGCGTGACCAGCTGCGCCTCGTCGATGTCGCTGGCCGTCGTCGACAGGATCGACAGGTTCTGCATCAGCCCCTGCCGCGTCGTCGGCGAAAGACGCTGCGACATC
Source organism: Streptomyces sp. NPDC001787 (assembly GCF_040297465.1). Taxonomy (NCBI): domain Bacteria; kingdom Bacillati; phylum Actinomycetota; class Actinomycetes; order Kitasatosporales; family Streptomycetaceae; genus Streptomyces; species Streptomyces sp. NPDC001787. Next base: position 38,546 of record NZ_JBEOZE010000035.1, read on the forward strand.
TGCGTCATCGCCAGCAGCTTGACCTTGTACTTCCGAAGCTGCTCGGCGATCGCGGCGAGGGTTCCCTTGCTCGCACCGTCCACCGCGGTGAGCTCGTCGATGAACACGTAGAAGTCCTTGCGTTCCGCCACGGGCTGGGTGCGCCGCGAGAGGCCGGCCCGGAAGAGGTCGTAGATCAGCAGGCAGGAGACGATCCGGTCGGTGTCACCAGTGCCCGACGGGCACACGAAAACGATCTTCCCGGTGTCCATCGCACGCCGGATGTCGTACGTGCTCAGCGACGAACCCAGAAAGCCCTTCAGGCTGTTGGAGCTGTCGAGCCGCTCGATGATGTTCGTGACGACGGGAGTCGCCTCGTTCGAGTACTTCGGGTAGGTGTGCACCCAGAAGTCGCGCAACGTTTTGGGCAGGTACGGCACGATGGCCTCGCGCCATTCCTCGTCGTTGAGCAGGGTGCGGATCTGGAAGATGGTCGGTGCCAGCTCCGGCTTGCCAGCCTGCGAGAGGATCCAGGAGAGACGCGCGAGGGTCTCGACGGACCTTGTGAGGATGGTCTTGGCTCGGCCGGCACTGTCGGACCAGTTGAGGGCGCTGGTGAAACCGGTGACGATCGCGTTGACGATGTCGGGGATGTCCGATTCCCCGCGGTTCTCCATGGACAGCGGGTTCCAGGAGCCGACCATGGCGTCGAGGTCCGGCGAGGTCAGGTCGATCTCCCACATGCGCGGGGCGATCTGCGGGTGCGCGAGATACGGGCGTGCCCGCTGCCACCCGTCACCGTGCGGATCCAGAAACATGGTTCCGTGGCCGTTGTGAGCGAGCGCGATAGCCTGGATCAAGCTCATCTCGGTCTTGCCGTAGCCGGCCTTCCCAAGGAAGAGGCCGAACAGGAGGTACGCCAAGGGCAGGCCCGCCAGGCGCTCGCCGCCACCGGGCTTGGACACCCACCCCAGGGGCAGCAGATCCGGCTGGCCGGTCCAGGTCGGCAGATTCGTCGGCGGCGGGGGCACCATGCCGCCGGAACGGGCAACGTTCGCCGCCATGTTGTGCTTCGTGGCCGGCTTGAGCAGCCCGGCGAGCTCGGCGCCGGTCACCCAGCTGGGTCGGCGCGGGGAGAACTCCCCGGTGGTGAATCGCCGGTCGAAACTGCGGCGGTACAGTTTCGAGTCCGCCCGAAGCCGCGTCACGAGCAGGTTCAGCCCGACCGGACGCAGGTGGTTGTCCCCGGCCCAGCCCTCGAGCGTTGCCATGATCTGTTCCAGCAGCATCCGCGGCCGCGACGGGTCGGAGGAGCAGGTCCGGATCAGCAGCTGCAGAGCGAAAACGGGATCCGCACCCGGCCCGAACTTGCCCATGGCCGCCTTGATGTCGGTGTGGTTCGGCATGCGCTGCCGCTGGACCGGCCGCTGACCGCCGCCGCCGTGCTGGCCGCGCAGCTCCGCGGCGATCTGGCTGCCCACGGAGGCGAGCTGACCGAAGCCGGAGCCGCCCGCCCCCTGCTGGGGAAGGCCGGGTATCGAGGGCATGTTGCTCGGGTTGCGGCGCGCCTGCGCCAGCAGTCGGCTTCGGCGACGGCCGACCTTGGAGGGTGAGATCGGTACCAGGTCCAAGACGATGTCCGCCCGTTCGCCCAGGTCCTCGCGCACGTCGGCGACGGCCGCGGCGAGCGCTTCCAGCGGGTCGGGCTTGAGCGGCACCTCTCGCAGGGCGAGGTGGTCGGGGAGCGCGAGGGCGAGTTCGGCGCGGGCGAAGTGCTGCGTGGGCTTGTCCTTGCGGGGCTTGGGCCTGCGCGGCCCGCGTCCGTAGCCCTTCGGGGACTTCGAGTTCTTACTCATCACGACTTCCTTCGAGGGTCATGCCGCAAGGGCGGTTTGGGTGTCGGTGTCGAGGCCGTCACCAAGGCGGATCTCCGGGCGCTCGGCGTCGGCCATCGCGGCACCGACGGCACGCATCTCGCACTGCCGGTAGCCCTGGTGGCGCAGGACCTCTGCAGCCCGGGCCGGCCCCTCGACGCGCATAGTCAGCAGCCCGTTCTGCGATAGCAGCCGCACGCGGACCGCAGTCCCGCGTACCGGGGTGAACGCCCAGCGCGAGACACTGCGCTGGGCCTGAGCCAGCTGCTTGGCGAAGCGCAGAACGTCCTCGAGCACGGGGTCGAAGCCAGTGGTCGGCAGAACCTCGAAGGCCTGCCGGTCCTTCAGCGGGCCGAGGCCGAGGCGTCGGCGCGCCACGGAGATGACCAGGGCGAAAGCTATGAAGACCGCGGGCACCAGGAACAGGAGCCACACGTTGCCGGATATCCACTCATAGGCGGCCTCGCCGTACGCGGGCAGCTCCTGGCCGAAGTCGATCACACGGTCGATGACATCGTTCGTGGTCATCGGGCGGCTCCGGGGCACGAAGCATCGGGGAACAAGGGGCGAGAAGGCATGTCGGAACTCCGGGGGGAAGGGAGTGCGTGCGGATGCCTATAGAGGTGTGTTTTTGGCGATCCGTGTGACATGCCAGGCCGAACTTTCTGATCTCGGCCGCAGCCGGCCGCAGCGGGCCGGCTCCACGAAGATGCCGCCTGCGGAGGGCGTCACCCCTGGGGGCGAACTCCGGGACTTCGCTTCAGGCCGCGGGCGCTGGGACCTAAGCTGTCCGGCATGCCCGATCTGACTGCCCCGCAGGCGAGCGAGCTGGCCGCGGCCGCCGATGCTGCCGCCGTGCTGCCATCGCAGCGCGCCGCGGTCCCGGTGCTGTGCCGCATGGCGGCTCTGGATCCGGTCACCGGCCGGGCGGCCAACACCGCCGAGCTCCTCGCCCTGTTGAAAGGTGAAGAGGCCGTCCTGCGCGCCGCCTTCGAGGTCGCGGGCCGGATGCTGGCTGGCGACACGCGGCCGGATGGTCAGGTCGTCTCCGTCGGCAACGCCTCAGGCAACCCGATGATGCTGTTGGCGGCCGGCGTCGTGCAAAGCAGCCTGAACGGTGAGCCGGAGCAGGCATGGGCTCAGGTCCAGCAGTATCCGCCCGCGCGGCGCGTGGCCCTCCTGTCCGTCCTGGTCTGCTGGCTCAACTACCACTTCGCGGGCCTTGGCCCGGTCGCTCTCGCGGTCCAGGAGTAGAACGCGGTCCGCAACAGAGACAAGCGGAAATCGGAACCTGCGGAACTGGTCAGCCCACTCGTTTCATGATCAGAATCTGGGATTCCCAGTACGACAGAGGCTTGATCCGCACCTGAAGCCCGGTCTTGGGGGCGTCGATGACCTGACCGTTGCCGATGAACATGGCGACATGCTCGGGGCGGGAGGCGCTGCCGCGGCTGAAGAGCAGGTCACCGGGCTGTAGATCGGCGGTAGAGCGCACTCGCGTCCCCTTGTTGACCTGGTCGTACGTAGTGCGGGGGAGGTTCACGCCGACGCTGGCCCATGCCATTTTCATGAGGCTTGAGCAGTCGCAGCCGTTGCCCTCTTTGAGGCTGAAGGGCCTGCGGCAGTTGCCGCCCCACTGGTAGTAGGTCTTCAGCGCCGTCTGCGCCGCGGCCACTACTTGGCCGGTGCGCCCGCTGCCGGCGGCGACCGGGGCACCTTCCGTCAGCTCGTCGGTCCACTTTTCGGCGAGACTCCGAATGATCTTGACGTAGTTCTGGGTATCCGGATAGGGCGGAATGCCGTTGTGCTTCTGCACCGCGTACGGCCCTGCGTTGTAGGCGGCCAGCATGTTGTCGGCCTTGTCGCCGGGGACGCCGCTGACCTCGTCGGCGATGTCGCAGTCGTAGTCGACGGCGGCCGGAACCGCATCGACGGGGTCGAGGACGTCCTTGTCGCCGTCGTTGTCGCCGTCCTTGCCGTGGCTCTTCCACGTCCCGGGGATGAACTGTGAGATGCCGCTGGCGACCGGTACTTTCACGATCTTGCCGTTCTTGTTCACTTCCTTGAAGGACTGGATCTTGGGGTCGAATTTGCTCTCCTGGTACAGCTGCGCCGCAAGCAGGGCTGGTGTGACTTCGGGGCATCCGTAGTCGTTGATGGCCTTGTCGATCAGCGTCCTCAGCCATTCCGGGACGTTGGCGCCCTTGGAGATGCCACCGCCGAACCCGGCGTTCTGTATGCCGTCGCCTGTGTCGCTGCCGAGCTTCGTCGCGACGGCCATCACGGCGGCGATGAGGACGGCGCAGACGCACAGCCAAGCGATCCCGAGGCTCATGAGTATCTTCTTCACCACGGCCTCCTCAGGCGTTGACGAGTGCGCCGACCCGCCAGGCGCCCGTGGGCACGTGGTGCAGTTCGAGCGCGATCTGTTCGTGTGAGCGGGCGGGCTGTTGGCCGGCCGATTGGGTGGTGCAGGTGTAGAGGACCCGCACGTAGGCCCGTGCCGCAGTTGCAGCAGGGGCGCCGTCGGGTGTTGCCACGCGGTCGATGGCGCAGGTCACGTGGGTCTTGTCGGTGACCCACTGCTGCCACAGCCGGACGGATCGGTCTCCGGGGTCACGCAGTCGGTCGGCGAAGCCGTCCGTTGCGTAGGTCGCCGCGCGACGGCCGGCGTCGCTGAAGGAGGCGTCACGGCCTGGACGCGCATCGTGCGCGGCCCACGCCGAGACGAAGCTGCGCGCTGTCTCTGCTGCCTTCGGCGGCACGGCCTGTGAGGCGGACAGTTCTTCGTCCGGCGCCGTGGTGTCCTGCGCGGCAGGAGCTGAAGGTCTGGTCGGCTCGGCCTCCGGGGTGGACGGCTCGGCCGGCGGGGCCGAGGGCGCAGGCCGATCGGCGCGCGGAGCGGTAGGTCCCGGATCGACGACTAGGAGCAGAACTCCGGTGACCGCCAGGAGGGCCGCCGCCGCAAAGAGCACCGGGACCTTCCAGGTGCTGGGGTTCTTGAGCGCGGACATCCGACACCTCCTGCAGTCGCGACCGGGAAAAGTGGGGGAAAGGGCCGGAGGGCGGGGATGAGCTGGGGCTGCTCATCCCCGCCGGGTCAGGGCCGTCGACGGGGCGGCCCCGCCGGCCGCGTCGCCCTGCGGATGGCCCGGGGAGCCGGCGGCGCGGGCGGCATCGACGGCACGGGCGGCGCAGCGCCCCCGCCGGGACTCGGGGAGGCACTCACCAACGACGTGGGGATGGATGCCGGCCCTGGTACCGAAGGAGAGGTCGACCTGGTCGCGGAGGACGACCTAGTTGCGGATGACGGGCCGCGTCCGGGGACCGGGGGAGCGCTGGCAGCCGCTCGCGTACCGGGAGGGTTCGACGGGCGCGGTGCGGCACCCATCGGCTGAGCCATTCCGAGCTGTGCACTGGCCGCGTGACGGCCCACGAACCGGCCTGCCGTCGCCACATTGCGGGCGTACTCCTGGCGGAACGCGGAGGCGCTGTCGACCCTGGCAGTCACCCGGGCGCCGGCCCGGCTCGACGAGGCGGCCAGCTGCCGTCTGACGGCACCTGCGCGTGCGGTCGCCGCGGCGCCACCACGCTTGGCGGCCGCGATGCCCCGGGGAATCCCGACCGGTGCGCCCACGGTCGCGAGCGTCGCGAACTTCGTTGCCTTCCAGCCGAATCGTGCGGTCGCGGCCGCACCCTTGCCGGCCATGAGGGTGGCGCGCCCGCCGCGGGACTGAGACATCTTGTTCGACGCGGCCGTGGCGAGCCGACGGCGCAGGGCCTGCTTGGCGGCACCCTGGGCGGCGACCTTCGCCGCGGTGGCGGCGCCACCGGTGCCCACCGCAGCCGCGGCGTTGGTAGCCAGGCGGGCGGCGGAGCGCAGGCGCCCCCCTCCCTTACCGCCGCGCTGGGGCTTGCCCATCCACATCTGCTTGGCGGTGCGCCCGGCCTGGCCGAGGGGCTTGGTGACCTTGCGGGCCTCTCCGCGGGCCTCGCCGAACAGCTGCTTAACCCCCGGGGCGGTCTCGGCGTACCGGCCGAAGGAGTTGAACACGCTCTGACGGCTGCCACCGACACGGGCGTTGGCCAGGCGCCGGTTCAGGTTGACGCTGACCTGCTTCGCCGTCTCCTTGATCTTCTTCTGGCCGACGAGTCCTGCGACTGCGGCCAGATCGAGGCAGATGAACTTGGCGGCGAGGATCTCGCCCGTGTTCGCGTCGAGCAGCGCGACGATGACGACGATGAAGATCGCGAGGAACAAGATGGCGAGGATCACGCCGAGGATGGCTTTGATGATGGCGGAGACCCAGCGCCACAGCACGCCCCGGCCTCCGCCGGGCAGGATGCCGGCCGCCAGGGCCCAGTGGCCCTTCATCGCTTCGAAGGCCAGCCAGCCCTGCGAGACCAGGAAGGTACCGGTGACCAGCACCATGAGGACGGAGACGATGATCGCTGCGAGAGCGACGAAGGCGGCCGAGAAGGTCATGTCGGCGGACGCCTTCTTCGCGTCGCCGTCCTCGACCTTGCAGACCTTGGTGAAGTGCTCGCCCGCGTTCTTGAGCTGGGCTGAGTAGGTGGCTGCACCGGTGGGGTTGATTCGATTGGCTTCGAAGAAGTCGATGCCCATCTGCTCGTAGTTGTATTTGACCAGTGACGCTTCGGCGAACGCCTTCGAGCACTTGGGGTCCTTGAACGTCTTGCCGTAGAGCATCAGATGTGTCGGCTTGACGATGAAGGCGTCGACCAGGGCGTCGGTGATCGGCTTGGACACGTCTTCCGGCTTGGCGTCGCCCCCAGGGTCCTGTGAGAGCACAACCGCGCTGACCTCGAGCGAGAGGTCTTTGGCCTGGCCGATCAGGCCCTCATCGCTCAGCAGCATGGTCGAGCCGCCGGGCGACGGCCGGTCATGAGTGCCGAGCAGGACCTGCGCGGGCGAGAGCAGGACGGTGGTGGCGATGGCGGCCACGACCAGGGACATGCCCGCTTCGGCGAAGCCGCGGCTGCGGTTCTTGAACAAGATGTGCCAGGCCGCGTACAGACCCGAGAAGAGCAGGAAGAGACCAGGAAGGCCCAGGCGGTTGATGACCTGGTCCCGCAGGCTGGTGGCAATGTTGTCGGCAGGCTCGACGAGAATCTTGGCGAGGCCGAAGTTCAACGCCCAGTCGATCAGCCAACTGGCGAATCCGACGAACCACTTGGCGATCCCGAAAAAGAGCTGAGACAGCAGATTCCAAATCTTGAGATCGATGTCGTTCCAGTCGCCGGTGTCCGCGTCGACGCTGTACGCGGAGATCGGGACGCCGTCCTTGTCCTTGACGTTGAAGGGCTGCAGCAGTCCGTTGGAACCGTCCGCAGGTGACTTGGTGAGGTCCTTGATCGGCCTGTCTTCGTCCCCGGGCTGCGGGGCAGAAGGCATCAGCCCGGGCCGCGGCTCCATGGGGTTGTAGGAGTCCTCGGGCTTCGGCTTCGCGGCCGGCTTGTCGTCGTTGCCGCCGCCGTCATCGCTGTCGTCGCCCTCCTTGCAGTACTTGTACTGGGCACTGTCCTTGGGCAGTTGGTCACACGGGTCGGCTTTGTCCCCTTCCTTCTCGTTGCCCGGCTTCGGCTCTGGATTCGGCGTCGGCTTGGGCGTTGGCTTGGCGTCCGGGGCGGTGGGCGCAGGGCCGGGCTGCGGATTGGGGACTGGGTCAGCGGACGCGGCCGCAGCGGTCAGGCTCAGCAGCAGTGCCAGGGGCACAGCGATGAACCAGATCCGCAGGGCGCGCCGGCGTGGCGCGGCGCGGGAGTCGGCTTTCATGCCAGTGCCCCTTCGAGCGGCACTTCGACGGCCGGCTCGTCCTCGCCCATCTGGCCGCCGGGGGTGGTGTGGATGGCGTCCGCGGCATAGTCGTCGGCCGGGATGAGCACCTTCATGCCCGCGATGCGCTTGCGCAGGTCGCGGTAGAGGCATTCGCCGGCTCGGAGGCCGCGCTCGGCGTCGGAGACGTTGAGGGGGCTCAGATTCTCCGTGATCAGTTTGATCATTTCGTCGTCGGTGGGGTCGAGATCGATGAACTCCAGGCACCGGGCGGCGAGGGTCTTGGAGCGGTGGCGGAAGACGAAGATGTGGGACAGCAGGGCGCGGATCTTGTCGCCGAGCTCGTTCTTAGGCCCGATGTCGTACGGGTCGTGGCTGCCCGCGAAGGCGCCCGCACCGTGCTTGCGGCCGTCGGCGATGATCTCGAGCAGCAGGTTGGAGCCCTCCGCCGACGAGGTGAGCCACCAGCACTCGTCCAGGAACACCCCGGTGAACTCATTGGAGTTGGCGAAGGCGACTTCCCGGCAGAGCGCGGTGATCAGGTACATCAGGCGCCACCCGAACCTCTTCTCCACCTCCAGGCTGCGCAGGCGGTGCTCACTGAGTTCCTCCTTGGTCGGCAGGCCCAGGCGGTCGACGGCGAAGACGATCGAGTCGGCGTTGGTGATCCTCACGACCGGGAGGCTCGGGTCGAAGATGGTGCGGCCGAGGTCCTTCTTGGCCAAGGCCCGCATCTTGCGGACGAGTTCGGAGGCGGCCGCGCGTACCGCCGCATCGTTCGGCTCTTCCGGGTCGGGGGTCTTCGCTCGCAGGGCGAGGTTGGTGATGAGCGTGGTCATGGACGGGTTCGGGCCCGTGCGGGTGGTCGCAATCGACTCGGACAGGGTGACGCCCTCGACCGACATGCTGGCGATGTCCAGCAGTGGGGTGAGGAAGGACTCGCAGTACCGTGCGGCGCGCGGGCCGCGGAAGATCCTGAGCGGGTCGAGGGAGACCCCGGCGGTCTCGTCGACGCGGATGATCTGCGTTTCACCCGGGCAGGCCAGGGCGAAGCGGGTCCATTCCTGCTGCGGGGTTCGGTCGATGACGAGGGCACGGCCGCGGCTCTGGGCGTGGCCGGCACGGTGGCCGGTGGACAGGATGGAGTACATCGCCGTCTTGAGGCCCACGCTCTTGCCCGAGCCGAGCTCGCCGACGAAAGCCGCGCTCGCCGAGGCGTTGACGCGGGGGCCGTGGCTGAAGTCGATCAGGACGGGTCGCACGCCACCGCCGGAGAGCTGCAGGCCGTACAGCGAGCCGGTGTCGTCGCCGAGGCTGGCGCCGCTGAAGGGGAGTGCCATGGCGAAGTCCCTGGCCAGCAGGTACTGGGTGAAGTCGAGGAGCGGCTTGGGGGTTTTGGTGCCCGGCAGCATGGCGTGGAAGAGCGGCACCTGGTCGCCGACGGGGCGGGTGAGGGTGTAGTCGTTGCCACCGAAGTGGTGCTGCAGGGAGGAGGCCCGCTCGTTGGCCTCGTCCGGTGTGGCGCCCCAGACGCAGGTGACGACCGACGCGCGGATCTCGACCTCCGTGGCTGAGGAGGTCAGCCGGTCGCGGTACTCGTCCAGCGAGAAGGAAGCCTTGTCCAGGCTGGGCGGCACGCCGGCGGTCTCGCCGTCGTACTCGCCGCGCTGGTGGGCGAGTTCCCGCTGCTGCCTGCGTGACTTGGGCTCCGCCTTCGAGCCGGCCTCGATGTTCAGCCGGACCGCCCAGTCGACGGGGAAGCCGAAGTCATCCAAGGCGGCGAGGTACTCCGAGCCCGGGAAGCGGAACGACTCGGGCATCTCTGCCAGGACGCTGAACGCCTGGTAGCTGCTGCCGTGTTCGGTGGTCACCTTGGCGTAGCGGCGGGCGAACGGATTGGAGGGGCCTTTGCGGCTCTGGCCTCCGCGGCCGCCCTCGTCCAGGATGACCTGGGTGTGGGCGGCGACGGTGTGACCGCGTCCGCGCAGGCTGCGGGGTGTCCCCTCTTCCGGGAGCAGCGGCTCGTCGAGTCCGCGGCGTGCCGCGTGGCCGTAGATCCACAGGATCTCCGCTTCGGTGGCGGCCTTGAGCTTGATGCCGGACGGCCACGCGGCGGCGATCCGGTTCGCCTGCTGCAGTCGGTCGGATTCCTCGCCTGCGGTGACGGGCGGGACCGCGAGGCCGAGCGCGGACATCACCTCGGCCTGGGTGGAGGAGACGACGGCCCGAGCGGTCTGCTTGAGGTCGAGATGCGGCAGGGGTATCGCCAGGAAGTCGACACGGCCGGTGAGCTCAAGTCCTTCCAGTTGGTCGAGGACCTTCAGGGACAGGTCGACGTACTCCGGGCTCTTGTCCCAGTCCACGCCGGCAGTCATGCGCTGCACGACCGCGGTCGCATCGACCTGCGGGCACAAGCTCAGGAGCAGGGCCTCCCCGCGCAAGGACTTGAAGAGCGCTTCGAGCGCGTCGAGCCGCTCGCGCTTGGTGGACTTCGAGGCGTGGGTGTAGTTCTCGGTGTCGACCTTCCATACGCCCCACGTGGCGGCGTTGGTCGTCCAGATGAGGTGGCCGCTGATGTGCCGGACGGGGAGACGCATGGCTTGAAGTCCTTTGCGGGTGAGGCGCGCAGGGCGGCGCCGCTACGAGCGGGGGTGCTGGTCCTCGAGCGAGGCGAGGAGGCTCTGCAACTGGCTGCGTCCGCCGGTGCGCGCCGCTGTGGCCTGCACGGAGGGAGCCGCAGCGGCCGATGCGGCCGACTGCGTGATGGCCGGGGCCGGCCGACGCACCGGCCGGACCGCCGCGGGCTGGAGGCGTGGCGCCGCCGCGGGAGCTGCCTCGCCGGAGGCCTGGGCCCCGGCGACCCGGACGGTGCAGGTGGTCCGTGCCCACTGGGGACGCGGCTGTCGCTGCGGATGGCCGGCAAGCCGGCCCCCGGACGGAGCCGAGGCGTAGATGAGAAGGGAGCGCAGAGCGCGCGCCGGGTCCCGGCCGTCGATGCGCGCGTAACGCAGCACCCAGGCCAGCCCCCACGGGAGCACGATCATGATCAGGATGTTCGCGAGGCCGAAGTGCGCCCACAGGGTCTGGGTCAGAGCCAGGCTGCCGAAGACGACGACCATGGTGACGATCTGAGTGATCGTGTACGGGCCTCCCGGGAGCCGGCCGGCCCCCGGGAGTTTGCCGATGACGAGCGGGTGCCTGCGGGCGCGCGTGTAGGAGTGACCGATGAGGTCTTCCTCGGACGCACTCACAACAGCGCCGTGACGTCAGCGTCGGCGCCGGGCACCTGCGGGGCGACGCTGGCCGTGTCCTCGATCTCCGAGCCGACCTTGGTCTGCAGGGACGGCAGGTTCGCGATGCCCCACATGACGAGGGCGCCGAGGAGGAAGGCAACGAGCGTGGCGACCCAGGACTTGGTCTTCCAGTACGCCGTCGCGACGGCGGCGAGCACCATCACGCCGACGGCCAGCTTGATCAGCGTTCCGATCTGGTTCGTCTTGAGGGTGGCCCAGTCGAGCAGGTCGCCGGCGAGGACGACGGTGTTCGGGTCGGCCGTGAGCGTGTGCATGAACGTTTCCTCTTTCGGTGATGGCGACGTGGGTCAGCTGCCGGCAGGCGATGCCGAGCCACTGGGCGTGGTGGGAGCCGGGGGAGCAGAGGGCGGCTTCGGAGCGCTGGACGGCTTGCTTGCCGCGGCGGTGGCCGGGGCGTCCTCGAGGGAGGAGACCTCCCACCGCCCGGCACGCGAGGTCAGGCCGAGCGCGTAGGTGAGCGGGAAGCTGTTGCCGTCCACGTCGATGGCGTCGACGGAGACCAGAAGACGTCGCCGCTCGCCGTCACCGGGGACCTTCGTGGAGGCGCTGTCGCTGGAGTTGTCCCGGATGCCGGTGACCTTGATCGAGGCGTACGGGGTCGGCACGACGGGGGAGACACGGACGCCGGGGGAGGTGTAGCGGTCCAGCTCGCCCTGACCGGCCACGTATGCCGTGAGGAACGAGGCCGCGGTGTCGGACGCGGGGTCTGAGGTTCCGCCGCCGCGGGAGGTGGGGTAGCCGAGATCCCCGGGCTTGAGCGCAGCCGGCGCCGCGACCTGCGCCGGCAGGGAAACGGCGGTGTACCCGGTCGTGTCGCCCGAGCCGGTCGATTGCACGGCGACGCGGAAGTACTGAACGCCGGCGTCGCTGTAGCCGCCCTTCTTGGCCTTCGCCGCGACATTGACCGCGACGGTGACGGACCAGTAGCCGGAGGAGACCTCGCGTGCTTCTATCACCTGGGTGCGCAGGGCACTGCGGGTGCCGGCTGGGTGTGTGAGCGCGACGCTGCCCGCGTAGTACGGGGCCAGGTTCTTCTCGCTCCCCTCTCCGGCCTCCAGGTAGGCGCCGATGAACAGCTGCGCGAACCCGGCAGGCCCCGTGGAGGCACTGGACTGGACCGTGGGCGCCGACTTGGGTGCGCTCTGCGCAGGAGCGGACGAGCCGAGCAGGGCCATGACTCCGATGAGCGGACCGGAGGCGATGAGTGCCCAGGTGGCCACGCGGGCCAGGCGCGCGACGCCGGCGAGCCCCGCGGTGCTGGTCTTCCACCCGGCGGCATCCGGTGCTTCGTAGCCGTCCTGCTCGGCCGGCACCGGCGCCGGCTCCATGGCGTCGACGGTGGTGTCCTCGAGCCGCTCCTGCTGCGTGCGACGGGCCTTGCTACGTGATCGCTTCACGACACGCTCCGCTCGGCCCGAGCCGTAAGGAGCTCGGCGATGCGCGACTTCAGCTGCTCGGGGGTGCGCGACACCAGTACGTCCCATGACTGGAGTGCGGGTTCCGAGTCGTGGTCGAGGAAGTGGCGCATCTGCTCGTGCACCGTGCGGTCGAGCGGGTCGCGCACCAGGGCGGTCCCCAGGCGGGTGGCGGTGATGCGGGCCGAGGCGACGCGGGTCTCGTCCTCGTCCGCAAGCGAGTCAGCAGAGCGGTCGGGGCCGGTGATGCGGGCGGCAGTCATGGGGTGCTCCCGTGAAGTGGGTGGTCGAAGGCGAAGAAGAGGCCGAATGCGGATCGCCCGTAGAGGTGTGGTTTTGGGCCGCCGTGTGACAGCCGGGGCAAAAAAACTTCAGGCCGCCGACCGGGTCGTACGGAGCGCGGCCTCGCGCAGCGGGCGGACGGCGCGGCTGGCCCGCTGCCGCAGGCGCGCTCCCTCGTTGCCCATCGACCGCCGGGTGCGGGCGCTGTGGCCGGGAGTCGAGGAGGCGTCGAGGTAGTAGCTCGAGATCCGCCGGGCGTCAGAGATCGTCAACGCCTGGATGTCGACCGCCCACATCACCAGGGCGAGCAGTTCGGCACGCGGGTCGTCGGCACTGAGTTCCGGCTCGTCGCGGCTGACGAGCTCCAGCTCGACGGCGCGCACGAGGCAGTCGGCGAGCTGGGCCTGCGTCGCCGGGTCCGGGTCCTCGGAGGGCAGCAGTGCCGCCGACCGGTCGCCGGCCAGCGGCAGCAGCGCGTCCCCTATTTCCCGCAGGGCCGAGCGGTTGTCGTAGTCGGCGGCCAGGGTCTTCTGCGCCAGGACGAGTGTGTCCATCGCGATGTTGGCGAAGACGCCCCGCGGACGGCGTGCGATCGGGTAGGTGCCGATGACCTCGAACAGGGCGCTGAACATCGACGAGACGATGTCGTCCCAGAGAATCCCGTCGTGCTGCTGCGTCTTCGCCATGGACACGGCCTTCGGCAGCATCACGCGTGCCGCGGTCCGCCAGGCCAGATCGCGATCTGCCCCGGCCTCCTTCGCGCGCTGCAGCAGGAAGAGCATCGACTGGTCGTGCTGCTCCCAGGCGCCACGGCGGTAGAGGCCGGAGATCTGCCGGACCACGTCCTGCGGCGTCTGGGCGCCGGCGAACTGGGGGTGCTCGGACGCCCAGCCGGCGACCTGGTCGCTGGCGCGGACATCGTCGGAGAGGGATACCCAGTCGGCGTTCAGGCTCCGCAGGGTGCTGGAGCCCTCGTCCGTAGCCGAGGCGGAAATGGTGCTGAGGGGGCTGCTGTAGTGCGACATCCGTGACCGTCCTTAGTCATCCGATGGGAATGCCGCTGACGATCTTTTGACCCCCCTTGTCCGCGGTCTGATCACGAGCGCGGACGACAGTGGTCAAGGAAGAACACGGTCGGAGGGCGCCGCGGAGCGCACCCGGACAAGGGGTGCGGTGGACGTGCGCGTACGGGCGCGCGAGGTGGACAAGGGGTGCGGTGGACGTGCGCGCACCGGTGCGCGAGGTGGACAAGGGGTGCGGTGGACGTGCGCGCACCGGTGCGCGAGGTGGACAAGGGGGTGCTCGCCGCGCGCGCACCGTGCCCCGGCCATGGCGCGCGGTGCGGTGCGCTTGCTGCGCGTTGGTGGAGGGCGGTGCGGAATCTGTGCGTGCGCCTCGCGCACCGCAAGCGCACGGTGCCGGACGATGACCCGCGCCCACCGGTCGGAACCCCGCCTGTCCCACACCGCGGCACGAACAGCCAGCGCAGCCACAGCGTGAAAGTGCGCCGCTGATTGATAACACGGCGTGACGAACTGGGATGCGCGCGCAGCGCCGGCGGCTGTTCGGAGAGCGACGGCCGTCCGGCTGCTTTTCTAGCTGGACAAGGGGCAGATTCGGCCGGTTGCCAACCTGGTCAAGGAAGAACGCGACAGGCAGCAGAGGTGGACAAGGGGTGGGGGCCGAGCGATTCAGATGCTGGACAAGGGGTGTCGCGCCGTCTCCGAATCAGGATCAGACTCCTCCGGAATTCCCTCGGACGTGACCTTAAGTCACCATCGGGACGTCGCCGAGCCGTAGCCCAGAAGCCTTCCCTCTCCTCGTCCGCATCGCTGGTTCTGTCGGTGCGCGCGGTACGCCGAGCAGGAAGTGCGCCCGACCGGTGCGCGTGTCAGCGCGCACCTGGTGCGCCCCTTCCCGGGCATCCGGTGCGCGCGCGTGCCGGCCGTGCGCGCACCTCTGCCGGCCGTGCGCGCACCTCGCACCTGACACAAGCGCACTTCGCCGCGCACCGTGCGCGGCGCCGCACCAGACGGCGAACGAAGAGCGGACGACCGAACCCCGGTGCGCGCGCCTCCCGCTCCGCCCCGCGCGCGGCTGCCTGATCACCCGGCCACCTCGACGCTCAGTTCCTTTGCCCGGTGCCGCGCGCACACCGGGCGGGTGGGGATCGCCAGCCGATCGCAGGACTCCCCGCGCCACCCGATGCACTGCGCAGGAGGGTCGGCGCTCTCCGGCTCCTCGGCGCTCGGGGCGTGCGACTCCCGGCACGGCATGCACAAACGATCAACGAGGGCTGGGCCCACCAAGTTGATCCTGCAGCCGCAGGTCCGGCAGTCCGCGCGGACCGAAGCGGACGGGGCCGCCGCCGGAGCAAGCTCGGATACCGGGCGCCTCGGCACTGGCGGAGCGCACCAGGGGCACGCTGCTCCAGGCCCGCCCAGTCCGTGATCGAGGCACAGCCCCAGCTCGATCCGTCGGTCCCGCTGACGCTGATACCGCCGCGTGGCCAGTACGTCGGCACATGCGGCGCACCGCTCCCCGCTCGGCCACATCACACCGGTTTCGCAGGACTGATGACCGCAGCCCCAGCGCGGCAGCGCGACACCCATCAACCACCGGGCAGGGTCTCCGATTTCGGACATCAGCACACCCGCGAAGCGGTCGTTCAGACGCTGGCGGAGCCGGTCGGGTTCGTATCCCAGATCGAGCTGGCGTCCGACCTCGCGGGCGATCCGCCGCTGCATGAACGTGTTGGCGCGTTCGTAGAGCACCCGAACGGGCTCGAGGACCTCGGTGATCCGCGGGTGCAGTGTCAGAGCTGGGCCGTCGTAGCGATTCCGGTGCGCTTGGCCGTTCTGCGTGGGGGAGCCGGTTCGTTCCTGGCCCGCGCGCAGCGCGAAACCTGCCCCGAGCCCTTCATCCGCAGGCTTCTGGAGCGAGTTATCCACAGCCGAAGCGCCCTTACCCACCTGTACTTCGCCTACGGCGGGTGAGACAAGGCGGCGTTCGTCATCAGGTCGGTCAGTACTCTGGTCTTCCCTAGTCGCGAGCGATCCTTCACCAAGTTGCGGACCCGATCCCTCATCAAACGACGAAGAGGGATCGGCCGCGGCTTCGGCCTCCGCGGCGGAAGAGACGTCGGCCTTCGGCGCCGGGGGCACGTCGTGAGCGATGAACTGATGCCGCCCGTGCGCCCCTGCCCGGCGCAGAACCGTCACCCAGCCTGCAGCCTCGAGCGCGTCGATGACCTTGCCCGTGGCCGTCACGGACAATGCAGCTCCCGCGCGCGCACCGGAGTGGTGGTGCAGGTAGCCGGCGAGCTCTGGCTCGGTGAGCGGAATGCGCTGGACCTGGGCGAAGCAGAGCACCGCGAACGCCCGCAGTTGCCGCGGGGACAGGTCTTCGCAGGCGGCGACAGGCAGCCAGATGAAGAGCTCGTCCCGGCGCATCGGGCGCACCCGACGCCGGGCTGTCGTCCCGGACCCGCCCGGCAGCGAACGCCGCTGGTTGAAGGGAAGTTCGACCACCCCATCCGGTCCCGGCCTGCGCAGCTGCGCGATGCCACGCTCGACAGAGGAACACGACAGGCCGAGGTAAGAGGCGAGAACGGTCGCTCCCGCGGTGCAGCCTTCCGGACGCTGCCCGAGCGCTTTGATCTTCATGTAGACGGTGAGCGCCACGTCCTCGTAGTGCGCGGATTCCACCAGGCGCATCGGCACCTTGACGCGCTGGCGCCGTACGGCCCTGTTGCCGCCGGGTAGGCAGGCCGTTCCCGGGGCCTGCTCCGGCACTGCCGGACCGGGTGGATCGGTTGTGGCGAAAAGCAGAGAACTGGACACGCTTCCCCCGGCGCGCAGCCAGCGGGGTGACGACCCGTCGACGACGCGCTTCGAGTTGCCGTCCCCTCCGGGACGCGGAGAGTACGGCCTTGCAGATAGGACCAGGGGCTCGGCTGCGGTCAGAGGGGTGTCGACCCCGGCGGGGTTCAAGGCACGCGATGTGCCGAAGCCCGCCTGCTGACAGTCGGCGTGTGCCGTGCAGCAGAGCGCGAACAGCCCTTGGCTGAGATGCGGAATGCAGGGGCAGAGCCCCTTGTCCGGGTCTGTGGCCGAGGGGGCGGATTCAGCTGGCGCGGCCCGGCGACGGGCACAGCGGATCAGCTGCTGTCAGCAGGCTGCGGCTGCGAGCCGCCTTCGCCCACGGCACAGAACCGCGCAAACAGGCCACACCTGACCTATCAGGAGAAAAAGCTGTCACGACATGTGACGCCGAGGTGACAGTTGCGGGGCGAATGGCCGAGAACGGTGCCCTTGGAGGGCTGCTGAGCTGACAAAAGCCATGGCGGTGCTGCAAGATGTACTCCGTTCACTCTGGTTCGCTCCAGAGATGAATGAGGGCCTTCGGGCCTGAGGCCTTTCGGGGCCGTTGCTGCTGGGAGGCAGTGATCATCCAGACCAAGCGGTCTGGCTCTTCGCTCGAACGGAGCTGGATACTCCGAGAGAGCGGTGAAGGCCGGCAGAGGAGCTGCTAACTCCGAACCGGCGCGGAAGGGCGAGGAGCGCTCCCTGCTAAGGGGGCGCCCGCCCGGACTCTCTACGACATGCCGCCCCCCTTGATGAGGGCGATGAGCGATGAGCGCGACGAGCGATGTCCGCACAGCAAAAAGCCCCGGTCCGTCGGCGTCTTGGACGCACCGCGGAAGCCGGGCTGACTGTGCAATTGCGTGTGGGTGCGGGTACGCTCCACCACGAGACACCGCCTTACTCGGTTCTCGAACTCGATATACGCCCTCGGACTTGCTCAAGGTCCGGGGGCATCGTGTTGTCAGGGCTAGCAGTAGATCAATCGATGGTCACCCTATCCCCAACGGCAACGGAAGTGCACAGCCTGTCGGCGGACCGGTACAGACCGCGCGTCGCGCTGAT
Source organism: Streptomyces sp. NPDC001787 (assembly GCF_040297465.1). Lineage (NCBI taxonomy): Bacteria > Bacillati > Actinomycetota > Actinomycetes > Kitasatosporales > Streptomycetaceae > Streptomyces > Streptomyces sp. NPDC001787. The sequence goes on from NZ_JBEOZE010000035.1 coordinate 56,135, forward strand.
CAGCGGTCACTTCACGCCAGACTCAACACAGTTGGGTACATCGCCGGACCAATCGGTCAAAGTCACTCTATCTGCGCGAATATTCATGAAATCACAACTCCGCGCCTGTTCTCCGCTGTAGCTCATCCGGCGGACCGAAAGTGCCACGGCGGTGCGTGACTTGAGCAGCGCCGACTCGATGTCCGTGGCCAGGCGCGCCGAGGTGGTGTGCTGGTGTGCCGTCTCCGCCAGGCCGGCCTCGGTCATGACCGCTGCCTCGTCGACGAGATCCGCCTCCAGGAGACGCCGGGCGACGTCGGCGATGCCGCGGGGGATGTACATCTCGCGGATCGCCCAGGGGGAACCGGACCTGCTCAGGACGCTCTGCCGCAGCACCACGCTCGTCTCCGGCGGCACACCCAGTGCCGCCGCCACATGGTCGGGCGCCTTCTGTACTGCGGTGGCCACCGCCTCGACAGTGTCGCCGGCCTGCTCGAGGACGGGGTGGACGTGGCCGTGCTCGTCGATGCGGGCCTCGAAGGCGGCGGCAGGGGTCAGGATCATGTAGCCGACCTTGGGGAGCCGCCTGATCAGACCCTCCTGCTCCAGGATCTCCATGGCCCCGATCAGAGTCTTGCGCGCGCAGCCCAGGTGTTCAGCGAGCTTGCGCCCGGACAGGACCGTGCCGGGCGAGCGGTCGGGTTCGCCGCTGTAGATCTCGGCACGCAGGCTGTCAGCGAGGCTGCGCCTGTCGGTTGGGGTCAAGGCCATGCGCACATACTGCCGCACGGGCAAGGGCCGGGATGAGCAGGCCTGGACTGCTTTCGCCGGTTGCCTCTTGACGAGATCCGCAAAGCAATGCACCATCTGGACTACGTGGAGTACCCCAGGGAGTCCAGATCCGTGTGTTCCACGCAAACGGCCTCCGAGGGATAGAGCCCTCGAAGGCCGTGGTGGAGCACGCCGCCCCTTCCCTTTTTCCGTCACGAAGGACAGACGACGCAATGACCAGCATGACAGCCGCCCGCCCCACGCAGGGCGCCACCGACCAGATCCGCCTCACCGACGATGTCGCCCGCGAACTCGCCTCCTCCTACCCGGTCGCCGAGCTCGCCGGCGCCGGCTACCTCGCCTTGCCCGACGGACACGCCGTCGCCGGCCAGATGCGCGAGCCGCAGCTGAACGACGCCGTCCGGCAGTTCGGGCGCTGCAGCGACACGAACGACGTGAACGCCTTCTACCAGCGCGAGGAGGAGCAGGACGAGGAGTGGCGCGAGCGCCGCGAGCGCACCATCGCCCAGTACTGCGCGCCCTGCCCGATTGCCGCAGCCTGCCTCGAGCTCGCACTGCGCTACCCCGAGGAGCCCCGGGACCTGGCCGTACGCGGCGGAGCCACCGAGGAGAGCCAGCTGGCCCGCGTGGCCGCCGAGACCATGAGGCTGTCCGCGGCTCGCGGCCGCGACCGTGCGCCTGGCGAGCAGCGTGCCGAGCGGCTGACCGCGGCCCGCGAAGTCCAGACCCTGGCCCGTACCCACATCGGCCTCTCCGTCGAACCGAAGTACCGGAACAAGAACCACGCAGCCACCCTGGCCGCGGTCAGCCGTCTCAAGGAACTCCAGGGCCAGCACCGGCGCGCGACGGGGTGGGCCGCATGACGGACCACACCACACCGCATGGCGGCGCCCCCTCCGAGATCGCCCAGCTCCGCGCCCTCAACCTGCGCCTGATGCAGGCCCTGCAAGCGAAGTCCGAGACGCCGATGGTCCTCGTGCCCATCCCGCAGACCGGAACAGAGCCCACACCGGCCGCGCTCGTCGGCATCCTCCTCGCCCTGTAGCGCCAGGCCCGCATCGAGGCCGACGCCTACCAGGACTGGATCCGCCAACCGGCCCCTTCGCCGGCCACGGACGCAACCGCCCGCAACACCGAAGCGGCGCAGGCCCACCCCGGCAACCGCCCTGGCCGCCGGCACTCCCTCCCGGCTGCGCCGGAGAACGAGGCGGCCGAGCACCACCCCGACGCGAACGGAACCGGCTGACGACCTGCGCACACGAGGTCAGGACCACCTGCTCCGGGCGCTCGCGCTCCCACCACGCCGCAGTGAGGACAACCCCCGTGTTCCCGATCCTCTTCGGACACGAGCAGCAACCGCTGTACTACTGCGCCTCATGCGGAGGCCACTACCCCTTCCAGTACTTCTGCGAGTAGCCGCCATGACTCCCACCGAGAACCAGAGCAGCCGCCAGCACAAGCGCGGAATCCACAGCGGACGGCTACGCCGCCCGTCCACCTGCCAGTTGAGCATCGCTGCCAGCCTGCTGGCCCGCTACGGATACAAGGACCAGGCCGACGCCCACAACAACGGGATGTGCGCCCGTCTGTACGCCCTCGGACGCAGGACGGCCGCCCTATGAGCAGCCCGACGTACCCGCCGTTGGACAGCCCGATGGCCAACGAGGAGGACCTGGACCGCGCGCTCTTCGACTACCCCCGGGCCGCAGACCCGCCGGACCTGAACGAGATGCAGCAGCCCACGCGACCGCAACGGTCGGCCAGCGCCACCGCGGACCGGAGACCACCGTCGCCTCGCCAACGCCCCACCACCACGACCACCGCCCCGACGCGGTGCCCGCCCGATCCGGTCGCGGACACACGCGACGACATGAAGAAGGAGTCCGACGGTGAGCAAGAATTCCCGTCGTCGACGCCGCCAGGATCCCCCGCCACAGCCTGCGGACAGCCCCAGCGGCGCCCTGGACGCCGTCGACACCTTCGAGATCCTGGCCCTCTACGCCGACGCACGTGACCGGTCAGCCGACATCGTCGGACTGGCGAAGGAGACGTCCAGCGACGCCAAGGCCGCTGCGGCAGCGCAGGCCAAGGCCCTCGTGGCAGCTGCCGAGGAACAGGCTGGCCGTGTGCGCGAGGACGCGGAACACCGAGCCGATGAGCTCCAGGAGCGCACCCGGCAGGCCAGTTCGGCTGTCGCGGCCGACGCCGCCGCCCAGGCTGAAGCAGCCAAGGAAGCAGCCCGCCGCGCAGCAACCGACATCCGAACCGCCGCGGAAGCGGACGGAAGGCGCCTCGTCGAAGAGGCGACCGCCCAGACGCGGACGGTGTGTGAGACAGCGCAGGAGCGCGCCGGCAAGGAGCTCGCAGGTGCCCGGCTCCAGGCCGAGCAGCTTCAGCGTTCAGCCCGCCGCGACGCCGAAGAAGCCAGTGCCCGCCTGCGTGCCGCCGACGAGGAGGCGAAACGTATCCGCCAGGTAGCGGCCGAGGCCGCGGCCGGGCTGCGCCGGCAGGCGGCCGCGGACATCAGGGCGGACCGGGAGCGATCCGTCCGTGATGCCGAGGAGCTGAGCAAGACCGCGGCCGCGACCGTCGCGTCGGCCGAGAAGCGGGCCACCGAGGTATCCGAGCAGGCGACCAGCCGTGAGACAGCAGCGAAGGAAATGGAGGAAGAGGCCCACCGGCTCCTCACCGAAGCCCAAGACGCCTGGAAGCGGGCTCATTCGCGCACGGCGCGCCGGCAGGAGCGCAAGGAGATGCGTCAGCAGGGCCGTCAGCAGCGATCGACGGCTCGGCGTGAGCACAAGCAGGCCAAGGGACGCCCGACCCTCGCCCACCGCCTGGGCCAGGTACGCCAGTGGGCACGGGAACTCGTACGCAACCAGGCACGCCGCGTCCTCGTCGCCGGCCCGATCCTCGCCCCGATGGCAGTGGCCTGGTGGTCCCAGACCGACTACGCCAAGGAGGCCTTCGGCTGGTGGACCGTCTTCGCCCTCGGATTCGCCGCTGCGTGGGAGCTGACGACGGCCTTCACCGGCTGGATGTACCACCAAGCCAGGCAGCAGGGCGACTCCGGAACCATCTACCGGATCATGACGTGGGTATTCGCCTCCGGCGCGGCCGCGATGAACTACGCCCACCACTGCGGCCCCGGGGGAAAGCCGACGCAGGCCTCCGTCGCGTTTGCGACGATGAGCATCGTCGGCATGGTGCTGTGGGAGCTGTACGCCTCCCTGGTCCACCGCCAGTACCTGCGAGAGCAGGGGTTGGTCTCCCGGGCACGGCCGAAGATCGGCCTGATCCGCTGGATCCGCTTCCCGGTCCGGGCCTGGACAGCCTGGTCGCTGACGATCGAGAACGGCTCGCTGTCCACACTGGAACGAGCCTGGAAGGCCGCCGGCGTCGCCCTGACGGACCGGAAAGCGGTCCGTTCCGGTCTGGCACGGCACCGCATCGTGATCCCTCGCGTTATGACCGCCGGCCTGCACCACGGCGCCGGTCCGACGGCCATTCCCGCGTTCCACACCATCTGGAACGCGCCGTACGTGCCACCCGGGGGAGCGTGGGAGGACCGGAATGGAACGGAACACGCCCCAGACCCTGCGATGAGCGCGACCCCGGGTGGAACGGGGCGGTCCGAAGCACTCGTTCCGCTCGGGCACCCCTCCGTTGAGCAGGACTTTCCCGGCGTTCCGTTCCGCTCCGCACCCCCTGGTGCCGTTCCGGGCGGCACTGGAACGGAACGGGCGCCGATGGCCTCGACACCTGGAGGCCGCACCGCGGAACGCGGCGGAACACCCACCGCACCGGCACGGAACGCGCCGGGTGGCACGCCGGAGCACCCGGAACGCAATGGCACGAACGCCCGGAACGAGCGCGAGCGCACCAGTGGTGCGGAACGAGACGAGGACGAGGTGGTGCTCGACGACAAGGAACGCGCCGCGGTGGAACGCCTTCGCACCAAGAAGCAGCCACTGAGCAAACGGAGCATCTCGGAGGAGGTGCGCTCCAACGGAGAAACGATCGCCGACGACCGCGCGCTGAAGATCGCCAACTACCTCAACGCCAAGGCGAAGGTCGCCGCCCAGCAGCTCGCAGGCGTCTGACCGCTGCTCCAGCCGCCTGCTGGCTCGGAGCACCAAGGCCGGGAGACCCGGCCCGCTTTCCAGGGCCCGGCCGGGTCTCCCTCCTCCACACACGGGAGTCCGCACATGATGACCCACCACCGCCTCCGGCGAAGGCAGCTGCACAGCCGGCGGCTTCTGAACAGCCTGCAATGGCTGATCGCCAGCGACGACCACCAGCTCGCGCAGACCCGCTATGGAGTCCGGGAATCAGCTTCCGAGCGCGCCGACCGCCTGGAGGAGACCGCACGCCGTGCACGCCTCGCGCGCCGCCAGCGGGATGCGCGGCGCGCCTCGCGCGAGGGCCAGCAGTGGGAAGACTCCGTCTACGCGTCCTGGAGGAACCACCTGCTTTCGGCTTCCGCCCCCACGCCGCTCGCCGAGGAGACACTTACGAGTAGCGCCACCAGCAGGACCGTTTCCCCGCACGGCGGTTCTCTGCCCGCGCTGCCCCCGGGAATTGCTCCCGCAGTCGGCAACCACCATCAGCGGGCCGACGCTCCGCCCCGGTCCGACGCCGCGGCTGGTGCCACCGCCGGCGCGCAGCGAGAGCGCAGCAGGCCGGCGCTGTACCTCGTCGGGGGCCAGGCGCCGACACCGCAGGCCACCGGGCTTCGCCGCCCCGGCGGCCGGCCCGCCTCCACGGGCACCAAGGCCGGGGGACAGTGATGTCCTCCTCGCCCATCCACCTCGGCAAGGAGCCGTCGGGCCCGGCCGCTGACGGCTGCTGCGCCGGTTGCCCGCTCAGCGATACCTGCAGCCTGGCCGACCCCGGACTGGCCCGCTGCGCCGTCACCGGGGCGGTCCCTCCGCCTGAGCTACCGCACGACCCCCCTTCCGTCACCGCAGGCACGGACCTCGATCTCACCGAGGTGGTCAGCCGCGGAGTCGAGAAGGCCGTCGGCGCGGCGTTCGGCCTGGGCTGGACAGACCTGCTGGCCGCAGTGATCGAGCGCACGAATAGCGTCGATTCCGAAGGCAACCCGGTCGACTGGGGCCGACTGCAAGTGCCGCGCAATCTCCTGTGCCTGGCCGTCGCCAACATCGTCCCCATCCAGGGCGCTCCCGCCTCACGCTGGGCCGCAGACGCCTTCACCGGCTACGGCCTCGCAGCACTCCTGATCCCCATGGGCGCGGTCCTGACGGTCGCCGGCGCGGTCTGCATCGGCACGCTCGTCGGCGGCCCGATCGGGCTGTTGTGCAGTGCGGCCCTGACGGTGGCCAAAGGAGCAGGTCAGCTGACCTGGCGCCTCATCTGCTCCCGTCTCGGCTGGATCATCACCCGCCCGCTGATCTGGGCCGGAGTCTCCGGCCTGCTGATCATCACCTGGCGTGCCCTCGTGCGCCTTCTTACCGGAGCCTGATCATGTACCTCGCCATCGACATTTTCGACAACCAGCCCGCCAACGCCGGCTTCGGCGCGCTCCTGTTCGGCGCGATGGCCCTGACGGCAGTCCTCGCCGGATTCAAGAAGAAGGTGCTGCGCAAGAAGAAGACGTTCGTGCTGGTCTTCTTCTTTGTCCTGCTGGTGACGGTCAACTCCCGCGGGCTCTTCGGCGAGGCCGCCGGAGCCCTGCGCGCCGGCATGAACTTCCTTGGCCAGACCGTCGCCGAGGAGGGCGCCGGCGCGACGGTGAACGCCCGCCCGCCACGAACGGCCGTCACACCCGTGTCCGCAGGAGGGGCCGCGATCGGCCTGTGCGGAATCACCTACTACCTCGTGACCCTGTACGCGGCCAACTGGAAGCCCGTCGACTGGAAGGAGATGCTCGGGGGCAGCCTCATCGCCATCAGCTTCGGCACTTCGCTCGGCTTCATGGGGATGGTCGTCAGCGCGACCACCCTGACCGGCAACAACCTGGGTCTGTGGGCCTTCGGCGGCTGACCACCCGCCTCACGGACACTGCTACCCACGCCCTCAAGGAGCCCTGCGTCCCATGCCCCGCCGCCCCCGCAACCCCCCGGACAGCACCGAGCTGGCTCCGTTCGGCGAGCTCGTGTTCGCCGAGCTCGTCGACGATGACGACCCGGGCCCCCAGCAAGGGGAGCAGGCGCCGCGGACCGCCCCGAACACCCCCCGGCTGCGGCAACTCCGGGCCGCAGCCCGCCGGGTCGCTCATTGCGCCCGCACGGCCGCGTGCGCCATTGCCGGACACGTCCTACCCGGCCTGCGGCACGCCCTGCCTGCGGCCCGGCACTGGCTGCGCGCCGGCTACATGTCCGATGACGAGATCCGACGCCGCATCATCAACAAGCCCCTCGAAGCCGACCTTGCCCGCCGGCATGAAGCCCGCACCGCGGTCCGCCGCCTGGAGAACAGGATGCGACGCAGGCTCGAGGACGTTGCGGCGTACGGCCTCGACGCCTCGGAGAAGCAGACCATCCGCAACCTCAGCCTGGAGCTCCGCCGGCGCCGCAACGGACTCGCCGCACTGCAGTCGGTCCCTTTCACCGCCGAGCAACCCACCGACGAGCAGATCCGCAGGGCCCGCTCCCTCAGGGCGTTCGGCCGCTTCAGCACCCTTGTTCCGATCCTCGGTGCCGCGGGGGCCGTTGCCGCCAGTGCGCCGTCAGTCCTCCTCGGCGCTGCCCCGTTGCTGGTCGCGGGCGGCTGGTGGCTGACGTATCACCCGCTCGAACTCGTCGAACGCCCCATCCCCGAGGACCTGCTGCTGCCCGAGCTGGCCCCGCCCGCCCTGGAGAGCACCGTGACCTCCGGCACCCCCGGTGGTAACGACCCGCAGGAGGACCTCACCCCGTTCCCGATCGCCCAGGCCACCACTCCCGAGGAGGCCGGCGAAGCGCTCCGCCGCGCCCTGCTGCACGAGCGCCAGGACGTCGCCCAGGTCACGGAAGTCACCAAGGAGGCGTGGGGGTGGTCCGCCCGCGCCACGTTCAACACCGGTACCCCCGACGACCTCAACAAGGACGACACCTACAAGGGGCTGATCACCCTCCTCAGGCTGCGCCGCAACGGCCTGCTCATCGAGGGCGACCCGGATGCGGGCGAGGCCTGCACCGTCCGCATGATGCAGCGCTCGCCGTTCAGCCCGGAACTGGTCGGCGACGTGCCGTACCGGGCACCGCTTTCCATGTCGATCACCGAGCCGGCCGACTACGGCGTCTCGATGGACGCCAAGCCGCTCTTCTTCGCCCTCGCAGGGCTGATGCTGCTGATGGTCGCCGACTCCGGCGCCGGCAAGTCCGGCGTCATGCTGGCCATGGCCGAAGTCGTCACGGCCTGCCGGGACGCCGCTGCCTTCAACCTCGATCCGGTCGGAACGGGCGTCGGCGATCTCGGCGAGGCGATCACTCTCAACGCCTGCATGGATGACGAGAAGATCGTCGCGACACTGCAGTTCCTCCTCACGCTGTGCTCCGCCCGCGCACGGCTCCGCGCCCGCTACGGATGGGGCAACAAGTGGCGGGTCTCGCCCGAACACCCCGCCATCGTCGTGCTCGTCGACGAATGGGCCCAGCTTGCGGCCCAGGCGAAAGCCCTGCTCATCCGGCTGCTCCTGGTCGGCCGCAAAGAGGCGATCTGGGTGATCGGCGGAAGCCAGTTCGGTACGAAGGACTGGCTCGGCGAAGCGGTCGGCCCCAAGCTGTCCGGCAAGCTCTTTGGTTCCTGCCGCCGCGTGGACGTCACCGAACTTCTGGGCGGTGGCGCGCTCGCCGAGGGCTACCGAGCCGACCTCCTGCGGGCGGCCACGCACACGGAAGTCAACGACGCCGGCCAGATCTACGCGCAGGGCCTGCCCGGAGTACCCGACCGTCCAGTGCGCTACAAGGTCCGCGAAGTCACTGCCGCGTACGCGGCGCAGATCGGCGCCGAACGGGCCGCAGCAGGTCTGCCAGACCTCACGCACACACTGGCGGAGGCCGCCCTCGTTGACGAGTGGCGTGCGCTCCTCGACTTCCTTGCCGCGGACGCCCCCGCAGAGGGGCAGCACCGTTCCGTCGAGCTCCCGGACTTCGTCCGCGTCCTGCGTGAGGCCTTCACTCGGGAGGGGGACCCCGCCTACCTCACCTATGACCAGCTCCACCCCTACCTGCGGGCATACGACGCGGAGCGCTGGGGACGCTGGGACGACAAGAGCGACATCGACCGGATCCGGGAACTCGGCAAGGCCGTGCGGCGCGAGCTGGACGTGGTGCAGGTCAAGTTGTCGTCCGAGCGGATCAGGGAGCTGGACGGCGCTCCCCGCGGCTTCTACCTGTCGGCCCTGGAGGAGGCGGTCGAGGACCTGAGGTGATCGGCCGGCATCGGCTCATGAATGGCCTTGATCGGCTGGAAGGACCGATCAAGGCCGATGGTCGATGCGATCGGAGACCGTAGTTGACCTGCAAGGACCGTTCAGACCGTTCAAGGTCTACCCCCCCGCCTGCGTCACGCCGGCGGCACCCGACGGGGCGGCCGGCCGGATGGGACGGGCGAGTCCCTGAGCAGCCTGTCGCGGGAGGGAAGCAGATGAACCAACCCAGTGATGCATATTGCTTAATTGGAAATGAGTATGTAGTCTTTGAATATCGCTGGGCGTGGCCTTCTCTGCCGCCCACCCGTCACCCGGCGGACTCTCTGACGAAGAACAGGACTTCCCATGGGCTTTCCCGGCCTGGAAACCAAGACCCACATGATGCTCGTGGCTGGGCCGGACACGACGGTTCCCGTCCCCGTCCGGCTCTACTACCTCACCACCGACCCCTACGCCGTTCAGTTCACCTTCGACGTTGCACCCGACGAGGTGGTCCGGTGGACGTTCGCCCGCGAACTGCTGGACCAGGGCATGGTGGGCCCCGCCGGGATGGGGGATGTGAAGATCACCCCGATTGGCGACAACCACGCCCGGACCCGCATCGTGCTGGAGTCCCCCGAAGGCCTCGCATGCCTTGAGGGAGCTACCGCGCCCCTCAAGGCATGGCTCGACTCGACCTACAAGGAAGTCCCGGCGGGCCACGAGCCCTCCGCCGTCGACATCGACAGCCTTCTCGACGAGCTGCTGGCCCACTGACGGCGCGCCACACGCCGGGCCGACGAAAGCCAACATCGGCTTCCGCTCAAGAAACTTCGCGTCGCCATGTCACACGGAGGCCGCACAACGCACCTCTACGCGTGACACATCGCCACCGTCTCCAGCAAGGAGCCCACTCATGACCGTCCACTCTTTCCAGAAGTCTTCGGCCATCAGCCTCGAGAAGGTCGCCGGTACCGCGCCCGACCTCATCGACATGTACAAGGACGCCGGAACCAGCCTCCGCAAAGTCGACCTCATCGGCAGGCGCGCCGCCGTCTATCTCGTGGTCGACCGCTCGTACTCCATGAAGAAATTCTTCAAGAACGGGGCCGTGCAGAGGCTGAGCGACCAGATCCTCAGCTTCTCCGCTCACCTCGACGACGACGGTAAGGTCCCGGTCGGCTTCTTCTCCGACACGATGCACTCCCTGGGGCGAGGCGGCATGTTCCGGCGCCCGCAGGCATTCGTCGACGTGCAGCTCGGCGGCCATCAGGGCCGCATCGCCGAACTCCACAACTCCCTGGGCACCATGGGCGGCACGAAGTACCGCCCGGCGATGGAAGCGGTCCGCGAGCACTACCGCGCGTCTAGCGCCTTCAAGGCCTCCATCCCCGCCTTCGTCGTCTTTCAGACGGACGGAGCGCCTCACGACGAGCGCGCAACCCGGGAGTTTCTCGAGTCCACGCAGGACGAGAACATTCGCTGGCAATTCGTCCCGTTCGGCGAGGAGCGGCAGTTCGACGTCCTCTCCAGCCTCCCGGGCAACGTCGGCGTCAGCGCCGTGGGCTACAACCCGTTGGATCTTTCCAACGCCGAGCTCTACAGCCGCCTCGTCACCGGTCTTCCCCGGGCCTGACACATGCAGGGGCGGCCGAGCGCCGACCGCACGGCCGCCCCGCCCCACCGCCCACACCGCAACAACCCCTTAAGGACATCCCTTGCACTCCACCACCGTACGGGCGGTCATCGCGACCGCTGCTGCCGTCACCGCCGCTTTCACCCTCATCGGATGCGCCGACGACGTCGACCTGGACCACGGCAAGGTCATCGAGAAGCGCAGCCGATCCGCACAGGGCCCGATCTACGAGAAGGTCCAACGACCGGCTCCATGCCGCGCCACGCGCACGCAGACCCTTCGCAGCAGCCTCACCAAGCCGGCTCCCCCGAAGCCCGCGCCGGTGAAGCCCGCCCCGGTTCCGGACAGGCCCCAGAGCAAGGACAAGACCACCCCGCGCACACCGGAGAAGGGCGATGGCCGCAGGCCGTGCGGAACAGTCACGATCCCTGTGCTCAAGGGCTACAAGACCCCGGGGAAGTGGGAGCTGAAGCTCCAGGACGGCAAGGAAACCGACTGGGAGACCGTGACGTACGACGAGTACAACAGCGTCGCCGTCGGCGACTCCTTCTGAATCGAGTCGGCGAAGGGCGCGGCACGGCCGCGCCCTTCGCCGACCGGGCCGACCGTTTCGGCACACACATCAGGCCAACCCCCCTGGCGCTCGATCGCAGGCACCTCCGCCGACGCGTCGGCGACCACTTCGCACGCACGACCTGCGCCCGGCGCGGGCAGCCGCACACGAACCACCAACGCCCCGAACGCGAGTCTCCCTCACCACGATCGCGGGCGACTCGACAGCATCGCCACCCCCACCTGCGCACCGCCGACCTCCCTCCGACAGATCAGGAGCGACACCCGTGGCCGTCTTGCCGACATATCTACCGGAGTACGCCGTCGCTGCGTACGCCCAGGAGCAGCCCTCCGTCCAGCGCATGATCCTCGAAGCCCGCTGGGCCCACCTGCAGCGTGACGCCACATTCGAGCGCCCGGACGCATTCCGAGACGACCAGGTCCACCGGATCGGGCGTGCCCACCTCATCCATCTCGGCGCCCTGTACGACGTCCTCGCCACCCGTGGAGCGCGTGACCCGGAGGTCCACGAGGCCGCACGCGGGCTGGGAACCAACCTCCTCGCGCATGACGGCTTCCACCTGACGACCACTCGCCTCTCCGGTATCGTCTACCTGCGCACCGCCTATGCCGCCCTGCACGGCCACATCGCACCGCTGCTGCGGACGGACGGCCCCGCGGCGGCCCCGGCCAGTGAGCCGGACGGACTGAACTTCCACGGCCCGCCGGAGTCCCGACTCATCCGCACCATGCTCTGGGCGTACACCGTGGCCCAGGACTGCCGGAACCAAGGCAGGCTTGCGGAGGCGAGCGCCCAACTGCGCGAATACCAGATCGCCCGCGGCCTCCTGCTGTGGAGCGCCGCCGCGCTCGCGCCCGCCGACCGCGGCGCCGCACAGGCCGCAGCATCTGCCGGCCACCACGTACGAAATCTCGACGGGCGGCCGCGCACGAGTGACGAGGGTGCCCGCCGCTACCTGCTGGAGGCCCACCACGCAGCGCACCACGAGGACGACGACCGGCAGCAGCACGACCTGGAGTGCCCCGGTGGCTGCGGCGGAGACGGCGTTGTCATGGCCACCCTCACCTGGGATGATCAAGGAGACGGCATCTTCGTACCCGTCTGGGCTGAACCGGTCGACTGCACCGAAGGTGTCCCGCAGGCGCATGACCCGGCCTGCTCCGAGTGTCTCGGCCACGGTTACACCTACGGCCACGGCGAGCGCAACCTCTGCCTCTGCCTGCGTCCAGAGGATCTGACAGAGAACCCCGGGCCTCAGTGAGCGTTCCTCAGCGGCTCGCCGAGGATGATTCACCCCTCCGATCTCGCACTGCTCCGGAGAGCCGGCGGCCCGCCCGCCAGGAAGGGTGATTCCGCAGGGAGGGTGATTCCGCCCCCGATTCCGGCATGCCGACTACGGGGGCGGGATCACCCCCCCCTGGACGGCAGGCGCATGTTCCAGAGCGGGGAGGTGGAATCACTCGCCCCTGCTCGCCAGCTCCCAAGAGCAGACGCGAGGGTGATTTCACCCCTGGCTGTGCCACGGCCCCCGGGGGGAGGTTTCGCCTCCGGAGGACCCGAGGAAGGGCGTTCTGTCCGTCCAGGACCGTCGAGGAGGCGCAGTCGCCAGCGGAACGGGCCTCCCGCGGGCAGCAACGAGGAGGTCGCGCCCCGGGTCGCATCCCGGGTCGCATCCCGGGTCGCGCCCCAGGTCGCGCCCCGGGTCGCATCCCGGGTCGCGCCGGCGTCCCCTCCTCAAGAGGGCAAAACCGCAGGTCAGAGGGCCCTTTTCGTGGTTTCTCTGGCGCCGACTACTTCCCTACAGGGTTAGTTGGCCAGGAACAGAATGCGAGAAGGGGTGAGCGAAGCCGGCGAGTTGAAGAGGAGGAGTAAGAGGAGAGGAAGAGCGGAGCAGAGCAGCGGAGCGGAGTGGAGCAGAGCGGATTGACGAAGGGGACATGGTGAGTTGAGAACGGAGATGTGGTCAGGTGAGGCGGTTGGGAGTGGTGTCGTGGAGGGTGAGGGTCTTGGGGTGGGTGCTGGATTCGGTAGGGGCTTCGGGTGTTGCGGCGATGGCGGACGGGGTGTCGGCGGGTGTGGTGGGTGCGGCGCCCGGCGACGGGCGGGTGGGGCGGGCCGAGCCCGCGCGGACAAATCGGACATGCGAAAGGCCGCTCAGAGTGAGCGGCCGATCGAGGCGGGGCGGGAGGGGGCGGGGAGGAGAGATTACCCCCCGCCGCGCCGGGGCATGGACAGGACGAAGGCGAAGAGAGCACCGAGGGACACGACGATCACCACGGCGGTCGCGGGCGTCGAACGAACGTCCATTGCCACGGCGAGCCACACGGTTCCGAGCGCGACGACCGCGCACGGCACGCCCCAGAACAAAGCCCATCGACGCCACGGGCCGGCGCTGAGCGTCTGCATGCTGCGAACCTCCGGTATCACTGGCGGGGCGGTGAATTTGCCGCCCGTACAAGGGTGCTCTGCTGCTGCGCCCCAGGGAGAATCCTCCCCCTGGGGCACTGACAGGTTCAGCCGATGCGCTCGACGTGCGTGAAGATGACGGTGTCGGCAGAGTCGGCCACGAAGTCGCGCTCCCCCTGGTGGTTGACGAACTGGTACGTCCCCGGCGGTACATCCACGACGGTGTGCGGCCGGTCGAATGTGGCGGGGTCGCCGCCTCGGACCTTCCAGTGTTCGAAGTCTGCGATGGAGTAGGCCCACAGAGCGCCGCTGATTCCCGCAAGGCGGTCGCCCTCAGGGAGCACAGGCTCGCCGTACTCGTTACGTTCCGGGTTGGCGATGATGTAACTATCCCGGCCGGTCCGGTACAGACCGGCTCCGTGGAGAACGAAGCCGTAGGCGCAACCGATCGCGGCCACGGCCTCCGATGCCTGGGCCTGCCCGAGAGCGGAGTTGTAGCTGGCGACCGCGTGGCTGTCCCAGTTGTAGACGGGGCGCAGGTCGGCCGCGACGATGATTCTCCCGGACGTCACGTTCAGGGTGATCTTGGTGGTGATGCCGTCCGGGTAGGGGCAAGGGCCAAGCGCATGGACGGTCTTGTCGACGACCTGCCGTTTGGGGTACATGTCGCAGACAACGCAGTTGAGCGTGGTCTGTACGAACGGTGTGCCGTCGAACCACATCACCTCCGCCTCGTTGACCCCAGGGAACTTGTGCCCGTTGGTCTGGAGGGGCAGTGTCTCGGTGGTGATGATCATGTGGCGTGAGCTCCTGATTCTGTGCCGCGACGGCTGGGTCAGCGTCCGGGGCGGTCGTGCCGGGCCGGTGACCTGCGCGCCGTCAGGTTGATGCGGACACGGGAGGCGGGAAGGGGCGAGTCGCAGACCATGCAGTGCTTGTCCTGGGGGCCGTTGTTCGTGTCGCAGTGAAGGCACTTCCGCAACTTCCCGGCTCCTCTCCTGGTGGTGGGGTGGCTGACGTGGCCGCGGCCGGCGACAGTAACAGTCTACGCCAGTAAAAACAATTATGCAATTAACATTGTAGGGGTGAATTCACCCCGCCGGTGCGCGGGAGGGGGCCTCGCCCTGCGGCGGGGCCCCTCCGGCCGTGCCGTCTACCGGCGGAAGCGGTTGCGCATCCGGTCCTGCTCCGCCGCCTCTTCGGCGCGACGGCGTGCGCGGTCCGCCTCTACTTCCGTTGTGGTGGCCCAGACGAACACGCCGGGCTTCACGTACAGGCTGAGGAGCTTGCCGTCGCGGATGGCCTCCAGCTCCGCCCGCTCGTCGGGGGCGAAGCCTCGGATCTTCCATCGATCGTCGGGCAGACCGTTCATGCCGCCGGTGTCCCCGTGCCGGATGTCGCGCTCGTCGGCCGCTTCAACCTCGGCGGCGGGCCGGACCTTGCTCCCCAGGCACGGCAGACAGTAGGCGCCGGACCGGAAGATGCCGGTGTCCTCGTGGTGCTCCAGTACACGGGTGGCCGCGTTGAAGCACGTGCCGGTGCTGCACTGACCGCCGGGGCCGATGCCGAGTCCGCACGGCATGGTGATCTGCATGGTCCTGCTCCTCTCGTTCGGGGCTCTGGCGGAGTGGTGGGGGCCTTCCCCCTGCCCTCCGGCTCATGTCTCAACTATACGGTCAACAACTCAATTAAGCAATATACAAAATGCGTTCATCGTCTAAGCGTTACGGGTCCGCGTGGCGCCGTAACGCCCCTCAATCGAAGTTTGTTACGGGTTTACGCTGCGAAGTTCTTGGTGAACGGTCTACTGTTACGTATGTAGTGCACGATTCGGTACGGGTCGTTGTGAGCAGTGGGTGTGGCCCTGCACGAGCCCGATGAGGTCGGCGCGCCCCGGTTCTATGTCTGGAGTAGTGATGGCGTCCGTTCCCGCGCCGGAAGAGTCGGAAGCGCGTGTTCCTGTCGCAGCTTCCTCGTCCGGCCCTTCTGAAGAGCTGCAGGTGTCGACGGCACGCGTCCGCCTCTACGACCTGGTCAAACTGGCCCAGGAGAACGGGGTCGTGACGGTGGTGGCCAAACGTGCCCGTGGCCACCTCTTCCGGGCCGCTCTTATCCCCATCGGACGCCTGGACACGTCTGAGCACGCCCGCCTGCGGAACTGGCCGGCCTGGCTGCGTACCGCGGCACGGCCCAAACTGGGCGACCTGGTCCGGGACGCGGCCGGGGATGGCCGCGCCGCCGGCGTGCCGCAGGTGATTTTGGATCGGGCCGACGCAACGCCCCTCGCGGTCCTGGTCGACGCCCGGCTCGTCTCTTCCGACGGCGCCCCGGTGCGGGTGCCTGAACCCCCTGGGGCCGACACGGCAGTGTCGTCGGCCGAGGTGCCCGACCAACAGCCCGACGATGCCGAGCAGTCAGTCGCTTCGGTCGCTGGTGGGGTGATCACTGCCTACGACGCGGACGCGCCCGAGTCTGCCCCTGCACCCGGAGGCAGCGAAGGGAAGCGGCCGCTGGCCGCGTTCGGGGACGTGCTGGGGGAAGTGCTGGCGGCGCGACAGCCCGAAAGCCGCCCACGGGACGCGGCACAGTTCGGGCTCACCACCCTGGACGCGGCCGTGGGCGGGCTTCTGCCGGGCAAACTGACCCTGGTGGCGGGTGCCCCCAACGCCGGGGCGTCGCTGCTCCCCGCGGCAGCTGCCCGGCACACAGCACTCCACCGTCAGCTTCCCGTGCTGTACGCGGCGTCAGGACTGACGCGCACGGACGTCGTGATGCGGGTGATCGCGGCAGAAGGCTCCGTGCACTACCGCAGGCTGCGCCTCAACCAGCTCACGGACCAGGAGCAGCAGACCGCGGCCGCGGTCGCCGAGAAGCTGCAGGCACTCGCCGGCACCGTGTGGCACATCGACGACGGCACGGGACTTCGGGCCGCTGACATCTCAGAAGCCGCGAGGGACATCGAGGGCCTGGCCCTGATCGTCGTGGACCGGTTGCAGCGCATGCCCGACCCTCTCGTCCCGCTCTCCGGCAGCGACCTGCCGGCGGCCGCCCAAGCCCTCGCCCAGCTCGCCCGAGTCCTCCGGGTGCCCGTGGTGGCCGCAGTCGACACCGACGAGGAAGCCCTGCTCACCGTGCTGGATGCGGACGTAACCCTGACCGTGACCAGGCAGGATGAGCGAGCCGAGGTGACCTACGCCGAACGGGACTTCGGCATCCTGTCAACCGTGGAGCTGCGCGCCGACCTCGCGTGCGCCCGCTTCACCGACACCCCAGGTGAGGCCGAGGCCACCCCCACCACGGCCCCCTTGGCCGGCGCCACCGGGCAGGCTCCGGTCGCCGAGGCTTCTGCCGACGCGCCTCTCGACTCCGTCGAGGAGGCCGACCTGCTGGCCGCGGCGAAGCCGTTCACCTCCGGCGCCTCCACCGGAATCTCAGCGCGTCTCAACGGCACGCTCGCTGCCCTCGCCCAGGCGCGTGCAGCCGGTGACGGACAGGATCTCGAAGTGCTGCGCCAGACGGTCGCCGCTCTGGCCGCTCAGGGACCCCACATGCCCGAGACGGACGAGGGACAGCGTTTGGGCACGGCTCTGGCCGCGTTCGACAAGGCCCGACGAAGCACTGCCCCGGCCAGCCCGCAGGCGCCGGCCGGCATCACACCGGCTGCCGCCCCAGCCCCCGCGGCATCAGCCACCGTGACCGAACGCGCTGAGCCCGAGCCCGAACCTGTGGCCGAGGCCGAGGAGGTCTCGGAGGCGTTCCAGGACAACACGGTCCCGCCGGAGGACAGCGGGAACGTGAAGCGCGGCCGGACCTACACCTTCTTCACCAACAAGATCGCGGCCGCTGTGGACCAGGCGCTCCAGGAGACCAGCGGGGACGTCGAGGAAGCGGTCAAGCTGCTCAAGCGCAAGGCGGTGCCGGACGCCATGGCGCTGTTCAAACTCTCCCGTGTGGGCGCCACCTACGAGCATTCCGTTTACCCGGAACCTCTGGAATTCCTCTCGAAGCCCTCACAGAAAGAATCGGATCAAATCTGGGAAGGGCGTCACAAGTGGCGCAACGAGTCACTGCGAACCGCGGTGAAGAAGGGTCTGCAGGCCGCCCTCGATGTGACGGCCCTCGACACCAACTGTGCGTATCTGTCGGCGTTCAAGACGTACTTGCCGATCGGTGCACTGCGTCACCACGAGCGCGGCTACCTCCCGGGCGAGTCAGGCATCCACCGCGTTGACCACTTCGAATGGCATCACGAGGACCTCCCGAATCCACTGGGCGGCCGGGTTGAGCCGGGCCCGTACCTGCTGGACGAGGCCACGGTGCGACTGCTGATCCGGTGCCACGAACTTGGTCTCTCCGAGCCGCCTCACATCCTGGAGTCGTGGACCTCGGGCGGTACGGAGGCACTACTGGAAAAGTTCCGCCGAATCCTGAACGAGTCCCGGACCGAGGCCGTCCAGAGCAACGACAAGGCCACGGAGGAATACGTCAAGGCTATGTACTCCCGATTCACTTCGACGATCGGTGAATCGGGAAAGAATCAGGAACTCCGCCGAGCCGACTGGGTGCACATCATCCGGTCGCAGGCATTCGCAAGCCTCTGGCTGAAAGCCCACCGAGCCTATCGGGAAGGCCTTACTCTGGTGCAGGTCGCTGGTGTTGACGAGATTCATCTCTCCGGTGACTGGCGACAGATTTGGAAAGAAGGCCGGATGCCCGGTGAGATTAAGATGAAGCGCCTCTACACCCTCGGGGGGAATTAACCCATGCCGTACGACGACAGCGGCTGGCGTAATTTCGGTCGCCTCGGCGCGAACCGATCCTCGGAGAACGTGCGCGGCGGGGCGGCTCTGGGCGCGGCAATGGAGGAGGCCCTGTCACGTCAGATCCGTGAGGGGGGCATCCGTTCCCCTGTCACCACGAACCGCGGGCTGAACGCGAGGCTGAACTACCTCGACAGTGACGCAGGCCGGCAGGCCATGGCTGACGCCGGCGTCGACGTCACTCCGCGCACGATGAAGAAGTGGTTCGACGGAACGCAGCAGCCTCTGCCCTCGAACAGGGAGAAGATCGACACCGCGTACTGGGGCCTGCGCACCGATCGGTTTCTGAACAACCTGGGGGCGTTCAAGCAGCACCTGAACAACCGTGGCCGCGGTACGTCCATCGAGATCCACCCCGTCAACCAGGATCTCGTCGAAGAGAACGCGCGGCGCCCGAACCTTGAGGGCGAGCAGGCGCACCGCTTCCTGCCGAACGTCCGCTACATCTGGGACGAGGCGGTGGACGCCATGAGGGACGGCGACACGCAGAAAATGGAAGAGATCTGGGACGACGTCATCGCCGATCTCGACAGCGACTGGGGCGCTTACACCTACGCCTCCTACGTCGGCCTCGGCGCGTGACCGACCTGGTCCTTGTGGCGCAGGTCGGCTCGCCGGCCCGGTAGGGCCGGGCATGGCAAAGCGGGGCGGGAGGCTAAGCCTCCCGCCCCGCTCCATGTCCGTTCCGGCGATCAGCGACCCGGGTACTGCTCGGCGCAGCACATCGCGCGCCAGCACACACACCGGTGGTAGTCCTGGCAATTCTGGTTTCGCGGGCAAGCGCACCGGCAGTCGTGGGGGCCACACTGCGGGCGGTGCCCGGGGGTGGGCACCACGTGGGCGCGGACGGCGGCGAGGTTGCGCGAGGCCTGCGCCCGCGTCTCGTCGTCCTCGCCCGTCTCCAGCGCTTGGACCAGCCGCCAGGTGGAGACGGCGTGCTCTCGGCTTCTCTGCTGGTCGGGAAGGTGACCTCATCCACGAACCGGGAGACGTCGTAGTCGTAGTAGTCGAAGTCCTGCACGCACACCACACGGACCGTCCCGTCGTGCCCGAGATAGCGGCGGTAGTGGGGCTCGCGGTCGTGGGAGCCGGGGGAACCCAGGTCGAGCGGCATGTCAGATCCTTTGGGTCTCGTCGCGGCATACGGGGCAGCTTCCGGGGCCGCTCGCCGCGTGGTGCTGGCGGGCCTCGCGGTCGTCTTCCTCATGGGCGTACCTGCGATCAGCGCAGTCGCCGCACTCGTCCGCCTCCGAAGCACCGCCCATCTCGCCCCGGCACCACGCGTTGATGCAGTGGCCGGGGCAGTCGTCCCGGGTGCACCGGCCGTCGACGACGTAGCCGGTCTCCTCGTCGAAGGGGCACTCTTCGCACTCTGTGAAAGCGGTGCTGCCGTTCACACGGGTCAGCCGGGTGGGTTCGCGCTCGACGTAGAACCACCTGCCGGGGTTGGCAGCGGCGAACTCGGTGCGCAGGGTCGACAGCACACGAGCTCGGGCCCGCTGGTACCTGCGGCGGGCCGTGAGGGCGTCCGGTGCGGACACCGTTGCTTGCAGAGGAATGTGGCCGTAGAGGGTGTAGGTGCCCGTGCGGTGGGGGCTGGGGGCACCCGCGTCGGCGAGCGGGGCAAGGGTGCCGCTGTCGCTGCCAACTCTGAGCATGACGGTCGGCGCGGCGGCCTTGGCCGTGTGCCGCATGGCTGCCAGTACTTGAGTACAAACCCGGTCGTTGACCTCATGGGCGCCGCCGCCGTCGCCCCGCGCTCGCGCACCACCTCGTCGCCCCCGTCCGCCGTCGCCGCCGTCGCGCCCCCGCGCTCGCCGCCGCCCCCGTCCGCCCCCGTCCGCCCCCGTCCGTCGTCGTGCCGTCGCCCGTCCGCCGAGCCGGCGCCCCGTTGTCGTGCGCCGTACCGCGCCGGGCCGCCCGGCCGCTGATGAGGATCTGCGCCGCCGTCCGCCCCGCGTCCGCCGTCCCCTCCGCGCCCCGGCCGTCGTCGTGCCGTCGCCCGTCCGCCGAGCCGGCGCCCCGTCGTCGTGCCGTCGTCGTGCGGTTCGTGCTGGTCGTGTGTGCGTGTGCTGGTGGCGTGTTGCCTGGTCGTGGGCTATGGGCGTGCTGTCATAGCGTGCTGTTGCAGCATGCTTGCGTGTCGTGTCTGTGTGGCTTGCTTGGGTAGCGCGTTATGTGGTCGAGCTGTGTGGTCGTGTGGGTCTGGCAGGTAGTTGTGGCGTGGTGGTGGGGTGGTCGGTTTCGGTCGGTTGTGGGCGGGTGGCGTGGTTCGCTGACCTGGGGTGGGGCCAGGCGTTACGGTCTCGCGTATGACGGATTCGAGGAAGCCGCGGTTGTTGCCGACGGGGGACTGTTTTTGCGGGTGCGGCGGGGAGGCGGGGATCGGCCGCTGGTTCGTGCAGGGGCACGACATCACGGCGGCGGCGGCGTTGCGGGCGGTGGAGGGTGCGGGTCTGCCGCAGCGGTTGGTGGCGGCCGGGTACGGGCCGGAGCGTTCGGTGGTGGCTGAGGCGGTGAGCGGCGCGGGCTGGGTGCGGTGCGGGGGCTGTGCGTACGCGGGGCCGCCGGCGAGGCTGGCCGTTCACGTGCGCGGCGGGGGGTGCGAGGGTGTCGGCCAGGCGGAGCCCGAGCCGGCGGAAGTCCGGGAGCCGGCGGAAGGTGAGGACGCTTCCGCCGTCGACGAGCTGCCCGCGAAGGACGCGTCCGTCGAGGAGCTGCCCGTCGGGAAGTTGGTCGCGAAGGACACGGCTGGGGGCCGGCGGCGCGGGGACCGGGGCGGCCGGGCGGGTGGTGAGGACACCGGGCCGGTTCGGGCCGAGGCCGGGCCCGCGCAGGGGCTGCTGCTCCCGGGCCCGGGTGACGAGATGTGGAAGAAGGTGCCGCTGCATCTGCGCGGGATCCTGGTGATGCCCGCGCACCGGCTGGTGACGCCGGAGCAGGCGGTGCTGCGGGAGGCGAAGAACCGCGAGGTGAAGTTCGCGCTGCGGGCGGCCGGCAACAAGCGGATGACGGGCAAGCACTGGCACGCGCTGCTGACCGCGCCGAGGGAGTCCTTCGGCAGCGCGCGCAGTGAGCGGGCGGACCGGATCTTCGAGGTCCTGAAGCAGGTGGTGGCCGAGTACGTCGCACCGGCGGTCGAGGAGGCGCCGGAGGGATGAGCCGCCGGGGCCGGGCCTGGCGCCCGTTCGCCGCCGCAGCTGGGCGGGGCCTCGGCCTCGGCCGAAGGTGCCGAGCCTCGCCGCCGGGGTCGGCCGGTCAGCCGGTGCTGCTGCTGTGATCGCCGGTCGGCTTCGTCTCGGGCGCCGGAGCCGGCCCGGACCGCGCCGCCGCGCTGTACGGGGAAGTCCCGGCGGCGGCAGGGGAGTTGGTGGTGGTGCCGCCCGGCCGGGTGCAGCGCGCGTCCCTTGAGCTGGCCGAACTCGCGGACCCGGGGGAGAAGGAGGCGTGGGAGCTGGTCGGCTGGACGTGCGCGCCGAGGCGCTGCTGGCCGGCGATCAGACCGGCGCGTGGCCCGCTGCCCCGTCCTCGAGCACCTGGCCGCCGACCTGTCCGCTGCCCGCCCGTGGCTGGCCGCCCGCGCCGACGAGATCGCCGCCGCGGGCCCGGGCGCGCTGGACGCGCTGCTGCGCCTGGCCCTCACCCCCGCCGGTGTCCGTCCGCTGCGCCCCGGCCCGGCCGCCGGCGTCGTACGGCCTCCGCGGCTGCCCGCCCGGGGCCGGGGCGGCGGGCCGCTACTCGTGCCGCGGCGCCTTGGTGCCGGTGTCCTGCTCGATCCCGAGGGCCTTGACGGCCTCGTCGAAGACGTCGGCGCCGATGGGTGGCCTGGGGGCGTCGAACGGCCAGTCCCGCTCGGCGATGACCTGGCGGTAGTGGGCCGGAAAGAGCTCGTGCACGGGCAGGTCGACGGGAAGGACTCGTGATCCGTACGATTCGGCGAGGAGCCGGGCCTGCTCCGGGCCGGCCCCGTCCAGGTCGATCATGCGTGCCCGCTCGGCGAAGACGAGCGACAGGGCGGCCGACAGCTCGGGGGAGGGCGAGGTCTTGCCTTCGCCGCCTCGGCGGTGGTGTCCGGTGGCGGAGTTGGCCTCGGTGATGCGCCGTACGGCCTCCAGGTCGGGGCGCGCGCTGCGCGGGGCGGTCAGGGCGCGGGCCTGATCACCGGTCATGCCGGTGGCGGCGGCGAGGGCGCGGACGGTGTGGTCGGGCAGACCGGCGGCGAGGTTGTCCAGGCGGTCGGTGGCTGATGTGCCGGGTTCGAGGCCGAGGAGTTCCATCGCGCGGTGCTGCTGGACGCCGGCCGCCGCGGCGACGCGCTTCACGTACCCGTCGAGCCGCTCGTCGGGGCGGGGCGGGGCGGGGGAGCGGCGGGGAGCCGGGCGGGCAGGCCCTGCTGTCGGCCTGAGCGGGCGGCGACGGCGCGCCGGGCCTGTTCCAGGGTGATGCCGGGGTGGGCCCGCTTGTACGCGCGTACGGCGCGGTCCTGCTCGCGGTGGTGGCGGTGGGTCATGACGTCTCACGTCCTTTGTCGGCCTGCTGCCCCACACGCGCCGGCCGTCCAGGAGGAGGGCATGACGAGATGCTCGCGCGAGTCGCAGACGTCTTCGGTCCCCGGGCGACGGTGTGGGCGTCGAGGTGGGTGTGGACCGGGCGCGGCGCGGTTGCCCTTGGTGCACCGGCCATCGTAGCGGCCGCCGGGCCCCGGCAGGGCGGATGCAAGGGGCCAGGGGACCGGGCGTTCACGCGTCGCCCCAGTCTTCCCACCGGGGGCAGCTGAGGCGGATGCTGAACGTGTACGTGGCGTCGGTGGCGCGCACGAGGCTGACGTTGCCCGCGTACTGGTGGGTGGTGAGGAACTCGCAGATGGTCAGGCTGGCGTGTGTGCTGTCGTCGACGGGGTGGTCGAGGGGGCGGAGCGGTTCGCCGGGGTAGGGCGGCCACTGGTAGGCGCCGAGCACCTCGGCGTGCGTCCACGTCCAACTGGTGGCGGCGGTCGGGGTGGCGGCGCGTACGCGGATCACGTCGGCGTCGTCGGGAACGAGGGCGCGCAGGGTATCGACGGCGGGGGTGCGGCGGGGCTGAGCAGGGCTGGCGTATGGGCCCATGTGCGGCGGCTCCTGTGGTTGTCGGCGGGATGGGATCGCAGGGCGGGCGTCTGCCGGTGGAGGACGCGGCACCGCGCGCGGTGCCAGAGCCGTTCCTCGCGGCGGCGGATCTGGCGGCATGGGCCCGGGGCCCTTCTGGCACGGCGATGGTGAAGCCGGTGCCGACTTCGAGTCCGCCGCCGAGCGGCGGACCAGGCACAGATCCGCTCGGCGCGGGCGGAGGCGGAGGCTGTGGGGTCAGGGGGCGGGGAAGGGGGCGATGCGCTCGATGTGGGCGAATTCCACGAGGTCGGCGTCCCGGTCGAAGCTGTGCTCTCCGGTGTGGTGGGTGATCTTGTAGGTGCCGGGCGGGACGTCGATGACGGTGTGGTCGCCGAGCATGCGTCCCTGGGGGGTGCCGCCCTTGGCCTTCCAGTCCTCGAAGTCGGCGAGCATGTACGCCCACAGGTCGGTGCAGATCCGCGCCAGGCGGTCCGGCTCCGGCAGGGCGGGGGCGTCGTCGGTGTCCTCGTCGACGTACACGGAGGCGATGACGTAGGTGTCCGCCCCGTTGCGGTACAGGCCGGGGCAGCTGTTCCCGACGGGGCCGAAGGCGCAGCCGAGCGCGGCCATGGCCTGAATGACCTGGGCCTGTCCGAGCGCGGTGTTGTAGTCCGCGCCCGCGAAGAAGTCGGTGTCGTAGACGTCGCGCAGGTCGTCGGTGACGATCAGCTTTCCCGACGGCACATCGAGCGTGACCTCGGTGGTGATGCCCATCGGGTGGGCGCACGGGTCCTGCGCGTGGACCTCGCCGTCGCGCAGGACGTAGGTCGGCTGCTCGTCGCACACGGCGCAGGCGGAGTAGGCGCCCTGCACGAAGTCGGGGCGCTCCTTGCCGGGCTCGGAGATGACCGTCACCTCGTCTGTCCCCTTGCGCAGGAGGTGGTGGCCGTTGTTGTTCAAGCGCATCGTGGTGATCATCGCGGGGTGCTCCTCGGGCGGACCGGCTGCTGTAATGACTCTTAAGACTATACAGGCGCGGGCGCAGAGGTGCAAGTCTTAAGAGTCAAAGGTGGTCGGGTGTGCCTGTCCCGGATTGGGTTCCACCGCCACCTCGGCGACGTCGACACCGCCCTCATACGCCGGCTGGGCCTGCCCA
This sequence comes from Streptomyces sp. NPDC001787, assembly GCF_040297465.1. Taxonomy (NCBI): domain Bacteria; kingdom Bacillati; phylum Actinomycetota; class Actinomycetes; order Kitasatosporales; family Streptomycetaceae; genus Streptomyces; species Streptomyces sp. NPDC001787. The sequence goes on from NZ_JBEOZE010000035.1 coordinate 80,941, forward strand.
ACTGCCCACCGCCACCGCCACCGCCACCGCCCTGCCCTGATCGACGCCGGCGCCGCGGCCGAAGCCTTCGTCCGGCTGCGCCTCGTCGAGCTCGCCGCCCCGCTGGAGGCCCGCCGCCTCCCCGCCAGGGGTGACCGGGCACAGCATGGCGGGCGCCGGGGCCGTACGGGGTGCTGACCGGGGAGGATGGCCCGTCGCGGGCCTCAGGTGCCGCCGCCTCCGCGTATCAAGGTGACGCCGGGATGAGGCCGTGAACCGCTGCTCTGCTGCGCACCGCCGTACGCTCCTCGTGTCGGCAGACCGGTGGGTATGCGCCTTGTCGATGGAGGAACGGGGTGGTGACTGGTCGGTCGTGGCCGGGGGCGCACGCTGCCGAGGGGCCCGCGGGCCCGCGAGGAGACGCTCGCCGACCAGGTGCTGGATGAGGCGGTCGCGGGGTAGACGGTTGTTCGCTCTGTTCGGGTACGAGGCCGCGGGCCTGCCGTGCGTTGCTGGTCGTCACCGTCCACGGCGCTCCGGGCGGCGGGCCGTTGCGCTGGGTCCGGGCGGTCCTGGAGCTGGCCGGGAGGCTGTGGGCGTGGCCGCGGTCCGCCGCCGCGGACTTGCGGGTGTACGGCCGGCTGCTCGCCGCCCGCCTGGCCGCGCGCTCGCCTCCGGTGGCGACGGCGCGGCTGGCGGTGGAGTGGTGGGTCCGGTGGTCGAGGCCACCGATCGGCTGTCGGCCGGCCGCCCGCGGTGCTGCGTACGGGGCGGTGGCGGCCGGCGGGGGTGATGCGGCTGCCGCGGGTGTGCACGCTCCGCCGGTGAGAGTCCGTGTGCTGCGGTGGGTGCTGCTGTCCGGGGGCCGGGCCGATGCTGTCTTCTGCGCCTTGGCCGGCCTGGGAGTTGCCCGGGTTCCTTACTTCTCGGGGGTGGTGGGGCCGGCGGCGTCGGCGGTCCTGCGCAGGCCGTCCAGGCGGGATGCCCTGGCCAGTACCGCGGTGGCGGTCTGTGCGGCGGCGGCTGCGTGGTCGGTGAGTTTGCTGCTGCCGGTGGCGGCGTCGGCGAGCTGTTCGGCCAGTTCGCTCAGCTGTCGGGCTTCCTTGGCCACCAGGGCGGCCTCGTTGCTGATCTGGTCGGCCACCGTGCCGCGGGGCAGGTCGTTGATCACGGTGTCCCCCGGGGTCGGGGTCCACCAGAAGATGCGGCCCATCTCGTCGGTGCCGTCCGGTTCGGCGAAGGAGCCTCGGGACAGGCTCATTTCGATGGCGCCGGGGGTGGTGCCGCGTGCGGTGGCCAGGTGGTTGACGTAGTAGCGCTTCCTCTGGGTGGCGGGGTCGATGGTGGGGGCCGTCGGGAGCCAGCGGCCCTTGCCCTGGTTCTTGTTGACGGGGTGGCCGTGTTCGTCGAGATAGCCCAGGGCCTTGCCCAGGGCCATGACCACGCTCACCGGGTAGCGGGGGCGGGGGTGTTCCAGCGCCTCCGGGCCCAGCCCGGCGCCGATCGCTTCGGCGACGGCGTGCAGGGCGGGTTTGTGGTCGGGGGTTTTTCCGCCCATGGCCGCCTGGACGGGGGGCTTGTGCCACTTCTGCGAGGCGCTGCGGCTGAGTCCGAAGGCGCGGCTGATGTCGCTCAGGCTGAGCGGCTCGGTACGGCGGGTCAGGTCGATGTCCGGGGTGTTGTCGTCCATGGGGAGATCCTCTTGCCGGCTTCCTCTTCGGGGTGGGCGGGGTGAACGTGGCCGGTGCCTACGGCTCCTCGACGAACGCGGCGGCGCGCGCTTCCGGCGCCTCGTACGGGGTGACGAGCGTGCCGGTGTCGCGCATGGAGAGGTCGAGCGCCAGGGCGGCGAAGCTCATGTCCACGGGGGACCTCCCATCGCGGTCGGGGGCGCACTCGTCGGGGCGGTGCGGGGGTGCGCGGCGAGCTGCCATTTTGACTCTTAAAACTATACAGCATGTGTGCGAATGCACGCAAGCCTTAAGAGGCAAAGGGGGTCGTGTGGGGCCTTCCGCCCGCAGCCTCGCGCGGGGCGCGGGTATGCCGCGCGGGAGCGGTTCAAAGGACGCGGCCGGAGCCAGGCGGGGCTGGATCCGGATGAGCTGGGCCGGAGGGCGGGTTGGGCTACCAGCGGGGGCCTCGCCCTCGCGCGGCGGGCATTCGCCGTAGGGCTGCTGGCACAGGCCCCGGCAGTGGCGGCAGTCTCCCGACGTGTGCATGCACGGGGTGCCGCACGGGTTGCCGGTGCGTGCGCGGACGAGTTCGACCTGGTCGGGCCAGATGCCGCCGTCGACGCCGGAGAAGAACAGCAGGCCGTCCAACTTGCAGGCCACGGCGCGGACTTCGCCGTGGTGCTGGGGGTGCAGGATGCGGACGGTGTCGCCGGCGTGGTAGCGCATGGTCGTGCCTCCGGGGAGTGAGGGGTGGGCGGCTGCCGGGACCGCTGCTCACGGGGGAGCGGGCCGGCTGGCTTGGGGGGTGAAGAGGCGCGATGCCGTTCGTGTGCCGGGCGGTTGGTGGCCCGGGGCCGGTCAGATGAGGCCGAGGGTGGGCCACATCGTGAGGGTGCTGAGCTCGATGACGCCGTCGGGGTGGCGTTCGAGGATGTGGAACTCCTCGCGCAGGACGTCGTCCTCCAGGCGGACGCGCAGGGCCATGCGGGGAAAGTCGCGCATCGGGTGGCCGTCGAGGTCGGCGAGGGTGACGTACCAGTGCTTGCCGGTGAGGTAGAGCCGGTCCCCGGGCCGCGCCTGGTCGATCAGGGCCTGCCGGAGGTGGTATTCGGCGAACTGGCAGGGCTTGATGGCCTGCTGCAGGGCGCGGAAGGCGCGGGCGTCGTCTTCGGTGGCGCCGGGGTCGTGGAGGGCGCTTTCGAGGTCGGCGAGCCGGCCGAGCTTGTCGAGGAAGCCGGGGAAGGCGGGGGCCCGGCCGTCGGCGGACAGGAGGTCGACGTGTTCCCCGTAGATCGCTTCGCCGCCCTGAGCCGCAGAGAGGGCGGAGGTGAGTACGGCGACGTGCTGGCCATCGATCTCGTAGACACGCCGGACGGTGGCGGGGCGGCCGAGGTGGTCGGTTACGGCCTTGCCGAGCCAGGGGGAGTCCGGCAGGGCTGTGGCCTGGGCGGTGAGTTCGTGGTCCACGTGCTGCTCATCTCCTCGATGGCGAAGCCCGGGGCGCGGAGGTCCGCGCCCCGGGGCGGGCTATTCAGGCGTGGCCGACGGAGTCGGTGGTGACCGTGATGGAGCAGAGGTCGATGTCGAGCTTGACGGAGATGAAGCCGGGGGTCTCGGACGGGCCGTTGTAGACGCCGGGGAGCTTGCCGGAGCCCCAGACGATGCGCTGGCCGGGGGTGAGGTGGGTGTTGGACATGTCCAGGTCCTTTCGGTGGTGCGGGGCGGGTTCCGAAGGGTTACCCCGCGTTCCCTGTTGACTCTTAAGACTATACATAGAATTCAGGGGAGACGCAAGCCTTAAGAGTCAAAGTGCTGCGCCCCGGTGAGGCGGGAAAATGTCGCGGGCCCGTCTGCTCACGCGGCGCCCGGCCGCCGCGTGATGACCCGTCGTGGTGCCTGCGGTGCCCCGATGCGGCGGCCCGGCCGTTGCCGGGCCCCGGAGGTCACGGTCCAGGCCGGGTGAGGCGGGCAGCCGCTTCCGGTCCACCGTGGTGGGCGCCGCCGAAGGGCTGGCGCTGGTGGCGGGCGGACGGCCGGGCCGCACCGGGCCGGGGGCGTCAGGCGCGGTTGAGGGCGATCGCGGCGAGGAGAGGCGTGCCGTGGTAGTCGCGTCCGGCGTGGGTGACCGAGATGCGGGCGGGACGGCGCTCCTCGGAGGGGCCGTAGGTGGCGAGCAGGGGAGCGGTGACGGTACTGACCGCGGTTCGGCCGGGGCCGCCGGTCCAGCTGACGGACAGCTCCCACATCGCCTTGCCCCGGCCGGTGCGCACTGAGAACTTCACCCCGGGGAAGGCTCGGCGCAGCTGCTTACGCAGGTGGACGGCGGCGACCTTGGGGAGCAGGGTTCCGGTGGCGTACTCGCGTTCCCGTTCGCTGACGACGGGAGTGACAGAAGTGTGGCGGACGTGGATGTACGGGCTCGGCCTGCCGTCCAGGGTGAGCAGTTCGTAGCGGCGGGCGGGGTGGCCGAAGAAGGCGGAGGCCGTGCAGTGGCGGCAGTTGCACGGCGAGACCAGCCACTGGCCGTGGCCCTCTTCGAGGGTGCCCTGGTAGGTCACCTTGGTGCCGGCGGGCAGGCGCAGGGCGAGGTAGGCGGCGGAGGCGTCCATGGGGCCGGTGGCGGTCGTGTACATGGTTCCTCCTGGAGTTCCATTCCGTCTTGACTCTTAAGGCTATACAGGCGGGTGGGCTTGAACGCAAGCCTTAAGAGTCATAGCGATAGAGTTCCGGACGGGTTTCGCACCCGCGCCGCAGGGCGCTGCGGCGGCGCCGGGGCCCCGCTGCGCACTGCGGGAATCAGATCCGGGTCAGTCGCCGCATGAGGGTCACGGGCGCGGGGATCGTGGTGCGGGCGTCCGGGCCGGTGACGGTGCGGACGCGGGCGTGGCCGCCGAACGTGTCCATGACCCGGCTGCTCGCGTCGGTCAGCGGCCACGGGCCGTTCCACCACGAGCTGTTGGGCGCGCACGCCAGGGTCAGCGTGTAACGGCCGTCCGCGCGCGGCGCGGGGGTGAAGGAGTGGCGCAGCTGGAACTCGTGCCAGTAGTCGCCGTACGCCTCGGCGGGGTGTCCCGCGTAGGGCTCGCGGGTGATCTCGACGTCCTCGCGTCCCAGCGCCCAGGTGATGCGGTGCGCCTTGTCGTCGAGCCAGGCGAAGACGCTGGGGTCGGCCGAGGTGACCGTCCAGATCTCCTCCTCGGTCCACTTGCCGCCGTCGGCCGCCGGGAGCTCCTTGGGCCCGACTCCGGTCACCACGGCCGTCTGCGTGCCGTCGGCGTTCTCGCGCAGCCACGCGCCGCCCGTAACTTCGGTGAAGTCGTCACCGGGCGTCCAGGGCGCCGGTGCGTCGGCGAAGGCCCCGGCCGGGAAGGTGTGTTCCACCTCGACGAGGTGGGCGAAGGGCGAGGTGCTGGAAGGTGCCTGGTGGGCCGAGCGGAGGATGTTGCGGGTGAGGCTGCGGTTCATGGCCGGCCCGGGAGTTCCGTTCCCATGTTGACTCTTAAGACTATACAAGTGGGCGAGTTTGAGCGCAAGCCTTAAGAGTCAATTGTGTGGAGTGGGCCCCGGTCGCTGTAATGCGGCGCGTCGCCGGCGCGCGGGCGCGGGCTGGCCGGGCTGCGCTCCGGGTCGTGGTCCGCCCGGGCGGGTCAGGAGGTGGTGAGGATGTAGGTGTGGGTGTGCAGGGTGTTGGCGATGGCGTAGCGGGCGTGGATGCGGCCGTGAGTGCGGTCCAGGGTGATGCGGGCGGCGCGGTAGCGCTGCGCGGTGCCCTGGAGGGAGGTGCGGACGTCGGCGGGGCGCAGGCCCGGGACGGGGCGTCGGGGGCTGCCGGTGGTGTCGCCGAGGACGGCGCCGAGGCGGTCGAGGGCGCAGCGGTGCAGTACGGCGCCGGTGGCCGGGCGGACGTCGAGCAGGCGCAGGGCGTCGGGGGTGTCCAGCGGGCGGCCGGGCAGGGGCTGGTGGGCGTCGGGGCGGGCGGGCACGAAGGCGGCGTTGGGGCCGGTGAGCAGGCCGCGTACGGCGTCGTCGTCGATCTCGGCCGGACTGTCGCCGCCGGGGACGGCCCACCGCTGGGTGTGCCGCAGGCCCCGATACCAGGTCCGGCCGTCACCGGTGCGGACGGTGTCGTGGTCGGCGAAGCGCCACACGACCGGGGCGGAGGTGGGCGTCACGTGTACTCCTGGGGCAGGTGAGAAGTGAGGGGCGAGGCGGGCCGCTGCGCCCGGCTTCCACGGGGCCACTCCGGCGCACCCGGAGCGGCCCCGTGGAAGCGGCGCTCACGTTCCGGCCGGGGCCGGTGTGTGGGCGGGCAGGGGGACGGGGTTGGCCATCGGGTTGTCGAGCTGGGTGTACCAGTCCTCGTCGTCGGCGAAGACCGTGCCGCATCCGGCGGTGCAGGCCAACTGGCCGGGCTTGAGGAGCTTCTGCCCCTCGTGCACGGGCGAGCTGAGGTAGCCGACCGCCGAGCCGTGGTTGCAGAATCCGCGGTCGCGCACGGCGTGCCAGACGTCGGCCTCGGCGTTCATCTGAGCCATCTCCAGGTCGACGTCCAGGCGCTCGGTGTAGATCGCTTCGAGTTCGTCGCTGCTGTTCTCATCGGTGTACACAGGCCCCTCCAGGCGGTCGCCATCCCATGTTGACTCTTAAGACTATACAGCTCGGGCGACGCGAGGGAAAGCCTTAAGAGTCGAAAGCGCTGCCGCCGCCCGCATGGTCCCGCCGGAGTGCGCACCTCGTCGCCGCAAGGGTGCACCCCCACGATTGACTCTTAAGACTTGCTCGTGCGCCGATCGCCATGTATAGTCTTAAGAGTCAAAGGGGTTGTTCCTCCCACTACTGCTGAGGAGTTCGTCATGGAAACCAGTGATCTGCGGAGCGACATCGTCAGCGCCATCGTGGCGTCACTCGGCAGTGGCCACCGGACCGGCGATGTGGCCGTGGCGGTCATCTGCCCGGACGGGGCGTTCGCGGACGCTCCGCACTGGTCCCCCGGTGCCGACTTCGCCGCCGTTGGGGGCGAGAGCCCGGAAGCCAGGTGCTGGGAGCGGCACAACGCCGACGGCACGGTCACGGTCGTTGCGGCCGGAGTGGGGCCGGTTCCCGAGGTGTGGACGGTGACCGCCGCGCCCGAGGACTTCGACGGGTGCGGCCTCGGCAACAGCATGCACGGCATCACCCGGATGCGGGATGAGCCCGGTGCCGTCATCCACCGGGAGCCCTACGCGGGCCACCCCTCGGAGGCCGTCGCCCGGTATTGGGACGCCTTCCGGCAGGAGTGGGGCGTGATGCCCCGGGGCGAGGTGCAGGAGGGCGCCGGGTGGATGTTCGGGTCGGGGAAGGTGTGGTTCTACCTGGACGCGCGGGTGGAGGACAGCGGCGTACTGCTCGGGGCCGTCCTTGAGCTGTGCGAGTCCTTCGGGGCGACGGCGCGGGTCTATCCGTACAACCCGGGCACGAAGTCCTATGACGGTCCGGACGTGTACCCCGACTACGTGCAGCGGTAGGCAGCTCGGCCCCGTCCGGGCGGACCTTCGTTCCGCCGCAGTCCTACCGCTGGGATGCGCCGCACGCCCCGCAGGCCCGTGCGGCGTTCCCCGCACGCCCGAGCTGTGGGGTGTGGCGCCGGCCGGGTCCGTTCCCGTGTCGTGGTCGTCTGGCCCTCGCCGGGCCCGTCGCGGTCGATGTCCCGCTGCTGTGCCCGCCGCCCCGGAGCGCTGCTCCCCGTGCCGGGCCCTGCTGGACGTCGTGCTGCTCGGTGTCGGCACCGGTGGGTGGTGGAGGGGGTGTTCAGGTTCGTCCGGTGACGTTCGGCGGGGAGCGCGCGGTGCTGGGCGACGTCTTGGTGGGCCGCGGGCCGGCCGCGGTTCGCCCCGGGCCGCAGTTGCGCGAGGCGGTGAAATTTCCGCGACTTTGGGCGGGTGTTACGTGACGAATTCGAGGGCGTTACGTAACACATTCCGGGTCCGTTCCGTTACGCTTTCCGTTACGGGTTATGACGGTGAATAAGTGGCACCGTGCGGTGCCTTATTGCTGGCTTTCCTTGAATGCCCGTCAGTTCCCCTCGCCGTGGGCCTTGAAATGTATTTTCAGGTGCTATCTGAGCCGATCGATAAGCAATTTGGTGTAGACCACTTGCGATCCGCTGTTCCCTGTGTTGATGATGAGCCATCAGAAAGCAACGGCGCCCGGCAAGTTGCGACCCCCTCTTGTTGCTGCCATACTGTAACCACAACAGAGCGGGACCAAGGAGCCCGGAGGGCGACGCGGGGCCCACCGAGAACAACAACACAAG
>NZ_JBEOZE010000036.1:0-87063 GCF_040297465.1 Streptomyces sp. NPDC001787
GACCTCGTACGCCTCTACGCGCGTGCCTGCGCCGAGCGCGACGAGCAGCCGCCGGTGGAGCGGGAGCTGGCGCTGTCGCGGCTGCTGGACTTCTATCTGGCGACGACCGCCCGGGTCTACGCGCTGGAGCGGCCGGGCGACCGGCTGGTGGACCACCTGGAGCCGACCGGGCACGCGGGAATGGCCTTCCCCGACCGCCACTCGGCCCTGGACTGGCTCTACACGGAGGCGACGAACCTCCTCGCCTGTGTCACCCAGGCGTGCGCCCCGCCGACACTCCGGCGCGCCGTGGACCTGCTCTACGCCGCCCTGGACCTGGGCGAGTCGGGCGCGAACGCGAAGCAGTACGAGGCCGCGGCCATGACCGTGCGGGAAGCGGCCAGGAAGTGCGACGACCCGCGGGCGGAGGGCCGCGCCGTGATGTCGCTGGCCAACGCGCACCAGCTGGCGGGCCGGTTCGACCACGCCGACCGCGAGGCGCAGGAGGCGATGCGGCTGGCGGACACCGTCCAGGACCTGCTGCCGGCCAGCTGGGCGGCGAACGCCCGCGGCATCATCGCCCTCTACCAGAACCGCCACACCGACGGCGAGGCGTTCCTGAACCAGGCCATAGACGCCTTCCGCAGCGACGGCAACCGGCCGGGCGAGGCGAGCGCCCTGTGCAACCTCTCCCGCATACACCTGGCCACGGGACGGACCGGCAGCGCCATCACGCTGGCCCGGTCGGGCATAGAGATCTACGACTCCCTCGGCCACGCGCTGCGGGGCGCCAACGGCCGCTACGCGCTGGGCATGGCGCTCACCCAGAGCGGACGGTTCAAGGAGGCGACCGACCAGCTGACCGAGGCCCTGGAGATCTTCCGCGACAGCCGTCAGCGGCTGTGGGAGGGCATGGCCATGTTCCGGCTGGCCGAGGTCGACATCGCCTCCGGCCGCCCCGCACAGGCCGCCCAGTACTCGGAGCTGGCGCTGACCGTCCTGCGCGGCATCGGCGGGGAATGGCGGCGGGGAAACGTCCTGACCGTGCTGGGGCGCGCACTGTCCGGAATCGGACAGACCGGGCGCGCCCAGGTCTGCTGGCGCGAGGCGCTCTCCATCTACGAGGAGCTCGGCTCCCCGGAGGCGGACGCGGTGCGGGCGCTGCTCTCACCGGCCTCCGCGCCCTGACGAACGAGGGCGTTCATCGTTCGTTTATCGCCACCGGACATTCTCGTACCTGTCGATCCGTCGCGTCGGGGGGCAGACGGGGCGACAGCGGCCACACCGATTAAGGTGAGCGGCCCGAAGAGGCCCGTCCGGCAGTGTTCGGGGGAACAGCCGGGCGGGCCTCGCCACCCATTGCGCAGTGCACGCAGAGAAGGAGTTGACCATCATGGCCGACGCCAAGAAGCAGGACCCGATCTTCAAGCCGGCGGACCAGCACGCCACGGGCGAACCCACGACGCCGGTGACGACTCAGGACCAGCACGCGACGGGTGAAGAAGTGACCACGCTGGACCAGCACGCCACGTCGGAGCCGTTCAAGCCGGCCAAGTAGACCTTCACCACACGGGGAACGGCCGCGGCGGCGCGGAGGGGGAGCCGTCGCGGCCGCCGTACATCCGCACACGGGGGACGCGGGTACGGAAAGCGGGGCCCGGACCGAAACGGTCCGGGCCCCGCTCGCGTGCGCGCGGCGCTACCTGCCCCGCAGCTCGCCCTTCAGCACTTTCCCCCCGGCGTTGCGCGGCAGTTCGGTGACGAACTCCACCGACCGGGGCACCTTGAAGTTCGCCATCTCGCGGCGTGACCAGGCGATCAGGTCGTCCGCGGTGACCGTCGCCCCCGGGCGCCGTACCGCGTACGCCTTGCCGACCTCGCCCAGCCGGGGGTCCGGGACGCCGATCACCGCCACGTCCGCCACGTCCGGGTGGAGGCCGAGGAGCTGCTCTATCTCGGCGGGGTAGGCGTTGAAGCCGCCGACGATGAACATGTCCTTGATCCGGTCCGTGATGCGGAGGTTGCCCGCCTCGTCGAGCACCCCCACGTCGCCGGTGCGGAGCCAGCCGTCGGGGGTGAGCGTGGCGGACGTGGTGTCCGGGTCCTCGAAGTAGCCCCGCATGACGTGGAAGCCGCGCACCAGGACCTCGCCGGGGCTGCCGGGTTCGGCCAGGACCCGGACCTCCGTACCGGGGATCGCCCGGCCGGAGGTGGTGGCGATGACCTCCGCCGGGTCGCCCCGGCGGCACATGGTGACGATGCCGCTCGCCTCTGAGAGGCCGTACGCCGTCAGGACGGTGGAGATGTGCAGTTCGGCGCGCAGCCGCTCCACCAGCCGGAGGGGGACGACCGCCGCGCCGGTGACCACCAGGCGCAGGGCGGAGAGGTCGTGCGCCGCGCGGGAGGGATGGTCCAGCAGGGACTGGTGCAGGGTGGGCGGGCCCGGCAGGACCGAGATGCGTTCGGCGGCGATGTTGGCCAGGACCGTGTCCACGTTGAAGACCGGCTGCGGCACCATCGTCGCGCCCCGCATCAGACAGGCGATGATGCCCGCCTTGTAGCCGAAGGTGTGGAAGAACGGGTTCACGATCAGATAGCGGTCTCCCTCGCGCAGACCTGCCAGCTCGCTCCAGATCGCGTAGCAGCGCAGCGTCTGGGCGTGTGTGATCACCGCGCCCTTGGGGCGGCCCGTGGTGCCCGAGGTGTAGATGATGTCGGACGGGTCACCGGGGACGATCGCGTCGGCGCGGGCTCGGACCTCCGCGCGGGGGATCCGCTCGCCCCGCACCAGGAAGTCCTTCCAGGTGACGTACTCCCGCGGGGCGCTGTCGGCGAGGACCACCACGGTTTCCAGGTGCGGGAGTTCCACGTCCGAGCGGCGCAGCGAGGCGACGTACGACGTACCGAGGAACGTGCCCGTGACGAAGAGCAGTTTCGCGCGGCTCCGCTGGAGGATGTACGCCGCTTCCGTGCCCTTGAACCGGGTGTTCAGCGGAACCAGCACCGCCCCCGCCGTCACCGCCCCCAGCGCGGAGACGATCCAGTCCAGGGTGTTCGGGGCCCAGATCGCCACCCGGTCCCCCGGCTCCACGCCCGAGGCCAGGCACGCGGCGGCGGCCCGTTCCACCTGCTCGCCCAGTTCGGCGTACGAGAGACGGGTGCGGCCCTCGGCCACCGCCTCCCGGTCGCCGTACCGCCCGGCCGCGTCCCGCACCAGCCCCGGGATGCTGCCCCATTGCTCGTCGCCACGCATCGCACGTCCTCCCGCCGAACCGAACCCGCGCCGGGGCGGGTGCCGAAGGTCCCGCCCGGCTCCACTTCCGGCACCCGCACTAGCTGACTATCCGTCAGATTAGCTGTAGCCTCTGGCGCTGTCAGCAGTCAGGACGTTCCGGAAGGTGGACGGATGGCGACGCTCAAGGACATGACCGCGATAGCCGGAATCGGACAGACGGCCTTCGCGAAACGGCTCCCCGAGTCCGAGAAGACCCTCGCCTGCCGCGCCATCGTGGCGGCTCTCGACGACGCGGGGATCGCCGCCTCGGAGGTCGACGCCTTCGCCTCGTACACGATGGAGGAGACCGACGAGGTCGAGGTCGCCAAGGCCATCGGCGCCGGGGATGTCACCTTCTTCTCCAAGGCCGGCTACGGGGGCGGGGGCTCCTGCGCGACCGTCGCGCATCTGGCCGCCGCCGTCGCCACCGGACAGGCGAGCGTCGGAGTGGCCTGGCGGTCCCGGAAGCGGGGCTCGGGGCCGAGGCCCTGGAAGAACACCGCCGTGCAGCTGCCCACCCCCGCCCAGTGGACCCGCCCCTACGGGCTGCTGCGCCCGGCCGACGAGATCGGCATGCTGGCCCGGCGGTACATGCACGAGTACGGGGCCACCCGCGACCACCTCTTCAACGTCGCGCTCGCCTGCCGCAACCGGGCCAACCAGAACCCCGGCGCGATGATGTACGAACGGCCGCTGACCCGGGAGATGTACATGACCTCCCGCTGGATCAGCGATCCGCTCTGCCTCTTCGACAACTGCCTGGAGACCGACGGGGCGCTGGCCTGCGTCATCGTCTCCGCCGAACGCGCCCGCGACTGCCGGCAGAGGCCCGTGTTCATCCACTCCGTCGCCCAGGGCCTGCCCGCCCAGCACCACGGCATGGTCAACTACTGGAACGACGACCCGCTCACCGGTCCCGCCTGGACGGCGGCCCGACAGCTGTGGAAGCAGGCCGACTTCGGGCCGGACGACGTCGATGTCGCGCAGATCTACGACGCGTTCACCCCGCTGATCCCGCTCTCCCTGGAGGGCTACGGCTTCTGCGGGCGCGGCGAGGGCGCCGCGTTCACCGAGGGCGGAGCGCTGGAGAGCGGCGGCCGGCTGCCCATCAACACCGGGGGCGGCGGCCTCAGCGAGGCGTATGTGCACGGCTTCAACCTGATCACCGAGGGGGTCAAGCAGCTGCGCGGGACCTCCACCGCCCAGGTGCCCGATGCCGCCACCTGCCTGGTCACCGCCGGTGAGGGCGTGCCCACCTCCGCCGTACTGCTGAGGAGCTGAGGAGCCGAGATGCAGACCCCCGATTCCCTGCTGCTGCCCGTCGTCGACGAGGACGGGGCACCCTTCTGGGAGTACGCCGCCGCCGGTGAGCTCCGTGTCCAGGCCTGTGCCTCCCCCGCCTGCGGCGAACTGCGCTTCCCGCCCCGGCCCTGCTGCCCGCACTGCCAGTCCTTCGACAGCGAGTGGCGGGCGATGAGCGGACGCGGCCGCATCTGGTCGTATGTGCTGCCGCACCCGCCGCTGCTCCCGGCCTACGCCGAACAGGCCCCGTACAACGCGGTCGTGGTGGAGCTGGCCGACGCCCCGCACATCCGGCTGGTCGGCAATGTCGTGTCCGGACCGGCGGCGCCGCTGAACTCCGTGGATCCGGGGCGGCTGCGGATCGGCGCTGCGGTACGGGCCGTCTTCTGCCCCCTCACGCCGGAGATGACCGTGGTCCGCTGGCTGCTGGAGCGCTGAGCGATGACGCTGCGCACGGAGCGGGACCGGGAGACCGGGGTCGCCGTGGTCACCCTGGACCGGCCGGAGAAGCTGAACGCCATCGACCTGGCCATGGCGAATGAACTGGCCGCCCGCTGGCGGGACTTCCGCTTCGACGAGAGCGTGCGGGCCGTCGTCCTCACCGGGGCGGGCGGCCGGGCCTTCTGCACCGGGATCGACCGGGGCGCCGAGGTGCCGCAGCCGCCGTCCCCGTACTCCATCGACGATCCGCTGCTGAGGATCGGGCCGAAGGCGAACGACCTGTGGAAGCCGGTGATCGCGGCCGTGGAGGGGATGGCCTGCGGTGGGGCGTTCTACCTGCTGGGCGAGGCCGAGTTCGTCGTGGCGTCGCAGGAGGCGACCTTCTTCGACCCGCACACGACGTACGGAATGGTCAGCGCCTACGAGGCGATCGCCATGGCCCAGCGGATGCCGTTCGGGGAGGTGGCCCGGATGTCCCTGATGGGCACGGCCGAACGGGTGACGGCCCGTCGTGCCTACGAGACCGGGCTGGTCAGCGAGATCACCCCGGCCGGTGGCGCGGTGGCGGCGGCGGTCCGGGCGGCGGCCACGATCGCCTCGTACCCCACGGACGCGGTCCAGGGCACCGTACGGGCGGTGTGGTCCGCGAAGGAGGCGGCCCGCACCCAGGCCATGGCACAGGCCCCGCACCTCATCGCGCTCGGCAACCTGGCGCCGGAGCGGCAGGCGGAGCTGTTCGCAGGACGGGGCGGGGGCGGGGCTCCCCGGCTGCGGTGAGCGCGCCCGCTCCCCGCCCCGTCGTTCGGGGGCGCCCCCTCGTCAGGGGCGCGGCTCCGCCGTGACCCGGCAGCGCTTCACCTTGGACACCTTGCGGGGGCTGTCCATGCGCACGGCGAGGTCCTTGACGTCGCCGTAGTCCAGCGTCGCGGTGGTCCCGGCGGAGTCGACGGTGTTGCCGAGGGCGTCGAGGAACGTCACCTCCACGTCGTACGTCCGCGAGCCGGCCGCCGTGGACCTCAGCTCCACGACGGACGAGGTGACGGCCTTGCGCTTGCCCTTGCGGGGCTGGGCGCAGCGGACGACCCGGACCTCGGGGGCGTCGGAGGCCGTGGCGGTGGGTGTGGGCGTCCCGTAGTCGGTGCCGCCGGAGGAGCTGCTCGACGAGCTGTCGTAGTCGTCGTCGTAGTCGTGGTACCCACCGTTGCTCTTCTTGGAATTGGAGCAGCCGCCGCCCGATCCGCCGCTCTTCCCGCTCCGGCTCTTGCCGCCCTTGCCCCCGCTGCTGGAGGTCGAGAATCCGGTGAGTGCCAGCACCACCACGACCAGGACCGCCGCGAACCTCATACGCCGCCGCATCATCGATGCAGCCCCCCTTGTGTTGTCGTCTTCCGCTTCTCCGCCGTCTTCTCCCGCCCACAGCATGGCGGCCGAAGACCCATGACCAAGTCATGACCCTGTCACGGTCGCGTCATGGTCCGTGTGGCGGGGGTGACCTGTCGGGCGTAGCGTCGGCCGGGGGCCGGGCGTGGACGCCGACGGGCGCCGCGCGCCGCGGGTACATACGGCGAGCGCCGCAGGAGGCTGATGATGATCCGCAACGTCCTCGGCTCCGTCGTCGCCCTCATCGGCGCGGCGGGCGCGGTCCAGAGCCCCTTCCTGCGCTGGTACGACGGCCGGTTCGGCCACGACTACCGCGTCCAGGACCTCTTCGGCGGCATCACCGCCACCTCGTCCGCGGTCATGTCCTCGATCCTGCTGCCGTTCCTGTTCGCCGCGCTGGTGGTGGTGGTCGGGGTGGCCCTCCGGTCGCGGCTGCTGGTGGCGTTCGCGGGCGTGGTGGTGCTCGGCTTCACCGTGCTGTGGATGGTCCGCCAGGGGCAGGCGGCGGGCAGTCTGGCGGTGGCCTCGGACGGGTCCGGGCTTCAGTGGGGGGTGGCGGGCGCGCTGGCCGGCGGGGTGCTGATCCTGCTGGGGGCGCTGCTGATGTCGGGGCGGCCGAAGCGGGTGGCGCGGCACGCGGAGCCCTATCCCGCGCCCGGCCGGGAGCACCCGGACACCTGGCCGCCCACGCAGGAGCCGGGGATGTCCGCGCAGACATCACCCTGGCCGGAACCGGAGCCGGAGCCGTACACCGGGCCGGACCCCAGGGACCCCAGCCACTCCCGCGACCCCGGTGCCGCCCGGGATCCCGGCGACGCGGACCGGCCGCCACAGCAACCGCCGGAGCCTCCGCCCCGGCAACCGGGAAGCTGACCGCACGGCCCCCGCCCGGCTGCCCGACTACGCGCGGGCCTTGTTCCCCGTGCCGGTGCCCTTCAGCGCGTCCAGCGCGTACACGCACCGGTCCTTGCTGCAGGCGTACACGACACCTGCCCGCGCGACCGGTGAGCCCGTGATCTCGCCGCCCGTGGCGAGCTTCCAGCGGAGCTGGCCGCCCGCCGCGTCCAGGGTGTACAGCACATGGTCGGCGGAGCCGAAGTGCACACGGCCGTCGGCGACGACCGGGGCGCCGACGACATCGCCGCCCGCGGCGAACCGCCACTTCGGGGTACCGGTCACCGCGTCCAGGGTGTACAGCGCGCTGCCGCTGCCCACATGCACGTTCCCGGCCGTGACCAGCACGGGTTCGATGGACTGCCGGGCCTCCGTGGCGATCCGCCAGCGGTCCTTGCCGGTCGACGCGTCGAGCGCGTACACCGTGCCGAGGTAGTCGGCGAGGTAGACCCCGCCCCCGGTGACCGCGGGGCCGGGCGCGAACGCGGGCGGCGACAGGAAGACCGCGGGCGACTCGAAGTGCCAGCTCACCCGGCCCGAGTCCGTGTCGACGGCCAGCACCCGCGTCCCCGCCGCGATGTAGACGTAGCCGTCGGGGGCCGGGGTCACCCGGACCGGGACACCGCCGCAGGAGGCCGCGTCGCCGATGGGGTACGACCAGCGCTCCAGGCCGCTGCGGGCGTCCAGGGCCCGCAGCCGGGCGTCCTGCCACAGGTACACCGTGCCGTCGTGTATCACGGGCCCGGCCTCCGGCGTCTCGAAGTCCGCCTGGACACCCGTGACCTCCCACAGCTTCTCGCCGCTGGACGCCTCCCACGCCTGGACGCCGCCGCCCCGGGTGGCCGTCAGGACGGTGCCCCGGTCGGCCTTCAGGCAGTACACCCAGGCGTCGGTCCGCAGCCGCCACTGTTCGGCGCCGCTCGCCGCGTCCAGCGCGTACAGCGAGGGGCCGTCCGAGGCATGGATCCTGCCCCCGTCGACGGCCATCGCCCAGGCCACGTCCCGGGTCTTGAACTGGCGCCGGCCATTGCCCACGTCCAGCGCGTGCACCTCGAAGGACGTCACGTACAGCAGGTCGCCGGAGACGATGGGTGTCCCCCACACATCGTTCGACATGCGAAAACGCCAGGGCCGCCAGCGGTCCGGCACCGCGTCCGGGGCGGCGGCCGGGGGCGGCACCGGGGCGGTCGGGGCCGTCTGCCCGGTGGCCGCGCCGATCAGCCCGGCGGGCGCCCTGACCCAGCCGGTGGCCGCCGCCGGATGCGCGGCGGCGGCACCGCGCCCCTCCCCGGCACGCGGACCGGGACCGATCGGCACCTGCGCCCCGGCCAGCCGCACCGGGCCGCCGTCGGGTGCCGGGGACGACATGGGGGCGGGCGAGGAGAGCGGGGAGGGGGAGCGCAGATCGCCGCCGCCGCGCCAGCCGGTGTCCGGGGCGCGCGGCGGACGCGGGGGCGGCGGGGGCACGGCCACCGGGGCGGGGGCGACCGGCGCGGCGGTACGGCCGCCGCCCCGGCGCTGCTCGATCATCGCGGTGGCCCGCGCGGGCAGCCAGGCCGACGCCGTACCGCTGTCGTCGCTCCCGGAGGCGAACAGGTGCGGGGCGAGCCTGGCCTGGAGGTCGGCGGGGCTGGGCCGCAGCGAGGCGTCCATCTGCATGCAGGACTCGATCAGCGGCCGCAGGTCGTCCGGCAGCCCCTCGGTGTCCGGGCCCTCCCGGAGCAGCATGAACACCGTCTCGACCGGGTTCGCCCCGTGGAACGGGGCATGGCCGGTGGCGGCGAAGACGAGCGTCGAGCCGAGCGAGAAGATGTCGCTGGCACCGGTCACGCTGCGCGAGTCGCGCGCCTGCTCGGGAGACATGTAGGCGGGGGTGCCCACGGCGACGTTCGTCATGGTCAGCCGGGTGTTGGAGACGCCGGACGCGATACCGAAGTCGATCACCCGGGGGCCGTCCTCGACGACCAGGACGTTGGACGGCTTCAGGTCGCGGTGGACGAGCCCCGCGCCGTGGATGGACTGGAGGGCCTCGGCGATCCCGGCGGCCAGCCAGTGCACGGCCTGGGTCGGCATGGGCCCGCACTCGTTCACTATCTCCTCAAGGGAGGGCGCGGGCACATAGGCGGTGGCCAGCCACGGGACGGCGGCACGGGGGTCGGCGTCGACCACGGCGGCCGTGTAGAAACCGCTGACGGCGCGGGCGGCCTCCACCTCACGCGTGAAACGGACCCGGAACAGCTGGTCCTCGGCGAGCTCCGTACGGACCGTCTTGATCGCCACCCGCCGGCCGGACGCCGAGCGCGCGAGATAGACCAGCCCCATGCCGCCGGCGCCGAGCCGTCCCAGCACCTCGAACGGGCCGATCCGCCTCGGGTCGTGCTGCGTCAGCTGCTCCACCACTTGCATGCCACCTCCCCGTACGGGCCTCAGGAACAGAAGCCCGCCTATTCCCGCCCTGTGCAGCGTCTCACCACTGGGCACCACCTGGCGGTGCGCACCCCGATTCTTCCTGGCTCGGGCGCCGGTTGCGAACCCGGGGGCGGATCAGGGTGTCTCATGTCACTTCGCCCGCTATCCGCACACAACGGCCGCCGGAAGTGATTTCGGAAGCCGTCCGGATCACGGAAGCCGTGCGGGACCGGTTCAAGCGGCCGTTCGGGGGCGCCGGAACCCGCCGGGGTCACGGAAGCAGTTCGGAGGGCTGGAGTACGGCGAAGGCGGCGCCCTGGTCGTCGTGGAGGACGGCCATCCGCCCGTACGGGATGTCGAACGGCGGCGCGGTGACCCGGCCGCCGAGGTGTACGGCGGTCTCGACGGTCCGGTCGCAGTCGGCGACGGCGAAGTGGATGAGGAAGTGGCTGGGCATCTCGGCGGGGAGGGCGTCCGTGATGACGCTGCGCCCCCCGACCGCGGTGTCGGGGCCGGGTTCGGTGCCCGCCGGGGACCACAGCCGGAAGTCGACGAGTGATTCGGCGGTGCCGGAGGCGTCGCCGCCCGCCTCGTCCAGGTCGGTGCCCCGGAAGCCGAAGACCTTCTCGTAGAAGGGGTCGACCCGTTCCGGCCGCCGGGTGTAGACCTCGGTCCAGCAGTAGGTGCCCGGCTCGTTCTGCCTCTCGAAGCCGGCACGGTCACCCGCCTGCCACAGCCCGAAGACCGCGCCGCCGGGGTCGGCGGCCTGCGCCACGATCCCGGCACGCCCCGCGTGCACCGGTTCGGTGATCACCTGGCCGCCCTCCGCCCGGATCGCGGCGACGGTCGCCCGGATGTCGTCGGTGGAGAAGTAGACGCCCCAGGCGGTGGGCATCCGGCCGTCGCTCTTCGCGGCGAGGGCGGCCACGAGACGGCCGTCGCTGTAGGCGTCGGCGAAGGGCATGCCGTCGCCCGCCCGGAAGGTCCAGCCGAAGAGCCCGCCGTAGAAGCGCTTGCCCGCTTCGAGGTCGGGGAGCTGCACATCCACCCAGCACGGCGCGGAGTGCGCGAATGCGGCCATGGGCCCGGATCCTTCCGTCGCGGTGACGCCCGTCACAGTCAACGTAACGTCGCACCCCGCACTCCGCGCCCCGGCGCACTCCTGACGCACCCCGGCCGGCCGCGACGGGACCGCGGCCCACCCGGGGAGGACATCCGGCCCGGCCATAGAGAACATTCGCCCGAATCGTGAAGATCCAGCACCCCCGTGGACGAAAGTTGTCCACCGAAGTTGTCCACAGGCTGTTGATAACACTAATACCCATCGGGCGGCACACACCGGAAGATTCCGTTCCGGAAAGTCCCGGATACCTCCGCGCACCCCTCCGGTCCTGCGGCGTTCCCCATTTGCAGTCGGCCGAATCGCGCTCCGATCACCCCTCGGTAAGCTGACGGCATGACAGGACAAGTACGCACCGTCGACGGCCGCGTGGCCGGACGACGCGGTCAGGCGACGCGGCAGAAGCTGCTCGACTGCCTCAGCGAGATGCTCAGCTCCTCGCCGTACCGGGACGTCAAAGTCATCGACGTCGCCCGGAAGGCCGGGACTTCACCCGCGACTTTCTACCAGTACTTCCCCGACGTCGAGGGCGCCGTCCTCGAAATCGCCGAGGAAATGGCCAAGGAGGGCGCCGGACTGACCGAACTGGTCGCGGGCCGCTCCTGGGTCGGCAAGGCCGGCTGGCAGACCTCCGAAGAACTGGTCGAAGGATTCCTCGACTTCTGGCGCCGCCACGACGCGATCCTGCGCGTGGTCGACCTCGGGGCGGCCGAGGGCGACAAGCGGTTCTACAAGATCCGTATGAAGATCCTGAACTCGGTCACCAACTCCCTCACCGATTCGGTCAAGGAGCTCCAGGCCAAGGGCAAGGTCGACAAGGACATCAGCCCCGCCGCGATGGCGGGCTCCCTGGTCGCGATGCTGGCCTCGGTGGCTTCGCACCAGAAGGGCTTCACCACCTGGGGTGTGAAGCAGGCCGAACTGAAGCCCAACCTTGCCCTGTTGGTCCATCTGGGCATCACCGGCAAGAAACCGACGAGGTAGGCACCGGCACCGGACACCCTCGCTCGCACCGGGCACGCACGGCAGTCCCGGGTGCCCCAGGTCCTGTCTCACCGACGGCGGATCACGCATGTGGTCCGCCGTCGGCGTTCCCGAACCGCGCGCCGGCCCGCCGGACTTCCGCGGCCGACGGCCCTCCCCCGCCGCGGACGGGAACCTCGGCGTCACTCCCCGTCCGTCACCCGCCCGCCGAGGCATCGGCGGCCCGCGTCACACCCGGCCCGTCACCCTCCCACCGCTCCGCCGCCACCCCACCGGCGGTCCGCTCCGTCACGCGTCCTCCCGCCGCTCCACCCGGAAGAGCCGGATCTCCCGCTCCACCCGCGCCTGGTACGCCGCGTAGGGCGGCCAGAACCGCAGCGCCACCTGCCACACCTCGGCCCGCTCCCCGCCCTGGAGCAGCCGGGCGCGCACCGGAACGTCCCGGCCCTTCCAGTTGATGACGGCCGCGTCCGGGTGGGCCAGCAGATTCGCGGTCCAGGCCGGATGCCCCGTACGGCCGAAGTTGCTGCCGACCAGGATCCAGCTGCGGTCCGCCCCGCCCTCCGGCACGCAGGCCAGCGGTGTGGTCCGCGGCAGCCCGCTCCGCGCACCCGGCACCGTCAGGATCAGCCCCGGCAGCATCCGGGAGCTGAGCAGCACCCTGCCCCGGGTGAGCCGGTGCACGGCGCGGTCCATCGCGGGGACCACATGCGGGGCGATCCGCGCGAAGGCACGGGTGGAGGAGACCTTCTGGATCAGCCGGACGCCGCGGGCCATCAGACCGCCACCCCTCGCCCGGCGGTGTCCGGCGCGAACAGGCCCGCCTGCCGCGCCGCGTGGTCGCGCAGCCGGTGGACGGGGCCGAAGAGCAGTTCGTCGGAGGCGGCCCGCTTGAAGTAGAGGTGCGCCTCGTGCTCCCACGTGAAGCCGATGCCGCCGTGCAGCTGGATGGCCTGCGACGTGGTGACCCGCAGCGCCTCCAGCGCCTGGGCGAGCGCCAGCCCGCCCGCGGCCGGGTCCCAGGCCGCGTAGTAGGCCGCCGAGCGGGCCGCCTGCACCTGGACGTACAGGTCGGCCAGCCGGTGTTTCACCGCCTGGAACGAGCCGATGGGCCGGCCGAACTGTTCGCGTTCCCCGGCATACGCGACGGTCCGGTCCAGCGCGCTCTCCGCGGCCCCGACCGCCTCGGCGGCCAGCACGGCGGCGACCGTACGCCCGGCCTCGGCCAGCGCGCCCGCGACATCCGTGGTGTCGTCGGCACCGAGGAGTTCGGCGGAGGTGTCGCGCAGTTCGACCCGGGCCGGCGCCCTGGTGCAGTCCATCGAGGTCTGCCGGGTGCGGACGAGGCCGGCCGCCGACGCGGCGGACACGAGGAACAGGAGCGTACGGCTGCGGGGGAAGCCTCCGGTGTGGGCGGCGACCAGCAGCAGCCCGGCGCTGTGGCCGTCGAGGACCTGGGCGGCCTCCCCGTACAGCCGCCAGCTCCCTTCGCCCCCGCCCCCGCCGCCGTCCGGCCGGGCCTGGATACCGCCGGCCCGGCCGCCGCCCGCCCACTGCCCGCCGGTGTTGTCGCCGGTCAGGCCGAGGGCGGTGGCCAGGGAGCCGCCGGGGACCGCGAGGGCGGCGGTCAGGGTGCCCTCGGCGATGCGGGGCAGCAGAGCGGCGCGCTGGGCCTCGGTGCCGAGCCGGGCGATCAGGGGTGCGGCGAGTACGGAGGTGGCCAGCAGGGGGGAGGGCAGCAGGGCGCGGCCCGCCTCCTCGCAGGCGAGGGCCAGTTCGGCGGTACCGCAGCCGACGCCGCCGTACGCCTCGGGCAGCGCGATCCCGGGCAGCCCCAGCTCCCCGGCGAGCCGGTGCCACAGGGCCTCGTCGTAGCCGGGTGCGGTGCCCGCGGCGGCGCGGACCTCGCCGGGTCCGCAGTGGGTGACCAGGAGTTCGCGCAGGGTGCGGCGGATCTCGTGCTGCTCCGCGGTGAAGGCGGCGTCCATCTCGGGCTCCCTCCCCTCGGGAGCCGGCGGCCCCCGATCTGACGGTCCGTCATGTTAGGCGGGAAGCGGCGAGAATCCCAGACTCCCGCACCACGCGCACACACCCGCCTCCAACCCCGCGCACTCGCGCCCTCGCGCCGCGAGAACGCGTCCTCCGCAAAGGCTGCGCCCGACCGTATCTGATGTACCGTCAGATTCATGCCTTCCTCACCCTCCTCCCCCCCGCGCAAGGTCGCTGTCGTCGGCATATCCCTCGCGGACTGCGGACGCGTCGACGGGCCCACCCCGTACGCCCTGCACGCCCAGGCCGCCCGCCGGGCACTGGCCGACTCGGGCCTGGACCGCTCGGTCGTCGACGGCTTCGCCTCGGCCGGCCTGGGCACGCTCGCCCCGGTCGAGGTCGCCGAGTACCTGGGCCTCAAGCCCACCTGGGTGGACTCCACGGCGGTCGGCGGCGCGACCTGGGAGGTGATGGCGGCGCACGCGGCGGACGCCATCGCCGCCGGTCGCGCCAACGCCGTGCTCCTGGTCTACGGGTCCACCGCCAGGGCCGACATCAAGGCGGGCCGCCGCACGTCGAACCTGTCGTTCGGGGCGCGCGGCCCGCTCCAGTTCGAGGTGCCGTACGGGCACTCGCTGATCGCCAAGTACGCGATGGCCGCCCGCCGCCACATGCACGAGTACGGCACGACGCTGGAACAGCTCGCCGAGGTGGCGGTGCGGGCGCGGGCCAACGCGGCGGCCAACCCGGACGCGATGTTCCGGGACCCCATCACGGTGGACGACGTGCTGTCCGGCCCGATGATCGCGGACCCGTTCACCAAACTGCACTGCTGCGTCCGCAGCGACGGTGGCTGCGCGGTGCTGCTGGCGGCGGCGGAGTACGTACCGGACACGGCGAAGGCCCCGGTGTGGGTCCTCGGCACCGGGGAGCACGTCTCGCACTCCACCATGTCCGAGTGGGAGGACTTCACCGTCTCCCCCGCCGCCGTATCGGGCCGGCTGGCCTTCGAACGGGCCGGGGTGCGGCCCTGCGACATCGACCTCGCCGAGATCTACGACGCGTTCACCTATATGACGCTGGTGACACTGGAGGACCTGGGGTTCTGCGCCAAGGGCGAGGGCGGCGCGTTCGTGGAGAAGGGCCGGACGGGCCTGACGGGCGAGCTGCCGGTGAACACGGACGGCGGCGGCCTCTCCGCCTGTCACCCCGGGATGCGCGGGCTGTTCCTGCTGGTGGAGGCGGTACGGCAACTGCGCGGCGAGGCGGGTGAGCGCCAGGTGAGACGTGCGGGCGGGCGGCTGCCGGAGCTGGCGGTGGCGTCGGGGACGGGCGGATGGTTCTGCTCGTCGGGGACGGTGGTGCTGGGGCGGGGCTGAGGGGGAGGGGCAGGGGGACTGACGAGAAGCGGGGCCGAGAGGGATCGGGACTGAAGGGGAGCGGGGCTTGAGGGGAGCGGGACTGAAGGGGAGCGGGACTGAGGGGCAGGCCGGGGAGCGAACCGGCGGCGGGCGAGGCGCGCTCGCACAGCCACGACCCGCGGTGTCCCGCGTGACTCCCGGGGCCGCGTGAACCGTGACGCACCCGGCCACGTGAATGATGGGGCCGCATGAACGACACGACGTCCGACACCCAGCGCGCATTCCGCGACCTTCTGCACGCCCAGCGCGTCTGGGACACCGACCTTCCCGGCTTCGACCCGGCCACCGCACCGCACTCCCCCGTACCCCTCTTCCACGCCTGGTTCGCCGAAGCCGTGGCCGCCGGGCAGCCCGAGCCGCACACGATGACGCTGGCCACCGTCGACGCCGGGGGCCACCCGGACGTACGGACACTGATGCTGCACGACGTGGACGACCGGGGCTGGCACTTCGCCACGCACGCCACCAGCGCGAAGGGCCGCCAGCTCGCCGCCCGCCCGTACGCCGCGCTCGGCTTCTACTGGCCGTCCCAGGGACGGCAGGTACGCGTCCGCGGCCCGGTCACCGTGTGCGCCCCGGCCGAGAGCAGCGCCGATCTGCACGCCCGGTCCACCGGGGCACTGGCCGCGGCCCTGACCGGGTCGCAGAGCGACGTCCTCGGCTCGGGCGAGGAGCTGGCCCGCGCCGCCGACGCGGCCTGGGAGCGGGCACGGGCGGAGCCGGACGCCGAGGTGCCGACCTGGACGCGCTACACGGTCGAGCCGCACGAGGCCGAGTTCTTCCAGGGGGACGCCCGGCGACGGCACATCCGGCTGCGCTACCGCCTGGAGGACGGGGCATGGGCGCGCGAACTGCTCTGGCCCTGAGAAAGCGCCCATTTATTCGATTTCAACAAGAAAGGGGCACTATGGGAGACAGATGAGCTGTTGGGAGGCACCGATGCCACGAGCCCGTTCGCGGTACGCCCCGGACCGCGGTCTGACCACCCGCATGGTGAGCACCATGTTCTTCATCGGTCTGCTGTACGTCGTCTTCGTCGGCGTGCTCCTGGTGGTGCTGCGCGGGTCCTGGCCGATCATCCTGATCATCACGGGCGGCCTCTTCGTCGCCCAGTTCTGGTTCAGCGACCGCATCGCCGCGTACGGCATGGGCGCCCGCGAGGTCACCCCCGAGCAGGCCCCCGAGCTGCACGGCGCGATCGACCGGATCTGCGCCCTGGCGGACATGCCCAAGCCGCGGGTGGCGATCGCGCGGAGCGACGTACCGAACGCCTTCGCCACCGGGCGCAGCGAGAGGACCGCCCTCGTCTGCGCCACCACCGGACTGCTGCGCAGACTGGAACCCGAGGAGCTGGAGGGCGTCCTCGCGCACGAGATGTCGCACGTCGCGCACCGCGATGTCGCCGTCATGACGATCGCGTCGTTCCTCGGAGTGCTGGCGGGTGTCATCACCCGGGTGGCCCTGTGGGGCGGCTTCGCCCGCAGCCGGGGCAATGACCCGGCGGGCATCATCGTGATGCTGATCCCGCTGATCAGCGCCGTCGTCTACGCGCTCAGCTTCCTGCTGACCCGGCTGCTCTCCCGCTACCGCGAGCTGTCCGCCGACCGCACGGCCGCCCTGCTCACCGGCCGCCCCTCGGCCCTCGCCTCGGCCCTGACGAAGGTCAGCGGCCAGATGGCCCGTATCCCCACCGAGGATCTGCGCAAGGCGGAGCCGTACAACGCCTTCTACTTCATCCCGGCCTTCTCCTCCAAGGAGAGCCTGGGCAGGCTGCTCTCCTCGCACCCCACCCTCGAACAGCGCCTCGACCAGCTGGCCCGCATCTCGGCGGACCTCTCCCGCCCGTAGAACACCGCTTCCGGAGACCCGCCCCCCAGGGCCCCGCCCGATTCCCGAAGGAGAAGCCCCGTGGGCCTGCTCGACTCGATCCTCGGCCGGAGCAAACCGGTCCGCCCCGACCTCGACCAGCTCTTCGCCGTCCCCTCGGCCGCGCTCACCCTCCAGGCCGGCGCGGGCTTCACGCCGACGGGCCTGGGGTCGGTGTGCTTCGCGGGGGTGGAGGGCGGCGGCTTCGCCCGGGTCCAGGAGGACGTACGGGAACTGCTGGACGCGGACACGGGCCGCGGCGGCGTCCCGGTGGAGTTCAGCCGTGACACGTACGGCTACACCTGGCTGCTCACCCGTCGGCCGCCCGAGGACACGGCCTCCCTGGTCAACGACCTCCACGCGGTGAACACCCTGCTCCAGGACGGCGGTTTCGGCCCGCACCTGCTCTGCTCCCTGATCGGTTTCCGGGACCGGGAGGGGCGCCCACTGGCGCTGGTGTACCTCTACAAGCGCGGCACGTTCTACCCCTTCGCCCCGGTGCCGGGCAGCGCCGAGAGGCGTGACAACCAGCTGGAGTTGCAGGTCAGGTCCACACTCGGCGACGACCTGCGGGTGGAGAAGGACCTCGCCCGCTGGTTCCCGGTCTGGGGCGCGCCGGGGCTGTGAGACGGGAGCCCGGGAGAGATCCACAGCCGCGGGTTCGGCGCTCATGGCCCTGGAACGACATCGGAACGACGGCTACGGGACTCGGCCGGGCCGGTCACCGGCCTCCGGTCGAGTCGCGCACGGGCCGCCGAGGTCAGCCTCGCGGCCGGAAGACCGCGACGGCCTCCCGCCCCTCCTCCTGCCGGAACGTGACCCGGAGCGGCATCCCGATGGCCAGGTCCGCCTCCTCGCAGTCCACGATCTCCGTCATCATCCGGGGCCCCTCGGCCAGGTCGACGACGGCGGCGGCGTACGGGGTACGGGTGCCGAAGGGCGGCAGGTCGTTGCGGTGGACGACGGACCAGGTGTAGAGCGTGGCGAGGCCGGACGCCCGTTCCCAGGTCACGTCCTCGCTCCAGCAGTGCGGGCAGAACTCCCGGGGGTAGTGGTGGGCGCGCCCGCAGGCCGCGCAGCGGCGCAGGAGCAGGTGGCCCTCGGCGGCAGCGTCCCAGTAGGGGCGGGTGAAGGCGTCGGGCTCCGGCAGGTCGTAGCGGGGGGCGGCCGTCACAGGAAGAGTCCGATCGCTCCGTCGAGGGACCAGGTCTGCCAGGACATGGCGAACAGGGCGACGAGGGAGATCAGCGCCATCATCGCGTTCTGCCCCTGCTCGGCCCAGTCGTGGATCATCAGGACCAGGTAGAGCAGATTGAGCAGCAGCCCGGCGGCCAGGGCGACCGGGGTGAGGAATCCGGTGACCAGGCCGAGACCCAGGGCGAGTTCGGCGTACACTACGAGGTGGGCCATGACCTTGGGGCGTGGCGCGACGACGCGTTCGAAGCCGGTGCGCACCACCGCCCATCGGTGCTTGCCCGCCACGTCGGCCGCCCAGGCGATGCCCGTACCGCGCTCGAACCAGCCCTTTTTGTCCTTGTGCCGCCAGCTCTCCAGCCACCACAGGCCGAGTCCTATACGGAGGACGGCCAGCCATTCCGCTCCGCCCAGCCAGATGGTCTGCATCAGGGCCCCTCCCGGTCGCTGAATCTGACGGTACGTCAGTTCACCTGATGGTGACCGGAGTCCGCAAGGGGTGCGCTCGGCCGGAGTGGGCGACAAGGCCCGAGCGCACGCACCCGTGATCAATTCGCAATCGATTTCCGCCTTGACCGAGACCCATCAACACCGCACGCCATTACGCTCCCAAGCATGTCCGAGCGCGCGTCCCTCACCGGCCCGTCCACCAGACCCGTCTACGTCATCGGCGGCGGTCCGGGCGGACTCGCCGTCGCTGCCGAACTGCACGCGCGGGGACTGCGGGCGGTGGTCCTGGAGAAGTCGGACGGCGTCGGCGCGTCCTGGCGCCGGCACTACGACCGGCTGCGCCTGCACACGACCCGCCGCTGGTCGGCCCTGCCGGGGCTGGCGATGCCGCGCCGGTTCGGCCGGTGGGTGTCCCGGGACGATGTCGTGCGGTACCTGGAGAAGTACGCCGATCACCACGAACTGGAAGTGGTGACGGGTGTCGAGGTGTCCCGCGTCGACCGGACGGCCGACGGCACCGGCTGGCAGCTCGCCGCCAGCGGCGGCCGGGTGCTGACCGGGCAGGCGGTCGTGGTGGCCACGGGCCACAACCACACTCCGCGCACACCCGCGTGGCCCGGCCTCGACACGTTCACCGGGGAGCTGGTGCACGCCTCGGACTACCGCGCCCCCGCCCCGTACGCGGGCAAGGACGTCCTGGTCGTCGGCATCGGCAACACCGGGGCGGAGATCGCCGTGGACCTGGTGGAGGGCGGCGCTTCCCGGGTACGGATCGCGGTACGCACCGTTCCGCACATCGTGCGCCGGTCCACCGCGGGCTGGCCCGCGCAGGCGACCGGCATCCTCGTGCGCCGGCTGCCCGTACGGCTCGTCGACCGGGCCGGGCGGCTGCTGGCCCGGATCGCCGTGCCCGACCTCGCCGAACAGGGCCTCCCCCGCCCGGACACGGGCCTGTACTCACGGGTCAAGGACGGGGCGATCCCGGTCCAGGACGTGGGGCTGATCGACGCGGTGAAGAGCGGCCGGGTGGTCCCGGTGGCCACCGTCGAATCCTTCGACGGGGACACGGTGGTGCTGGCCGACGGCACCCGGATCACCCCGGACGCGGTGATCGCGGCGACCGGCTACCGGCGGGCCCTGGAGGACCTGGTCGGCCACCTGGACGTACTGGACGCGCGGGGCAGGCCGGTGACGCACGGCGGCCGTGCGCCCAAGCAGGCACCCGGCCTGTACTTCACCGGATTCACCAACCCGATCAGCGGCATGTTCCGCGAAATGGCCCGGGACGCCGGGAAGATCGCCCACAGCGTCGCGAAGCGCGCGGCCCGCGCGGCCCGCGCGGCCTGAACCGTACCGGCGCGCGAACCGCCCCGGGGCCGGACCCATGGCCGCCCGTCCGCCGCACATGGGTGATCGTCCAAAGCGGCACCGGAACTGCGTACGGTTGGACCATGGACGTGTTCGACGAGCTGTTGCGGGGTGTGCGGGGCAAGGGGGCGGTGTTCGGCCGCTCGGTGCTGTATCCGCCGTGGTCCCTGCGGTTCGCGGACGGGGCGTACCTGACCCTGTGCGTGCCGCTGAGGGGGGCCGGGTGGATCGTCCCGGAGGGCGGCGGCGCGCCGTACCGGGTGGGGCTCGGCGAGGCCGCGATCGTACGGGGTCCGGCACCGTTCCTCTTCACCGACGAACCGGCCACGGGGGCAGGGACGGGAACGGGGACGGGGCCGGGGCCGGGGGCCTCGGTACGGGAGGTGCGCCTGCCCGACGGCCGGCCGGACGAGGGCCCGTCCGACGACGACGAGCTCACCGGCCCCACCGTCCTGCTGGCCGCCACCTACGACGTACGGGCGGAGGTGCCGCAGCGGCTGCTCCGGGTACTGCCCCCGGTACTCGTCGTTCCGGACGACCACGACTGCACGGCGATGCGCGACTACCTGGAGGCCCAGATCGCCGGGGTACGGCCCGGCCGGCAGATCGTGCTCGACCGACTGCTGGACTGGCTGCTGGTGTGCACGCTGCGGGACTGGTTCGACCGCCCCGAGGCGGACCCGCCCAAGTGGTACCGCGCCCTGGGCGACGAGGTGGCGGGCCCCGCCCTGCGCGCGATGCACGAGGACCCGGCCCACCCGTGGACGACGGCCGCACTGGCGACCCGGGCCGGGGTGTCGCGGACGACGCTGGCGAAGCGCTTCACGGAGATCGTCGGGGAGGCGCCGGTGGCGTATCTGACCGAGTGGCGCATGACCCTGGCGGCCGACCTGCTCACCCGCCCCGAACTGACGGTGGGGGCCGTGGCCCGCCGGGTGGGGTACGCGGACGCCTTCGGCTTCAGCGCGGCGTTCAAGCGGCTCCGGGGCGAGAGCCCGAGCGCGTACCGCCGGGCGGCCGGGTCCCTCCCGCACCCGGAGCGGCAAGGACGGGAAGAGCGGGGAGAACGGGAAGCCCCGGCGGGCTGAATCACGGGGCTGGGGATCGGGGGGGCGGGATCACCGTGCTCACGGCCAGCCCCGCCCCGCCCCACCCGCTCACGCCTGCCAGGCGCCCCCCGCCGCCGCGTCCCGTACGAACTCCGCGAAGTCGCGCGGTTCCCGGCCGAGCGCGCGCCGTACCCCGTCGACGACCGGGGCCTCCTGGCTGGTCCGGACCGGCTTCAGCGCGTCGGTCCAGAGCGCGGCCTCGGCGTCCGGGATCCCCTGGGCGACGAGCCCGGCCCGGAACTCCGCCTCGGCGACGGGGACATAGCGGGCCCGCCGCCCGGTGGCCACGGCGATCTCGGCGAGTACGTCGTCGATCCCGAGCGCCCGGGTACCGGACAGCTCGTACACCTGCCCGGTGTGACCGTCCTCGGTGAGCGCGGCGACGGCCACCGCCGCGATGTCCTCGGCGTCGACGAACGCGGCCCTGCCGTCCCCGGTGGGCAGCGCGAGTTCACCGCCGGTCACGCCGTCGGCGAAGACGCCCTCGCTGAAGTTCTGGGCGAACCAGCCCGGCCGCAGGATCGTCCACTCGGCTCCGGAGGCCCGCACCGCGGCCTCCCCCTGGGCGTGCGGCCCCTCACCGTCGTACGAGGCCCCGAAGTACCCCGGCACGTTCGCGCCCCGGGCCGACAGCAGCACCAGCCGCCGCACTCCGCCCGCCACCGCCCGCTCCACCAGGGCCGGGGTCGGCGAGGGCGAGGTGTCGTACGGGACGATGTAGGCGGCCGTGACCCCGTCGAGGGCCGCGGCCCAGGTGCCGGGGTCCGCCCAGTCGAACGGGATCTCCGCGGACCGGGAGGCGACGCGGGGCTCCACGCCCCGCTCACGGAGCTGTGCGGCCACCCGGCGGCCGGTCTTGCCGGTGCCGCCGATCACGAGAACGGTTTCGTTGGTCATGACCGAAGCCTGTCCCGGCGGACGGCACACGGCCATGTCCCGGAATCCGGGATGGATGTCCGCGCGTCCCGGCATCCCTCCCGGCCTTCCCGCTCGCCCCCTGCCGCACGAGCCCGCCTGCCGACCGGGTTCCGGGGCGACAGTGCGTACGGGTTACGTCCCAACCATTCCTGACGGGCCGTCAGTTCAGTAACCTGACAAGGTGTCAGCTATGGAACGGGGCCCGGCCGACTCCGCGGGGCCCGGACGGACTCCATCGAGCAGAAGTGGGCGGAACGATGCTTGGATCGACTCACGGCACCCTCACCACCGACTTCCGCGCCCGGGTGGTGGCCTGCGGCGAGGAGCCGCACGCCGCCGTCGTCAGCATGACCACCGCCTCGGCGGAAGGCGGCCTCGACGTCAGCGGACGGCCACTGCACGCGGCCGTGCCCGACCTCGACCGGTTCTTCCGGCCACGCTCCGTGGCCGTCGTCGGGGCATCCGACACCGAGGGGCGGCCCAATACCGGGATCACCCGGCAGCTCATCGCCTGGGCCGAGCGGGTGGGGGCACGGCTGTACCCGGTGCACCCCACGCGGGAGGCCGTGTTCGGGCGGGCCTGCTCCCCCTCCGTGGCCGGCCTGCCGGAACAGGTCGACCTGGCGGTACTGCTGGTCGGCGACCCCCTTCCGGTCATCGAGGAACTCGCCGAGGCCAAGGTGAAGTTCGCCGTGGCCTTCGCCTCCGGATTCGCCGAGACCGGCGAGGCGGGCGCCGCCGCGCAGGCCCGGCTGACGGCCGCCGTGGAGCGGTCCGGGCTGCGGCTGCTCGGCCCGAACACCAACCTCAACGCCTTCGAGGAATTCCGGGAGGACCTGGACGGACCGGCGATCGCCCTCATCACCCAGTCCGGTCACCAGGGCCGCCCCGTCTACACGCTCCAGGAGCTGGGCATCCGGCTCTCCCACTGGGCACCCACGGGCAACGAGGCCGATCTGGAGACCGCCGACTTCATCTCGTACTTCGCCGGGCGCCCCGAGGTCGGGGCCATCGCCTGCTACGTCGAGGGCCTCAAGGACGGCCGCGCCTTCCTCCTCGCCGCGGACCGGGCGGCCCGTGCCGGGGTCCCCGTCGTGGCGGTCAAGGTGGGGCGCACGGAGGCGGGCGCCCGGATGGCCGCGTCACACACCGGCAAACTGACCGGCGCCGACCAGGTCGTGGACGCCGCGATGCGGCAGTTCGGGGTGATCCGGGTGAACGGACTCGACGAACTCCAGGACACCGCCGCGCTGCTGGCCCGAGCCAGGCCGCCGAAGGCCGACGGGGTCGCGGTGTACTCGATCTCGGGCGGCACGGGCGCGCACTTCTCCGACCTGGCCACCGGGGCGGGGCTCAGCCTGCCCACCCTGTCCGAGGAGAAGCAGAACGAGCTGCACGCCTGGATACCCGGCTATCTGAACGTCGCCAACCCGATCGACAACGGCGGTCACCCGGTCGGTGACTGGCGCGGCCGGAAGATCATCGACGCGATCCTCGCGGACCCGGCCGTCGGGGTGCTGATCTGTCCGATCACCGGCCCCTTCCCCCCGATGAGCGACCGGCTCGCGCAGGACCTGGTGGACGCGGCGGAGACCACGGACAAGCTGGTCTGCGTGGTCTGGGGCTCGCCCGTCGGTACGGAGGACGCCTACCGCAGGACGCTGCTCGGCTCGTCCCGGGTCGCCACCTTCCGCACCTTCGGCAACTGCATCACCGCTGTGAAGGCCTATCTGGACCACCACCGCTTCGCCTCCGGCTACCGCTCGCCCTTCGACGAGGCGCCGCGCACCCCGTCGCCCTCGTTCCGCAAGGCGCAGGCACTGATGCGCCCGGGACGCCAGCTGAGCGAGCACGCGGCGAAGCAGCTGCTGCGCGCGTACGGCATTCGTGTACCGCGCGAGCAGCTGGTGACCAGCGCGGCGGCGGCCGTACGCGCGGCCGGGCTGGTCGGCTACCCCGTCGTCATGAAGGCGTCCGGCGCCCAGCTCGCCCACAAGACCGAACTGGGCCTGGTGAAGGTCCGGCTCACCTCCGCCAGCCAGGTCCGCGACGCGTACCGGGAGCTCACGGACATCGCCCGCTTCGAGTCCATCGACCTGGACGGGGTCCTGGTCTGCCAGATGATCGAGCGGGGCGTCGAGATGATGGTCGGCGTCACCCAGGACGCCCTGTTCGGGCCGACCGTCACCGTGGGTCTCGGCGGCGTCCTGGTCGAGGTGCTGCACGACGCGGCGGTCCGTGTGCCGCCGTTCGGCGAGGACCAGGCCCGGGACATGCTCGGCGAGCTGCGGGGCCGGGCGCTCCTGGAGGGCGTACGCGGCGGAGCGCCGGCCGATGTCGACGCGCTCGTGGAGGTCGTGCTCCGGGTGCAGCGCATGGCTCTGGAGCTGGGCGGGGACCTCGACGAGCTGGACATCAACCCCCTGGTGGTACTGGGGCGGGGGCAGGGTGCGGTGGCCCTGGACGCGCTGGCCGTCTGCCGCTGATCCCGTACGCCTCCCGCGCCTCCCGCCTCTCCCCCGAAAGCCCGAGCCCCTGCCCGAGCCCCTGCCCCTGTCCCCGCCCGCGACGCCCCTGCCATGGAGCTGCCCCATGCCGTCCTCCCCCGAAGACACCACCGATTCCACCGAGTCCGCCAAGTCCGCCAACTCCGCCGAACCCGTTGAGTCATTGGTACTCCACGCCACTGACAACGGCGTCTCCTGGATCACCCTCAACCGGCCCGACGCCATGAACGCCGTCACCTGGGACCAGCGCG
The DNA here is from genome assembly GCF_040297465.1 of Streptomyces sp. NPDC001787. Lineage (NCBI taxonomy): Bacteria > Bacillati > Actinomycetota > Actinomycetes > Kitasatosporales > Streptomycetaceae > Streptomyces > Streptomyces sp. NPDC001787. The sequence goes on from NZ_JBEOZE010000036.1 coordinate 24,857, forward strand.
AACGCGTCATCGCCCTGCTCGCCGAAGCCTCCGCCGACCCCACCGTGCGGGCCGTCGTCCTCACCGCCACCGGCCGCGGCTTCTGCGCGGGAGCGGACCTGCGCGGCGCCCCGGCCACCGGCGGCGAACGCGTACCCGGAGATGTCGCCCGCACGATCCGGCTCGGCGCGCAGCGGCTGATCGCCGCCGTCCTGGACTGCGAGAAACCGGTGATCGCCGCCGTCAACGGGACCGCGGCCGGCCTCGGCGCGCACCTCGCGTTCGCCTGCGATCTGGTACTGGCCGCCGAGTCGGCGAAGTTCATCGAGGTCTTCGTACGCCGGGGTCTCGTGCCGGACGGCGGGGGCGCCTATCTGCTGCCCCGGCTGATCGGGCCGCAGCGCGCGAAGGAGCTGATGTTCTTCGGGGACGCGCTCCCGGCGGCCGAGGGGGAGCGCATGGGGCTGGTCAACAGGACCGTGCCGGACGCGGAGCTGGCGAAGACCGCCGGGGAGTGGGCGCGGCGGCTGGCCGAGGGGCCCACCCGTGCCATCGCGCTGACGAAGGAGCTGGTGAACGCCTCGCTGGACAGCGACCGGGCGACGGCGCTGGCCGCCGAGGCGATGGCCCAGGAGATCAATATGACGACGCGGGACGCGAACGAGGGGGTCGCGAGCTTCGTGGCGCGGCGTGCGCCGAAGTACCGGGGACTGTAGGGGTCACGACCCTTCCTGTCTGACGGCTCGTCAGTTCTAATGGAGGTGTGATGGGACACGCAGGCATGGCCGCAACCGCCGTCCGGTACCTCAGGTCCGCCGGTGCCGGAATCACCGCCCCGGCCCCTCTGGACCCGCTGCCGAGGCCCGAGCTCAGAGCCGTCCGGGAGGACGAGCGTCCGCCGGTGGACCCGGGCGAATTCCGGCGCGTGCTGGGGCACTTCGCGACGGGCGTCACCATCGTCACCGCACGGGACGCGGACGGCCCGGCCGGTTTCGCCTGCCAGTCGTTCGCCTCGCTCTCCCTCGATCCGCCGCTGGTCGTCTTCCTGGTCGCCCGGACGTCGACGACCTGGCCGCGCATCGCCCGCGCCGGGGTCTTCTGCGTCAACATCCTGGGCGCGGACCAGGGTGCCCTGTGCCGGGGGTTCGCGGTGAGCGGCGCCGACAAGTTCGCCGGGGTGGCGTACGAGGACGCCCCCGTGACCGGGTCACCGCTCCTGCGCTCCGTACCGGCCTGGGTCGACTGCCGCATCCGGACCGTCCACACGGGCGGCGACCACCTGATCGTGGTCGGCCGGGTGGAGGCGCTGGGGACGGCGGAGGAGGGGGACGGGGCGGGGCCGGACCCACTGCTGTTCCACCGGGGAGCGTTCGGGCGGTTCAGCGGCTGAACCGCCCGCGGGTCTCAGGCAGGTGACGGCGCCTTCCGCCGGATCACCAGGGCCATCAGGGCCGCCGTCGCGCACAGCGCGCCCGCCGCGTACCAGACCATGTCGTACGAACCGAACGTGTCCCGTGCCACGCCTCCGAGGAACGCCACCGCCGCCGCGCCGACCTGGTGCGAGGCCAGGACCCAGCCGAAGACGATCGCGCTGTCCTCGCCGTACTGCTCGCGGCACAGCGCCATGGTCGGCGGGACCGTCGCGACCCAGTCCAGGCCGTAGAAGACGATGAAGAAGATCATCGGCGGATGGACGGAGGGCGCCATCAGCATCGGCAGGAAGAGCAGTGAGACGCCGCGCAGCGCGTAGTAGACCGCGAGCAGGCGGCGGGCGTCGAAGCGGTCGGTGAGCCAGCCGGAGAAGACCGTGCCGATGACGTCGAAGACCCCGATGACCGCGAGCAGCGAGGCCGCGGCCGTGATCGGCATGCCGTGGTCGTGGGCCGACGGGACGAAGTGGGTGCGGATCAGGCCGTTGGTCGAGGCCCCGCAGATCGCGAAGGTGCCCGCGAGCAGCCAGAACGGGCCCGTCCGGGCCGCGTCGCACAGGACGCGCACCGCTCGCCCCGCCGCGCCCCTGCCCGGCGCGGGCTTCGCCACGTACGCGCCGCCGTACGGGGCGAGGCCCACATCGGCCGGGTGGTCGCGCATCAGGAGCCAGACGAACGGGACGACCACGAGGGCCGCCAGCGCCACGGTCACCGAGGCCGGGCGCCAGCCGTGTGCGTCGACGATCCAGGCGCAGAGCGGCAGGAACACCAGCTGGCCGGAGGCGCCGGCCGCCGTGAGGACACCGGTGACCAGCCCGCGCCGGGCGACGAACCAGCGGTTGGTGACCGTCGCGGAGAACGCCAGCGCCATCGAGCCGGTACCGAGCCCGACGAGCAGCCCCCAATAGACCATCAGCTGCCACGCCGCCGTCATCCAGACACTGGCCAGCGCCCCGGCGGCCACCATGCTCAGCGCGATGACGACCACCCGGCGGATGCCGAACCGGTCCATCAGCGCCGCGGCGAAGGGCGCCGTCAGCCCGTACAGCGCCATGTCGATCGAGACGGCCAGCCCGATCTCCCCGCGCGACCAGCCGAACTCCGTGTGCAACGGGTCGATGAGCAGGCCGGGAAGCGAGTTGAACGCCGCACCGCCGATGATCGTCACGAAGGTGACGGCGGCGACGATCCAGGCCCGGTGGACACGCGGGCGGGAACGGCGTCCGGGCTTCGCATCCCCGATGCCGGGCGTCGCGCCGCCGGTGCCGGTCCACCGGCCCTCGTCCCTGGCGGCGCTTTCGGTTGTCTGAGTCACGTCGTTCAGCATCCGGCCGAGGGGCGGACGCGTACGAGTGGCCGGAGGGACACGGTTCGCAGGGATCGGGCCATACGACGGCCACGTCCCACACCCCGGACGGATCAGGCCATACGACGGCCCCGCCCCACACCCCGGACGGATCGGGCCGTACGACGGCCCCGCCCCACACCCGCCTATCCGGCCCCCACACCACCCCGTCCCCGGACCCACGCGGCCCCCGCCGCCCACAGCGTGTGCGCGCCGTACGCCGCCCCCGCCCCGACCGCGTACCAGAACAGGTCCGGGGCGTTGAACGTCGAGCCGAGCACCAGCCGGGCCGCCGCGCTGCGCGCGGACAGTTCCGCCGGTACGCCCGTCAGCTGGGCGAACTCCACCGCCCAGCTGAACGCGAGCGCCGCCCCCGCCGCGACCCCCGGCCGCACCCTCGGCGCGACCAGCACCACCAGGGCGTGGATCAGCACCGTGTACAGCGCGTCCCCCGCGTACTTGGCGACGTCCCCGCCCGCCACCGAGCGGATGCCGAGACCGGCGGCCACGGTCAGCACCGCCGCGCCCGCCGCCCACACCCGCGTGCGCACGGCCGCCCGCGCGACCCCGGCCACGCCCGCCGTCATCCCTTCCGCTCCAACTGACGGATCGGCCGGGCCATCAGCAGCACGGCCACCGCCAGCAGACTGATCACCGCCCCGGCCAGCAGCACTTCCGGCGCGCCCACCGCCTCCGCCACCGGTCCGGCCAGCGCGCGCCCCGCCGCCACCATCAGGAGCGAACCCGCCACGTCATAGGCGTGCAACCGGTTCAGGGCCTGGGGCGGAACGTGGGTCTGGACCGTGGTCGACCACATCACCAGCCAGAACGCGAACGCCGCGCCGGCCACGAACTGTCCCACCCCCAGGGCGAACACCGGCATCGCGAGCCCCAGCACCACCAGGTTCACCACCGTGGCCGACAGCGCCACGGCCCCCGCCGCGAGCGGCCTGCGCGGTCTCAGTCTCAGGGCGAGCAGGCCACCGGCCACGCTGCCGGCGCCGTTCACCGCCATCATCACGCCGTACGTCCCCGAGCCGTGCGCCTCGGTGACCTGGACCGCGGTGAGCGGGAGCATCGGGCCGAGCACCGCGAAGCCGTACACCGTCCAGACGGCGATCACTCCCCACAGCCAGGAGCGGGCCCGGAACTCCCGCCAACCGTCGACGAGTTCCGCGACGAACGTACCGCGCGTCGTGCCGTCGGCCGGGGCGGGCGCGAGCCGCATCAGGAAGAGGCAGACCCCGGAGACGGCGAAGGTCGCCGCGTTCGCCAGGTAGACGGTCCCGGCACCGGCCAGCCCGACGAGTACGCCCGCGAAGGCCGGGCCCGCCATGGTCATCAGCGCCTCGGAGACCCGCAGGACCGCGTTGGCGCGCTGCACGTCACGGGAGACCCTCGGCACGGTCGAGGCGACGCCCGGCTGGAACAGCGCGGCGCCGACCCCGGCGACGGAGCTGAGCGCGTAGACGGACCAGAGCGGCGGGTTTCCCGTCGCGAAGGTCACGGCGAGCACCGAAGCGCCGATCAGCCGCAGCGCGTCGGCGATGATCATCATGCGGCGCGGGGTGAACCGGTCCGCCAGCACCCCGCCGAACAGGACGAAGAACGCCAGCGGTCCCATCCAGGCCGCCAGCGCGAATCCCACGGACGAGGTGGGACGGCCCGCGCCGAGCAGGCCCGCGGTGAGCGCCACGGGGATCATCCCGTCCCCGAAGAGGGCGACGGTGCGGGCGACGAAGAAGTACCGGAAGTTACGGTTCCAGAGCTCACCGGGGCCCGTGCCACCCACCGCCCCCGGCACTGCCCCGGGCAGCGACGGCGGGGTGGGCGGCGGGGGTGGAATCAGGTCGCGTCCCGCGGCGGGAATGGACGCGTCGTCTCTCGGCTTCTCGATCACAGCAGTGACATGTACCAGCTTTTGGTCTATACCAGCTAGTGGGATAAGGAGGTCCGCCTTGCCGCACCGTGTCGTCGTCCTGGCCCTTGATGGGCTGCTCCCCTTCGAACTGGGTATCCCCCAAAGGATCTTCGGCCGCTCCCTGGGCGTGGAGCCCCACAACAGGGGCCGGAAGCTGTACGAGGTCGTGACCTGCTCCGTACGCCCGCCGGGCCCCGTCCGCACCGACGCGGACTTCACGATCACCGTCGAACACGGACCGGAGGCACTGGCCACCGCCGACACCGTCGTGGTCCCCACCTCCTACGAGCTGGGCCCGGTCCACACGGAGGGCAGACTCACCGAGGAGCTGGCCGCCGCCTTCGCGTTCGTCCGGCCGGGCACCCGGATGGTGTCCATCTGCACCGGCAGTTATGTCATCGCCGCCGCCGGGTATCTGGACGGACGGCCCGCCACCACGCACTGGTCCTCCGCCGACCACTTCCAGCGGACCTTCCCGAACGTCCGCGTCGACCCGGACGTCCTGTTCATCGACGACGGCGACGTCCTCACCTCCGCCGGGGTCGCCGCCGGGATCGACCTCTGCCTGCACATCGTCCGCCGCGACCACGGCACCGCCGTCGCCAACGAGATCGCCCGCCTCACCGTCGTACCCCCGCACCGGGACGGCGGACAGGCGCAGTACATCCACCGTCCCGTCCCCGAACCGCAGTTCGCGACGACCACCTCCGCCCGCGCCTGGGCGCTGGGGCGGCTGGACCGGCCGATCCTGCTGCGGGACATGGCGCAGCAGGAGGCGATGAGCGTACGGACGTTCACCCGCCGCTTCCGCGAGGAGGTCGGGGTCAGCCCCGGCCAGTGGCTTTCCCAGCAACGGGTGGAGCGGGCCCGGCACCTGCTGGAGTCCACGGACCTGTCGATCGACCAGGTCGCGCGGGACGCGGGCTTCGGCACGGCGACCTCGCTGCGCCAGCACATCCAGGCGGCGCTGGGCGTGCCGCCGACCGTGTACCGGCGCACCTTCCGGACGACGGCCGGGCTGGAGCGCTGACCCCGCGACGGCGGGGCGACGGGAGCCCCCCGCCCGCACCACCCCGCCGTACGCGGCCCGCACCACCCCGGCGCGGACGCGGCCCCCGGGCCTCAGAACACCAGCACTCCCCGCGCCACCCGCCCGTGGTGCGCGTCGTCGGCCGCCTCGGCGAAGTCCTCGACCGGGTACGTCCTGGTCACCAGCTCGTCCAGGAGCAGCCGGCCCTCCTGGTACAGCTCGGCGTAGAGCGCGATATCGCGCTGCGGGCGCGACGATCCGTACCGGCAGCCCAGGATCGACTTGTCCAGGTACATCGACGACACCAGGAACGACGCCTCGGCCGTCGCCGCCGGAACACCCAGCAGGATCGCCTGGCCGTGCCGGTCCAGCAGGTCGATCGCCTGCCGGATCAGTTCGGTGCGGCCCACGCACTCGAAGGCGTGGTCCGCGCCGTTCGGCAGGATGTCCCGCACGCCCTCGGCCGAGGTCAGGAAGTGCGTGGCGCCGAACTGCCGGGCCACCGCCTCCTTCGCCGGGTTCGCGTCGACGGCGACGATGGTCAGGGCACCCGCGATCCGGGCCCCCTGGATCACATTGAGGCCGATGCCGCCCGTGCCGATGACTACGACGGTCTCACCGCGGTCGACCTTCGCCCGGTTGAGTACGGCACCGACGCCCGTGAGGACCCCGCAGCCGATCAGGGCCGCGGAGGTCAGCGGCAGAGCGGCCGGGATCTTCACCGCCTGTACGGCCCTGACCAGGGTCCGTTCGGCGAAGGCCGAGTTGGAGGCGAACTGGAACAGCGGCTTCCCGCCCCGCGAGAACGGCCGCCCCGGCCTGCCGATCGCCTTGCGGCACATCGTGGGGCGGCCCCGGTCGCACTGCGCGCAGGCCCCGCAGTTCGCCAGCGTGGACAGCGCCACGTGATCCCCGGGCGCCACGTGTGTCACCCCGGCACCCACGGCCTCCACCACCCCGGCGCCCTCGTGGCCGAGGACCACCGGCGCGGGGAAGGGGATCGTGCCGTCGATCACGGACAGATCGCTGTGGCACAGACCCGCCGCGACCACCGCGACCAGCACCTCACCGGGAGCCGGGTCGCGTATCTCCAGGTCATCGACGACCTCGGTCCGCGTGCCGTCGAAGACGACGCCTCTCATCTCGGCTCCCTCGGTAGGCCGAGCACCCGCTCGGCGATGATGTTCCGCTGGATCTCGTCCGAACCGCCGTAGATGGTGTCGGACCTGGTGAAGAGGAACAGGCACTGCGCTTCGTCGAGTTCGTACGGGTGGCGCTCGGACCACGCGGCCGGGCCCACGGCCCCCGCCGGTCCCTTGATCAGCACGGCCAGCTCGCCGAGCCGCTGATGCCAGCCGCCCCACAGCAGCTTGGCCACACTGGGGGCACCGGGGTCGTCCGTGGCGCCGAGGGTGCGCAGGGCGTTCCAGCGCATCGTCCGCAGCTCGGCCCACTGGCGCACCAGCCGCTCCCGCAGTACGGGATCGGCGACGGCACCGCTCTCCACGGCGGTGCGCACCACCCGGTCCAGCTCGGCGGCGAACCCGATCTGCTGGACCAGCGTGGACACCCCGCGCTCCAGGGCCAGCAGCCCCATGGCGACGGCCCAGCCGTTGCCCTCGCCGCCCACCACCTCCGCGGCGCGCGCCCCGTCGAAGAAGACCTCGTTGAACTCGCTGGTCCCCGACATCTGGCGGATCGGCCGCACCTCGATACGGCCCGGCTGGTCCATCTCGACCAGCAGGAACGACAGCCCCCGGTGGCGGGACGACCCGGGCTCGGTGCGGGCCAGGACGAAGCACCAGTCGGCGTCCCGTGCCAGCGAGGTCCAGATCTTCTGCCCGGTGACGGCATGGCCGCCCGCCCCGTCCCGTACGGCGGCGGTCCGCACCCCCGCGAGGTCGGAGCCGGCGTCGGGTTCGCTGTACCCCTGGCACCACAGCGTCTCGCCCCGGGCGATGCCGGGCAGGAAGCGCCGCCGCTGCTCCTCGGTGCCGTACGCGATCAGGGTCGGGGCGAGGAGGTTCTCGCCGATGTGGCCGACACGGGCCGGGGCTCCGGCCGCGGCGTACTCCTCGGCCCAGACGACCTGCTGGACCAGGCTCGCGCGGCGGTTGCCGTAGCCGGGCTCCGGGGTGTCCCAGCCGAGGCCGATCCAGCCGTCCCGGCCGAGCGCGCGTTCCCAGGCTCGGGGGCTGTCGGCCGGGAGACCCGCCTCCAGCCAGGCGCGGGCCCGGGTGCGGAACGCCTCGTCCTCGGGTCCGAAACCGAAGTCCATGCGTGCCTCCTGTTTCTGTACGGGGATGCCCGGGTGCCACCGGGCGGACGGCCGCCGGGCCGGACCGGGTCGGCCGGACCGGGCCGGACCGGTCAAGGGCGGGGGGACCGGCCGGTGGCCGGTGCGCGGGCAGCGGCGTGGTCAGCCGTTCGGGCGGGCGCCCGCCTTGGCCGCCGCCGCCATCTCCTCCAGCCGGGCCAGCATCGGCATCGGGTCCACCCCCACCGTCCCGGGCAGGAAGTCGGCGATCCTCTCGGGGGTCCAGGCGCCCTCCGCGTACCCCGCCCGCAGCTCCCTCGGCTGGGCCCAGACCGCGATCTTCGGACCCGCGATCGTGTACACCTGGCCGGTGATCCGCTCCGCCCGCGCGCGTTCGCTCAGCAGGTACACGACGAGGGCCGCCACATCCTCCGGCTCACCGATCTCCGCCAGTTCCATCGGCACATTGGCGGACATCCGGGTGCGGGCCACCGGGGCGACCGCGTTCGCCGTGACGCCGTACTTGTGCAGACCGAGCGCGGCGCTGCGGACCAGCGAGATGATCCCGCCCTTGGCGGCGCTGTAGTTGGCCTGGGCCACGCTGCCCTGGTGGTTGCCGCTGGTGAAGCCGATCAGCGTGCCGCCGCCCTCCTGCTTGCGCATCACCGCCGAAGCGGCGCGGAACACCGTGAAGGTGCCCTTGAGATGGGTGGCGAGGACCGGGTCCCACTCCTCCTCGGACATGTTGAAGAGCATCCGCTCGCGCAGGATCCCGGCGACGCACACCACCCCGTCGATCCTCCCGAACCGTGCGAGGGCCGTGTCCACGATCCGCAGGCCGCCCGCCATCGTGGAGATGTCGTCGGCGACCGCCACCGCCTCCCCGCCCGCCGCCTCGATCTCCTTGACGACGCCCTGCGCGACCTCGCTGCTGGGCTCGCCGCCCTCGATGGAGACGCCGTAGTCGTTGACGACGACCTTCGCGCCCTCGGCGGCGGCGGCGAGTGCGACCGCCCGCCCGATGCCCCGGCCGGCCCCCGTGACGGCCACCACCTTGCCTGCCAAGAAGTTCCCCATGCCCGGCCCCTTCCCGCGGTTTCTGACGGACCGTTAGATTTTACGGGTAGTCAGATACTCCGGCACAAGCCCCAGGAGGTCCCCATGTCCCTGCCGGCCGAGTTCCACGAGATCGCCGAGCGCGTCAACAACTGGGGCCGGTGGGGCGCGGGCGACGAGATCGGCACCCTGAACCTGATCACCGACGAGGTCGTACGGGAGGCCGCGGCCACCGTCCGTACCGGCCGCCGCGTCGCTCTCGCGCTGCCGCTCCAGCAGGACGGCGTCCAGAGCGGGCTGATCCCGGGACGGGTGAATCCGCTGCACACGATGGTCCAGATCAATCAGGAGCTCTTCGGCCCCGGCACCGTCGCCACCAGCGACGACGCCGTCACCATGGGGCTCCAGGCGGCCACCCACTGGGACGCGCTCACCCATGTCTCGCACAGCGGGAAGATCTACAACGGCCGCCCCGCAGCCTCCATCACCGCCCACGGCGGCGCGGAGTTCAGCTCGATCGCCGCCGTACCGCACCTCGTCTCACGCGGGGTCCTGCTGGACGTGGCCCGCGCCCGGGGGGTCGACCGGCTGCCCGGCGGCCATGCCGTCACCCCCGAGGACCTGGACGCGGCGGAGGAGTTCGCGGGCCTGCGGGTCCGTGCCGGGGACATCGTGCTCGTACGGACCGGGCAGGTGCAGGTCTTCCTGGCGGGCGACAGACACGCCTACGGCTACCCGTCGCCCGGCCTGTCGGTGCGGACGCCCGAGTGGTTCCACGCCCGCGATGTGGCCGCGGTCGCCAACGACACCCTGACGTTCGAGATCTTCCCGCCCGAGATCGAGGACCTGTGGCTGCCGGTGCACGCGCTCGACCTCGTCGAGATGGGCATGCTCCAGGGCCAGAACTGGAACCTCGAAAACCTGTCCACAGCCTGTGCGGAGGAGCGGCGCCACGCCTTCCTGCTCTCGGCGATGCCGGAACCGTTCACCGGGGCCACCGGAACCCCGGTCGCCCCGGTGGCGATCCTGTAGCGGCCGACGCCGGTCGCGGGCGGCGCGTGAGGACGCGCTCCCCGCGTTACGAGTGGTTGATGAAGACGCAGGAGGGCGCGCACGGCACGGCACCGTGCGCGCCGTGCGGCACCCCGCCGGACACGCCCCGGGGCCCGAAGTCCGCCTCGGACACTCCCCGGGGCCCGAAGTCCCCGGGCGCGGCACGGGGCCCCGACTGCTCCTGGATCACCGGGGGCCGCGCCGGTACGCACCGGTCGACCTCGCACCAGATCCGCTTTCCGGCCCCCTCGGGCTGCCAGCCCCAGCGGTCCGCGAGACCGTCCACCAGCTCCAGGCCGCGGCCATTGGTGTCGTCACCCTCCGCGTGCCGCTGGAGCGGCGGGCGGTCACTGGCGTCGGCCACCTCGACCCGGACGGTCCCGGCCCCGTCCCCGGCCGAGCCGAACAGCATCCTCAGCACGGCCGGACAGCCGGTGTGGACGACCGCGTTGGTGACCAGCTCCGAGATGAGCAGGATGAGCGTCTCGGCGAGCGGTTCGTCGTCTCCTATCCCGGACCCGACGAGGCGCGAACGCGCCCATCTGCGGGCCCGCCCCACCTCCGCGGGATCCGGCCCGACCTCCAGCTGAACCTGAAGCACCTGCACCGCTCACACCATCCGAACCGGCGGACACATCGCCTCGCGCCTCCTCAGGGTCACGGAACGTGATTCCCTTGGGAGACAGCATGGTTGACGTACAGTCACCGCAACAAGCGCTTCGGGCATATTCCAGCGCGAAGGAGTACGCATGGTGCATACTGTGCGACGCACGTTGCGGGGAGTCGAACGAGAGCGCGCCGACACCGCGGAATTCGCTTCCCGGGCAGGCCCGGCGCATCTCCCTGGACCGTGCGCGGGGCACCTCTTCCGGACGGGGGACGCCGCACAGGCCGCCCCCGGATCGCCCGGTTCCAGAACCACTCGCACTCGACGGAGCGTACCCGAGCCCGGCGCCGACTCCGGCCGGTGACGAACCGGGCGCAGGACACAACCGGGGATCGGAACGTCCCGGCTGCGCTGTGTCACGCCCGTGTCCGCCCGCCCGGTGACCCGCTACCCGCGGGCGCCCGGGGCCCGGCCGGGCGGCTCCGTACGGCCCAGATCGTCCGCCAGGATCTCCTCCGACTCCGCCGCGGTGGGCGGGCGGGCCGCCCGCACCCAGGCCCGTTTCAGGTGGAGGTGAACATCTGCTTCCCAGGTGAAGCCCATGCCGCCGTGTACCTGGAGGCAGTCCCGCGCGTTGCCGACGGCCGCCTCGTCGGCGAGCAGCTTGGCGCCGGCGATCTCCACCGCGTCCGCGGTCACGGCCGCCGCGTACACGGCGACGCGGGCCGTCTCGACGCGGGTCAGCATCCGGGCGCAAAGATGTTTGACTGCTTGGAAGGAGCCGATCGGGGCACCGAACTGTTCACGTTCACGGGCGTGTTGGACGGCCGTTTCCAGGGTCCGGGCAGCGCTGCCGAGCTGTTCGGCGGCGGTCAGCACGGCCGCCTCTCCACGCAGCCGTACGGCGTCGGCGGGCAGCGGCTCCCCCTGCCCGGCGGGAGAGGCGACCCGGTGGAGCGGGGTGAGGGGGTCGAGCGACCGTACGGGGCGGGCCGCGCGCACCAGCGCGCGCAGCGGCTCCCCGGTCAGCACCCGGACGTCCTCCCCCGGCCCCAGGACGAGCAGCGCGTCGGCGTCCGCGAGATCCGCCACAGTCCCGCCGTCCCGGTCGCCCCGTCCATCTCCGTACCTCCCACCGCCCCGTCCGTCTCTCCCGTCTCCCCCGTCTCCCCCGTCGTACGCCACGGCCACCGCGGCCCGCCCCTCCGCGGCGCCCTTCACCGCGCCGGCGGCGAGATGGGTGCCCACCAGGGGGCCGGGCAGCAGTACCCGCCCCGCCTCCTCGAAGAGCAGAACGGCCTCGGGGAGACCGAGCCCCACCCCGCCCTCGTCCTCCGGCAGCCGCAGCGCGAAGAACCCGGCCGCGCCGAGCTGACCCCACAGCTCCCGGCCGACGCCCTCACCCCGGTCCAGGACCGCCCGCATCCGGTCCCTGTCGAAGCGGCCGGCGAGCAGTTCGCGCACGCCCGACCGCAAAGCCCGCTGATCCTCCGAGAGCTGGAAGTCCACAGTCCGCTCAGCGCCCCTTCGGCAGGCCGAGTATCCGCTCGGCGACGATGTTCCGCTGGATCTCCGAGGTGCCCGCGGCGATCGTGTACGAGAGGGAGGAGAGCCGGTCCAGGACCCACTCCCGGTCCAGATCGAGGCCGTCCGCGCCCAGCACCTCGGCAGCCGCCCCGTACAGCTCCTGACGGGCCCGCGAGTAGCGCAGCTTGAAGACGGAGCCGCCGGTCCCGGGGACCCCTCCGCTGCGCTGCGCCTCGCTGACGTTCCACTGGGTGAGCCGCCACAGCGCCCGGAACTCCGCGTTGAGCCCGCCCAGCCTGCGGCGCAGCACCGGATCGTCCCAGCGGCCGTTCGCGCGTGCGGCGACCGCCAGTTCGTCCAGGGTGCGGCGGCAGGCGACGACCTCGCCGACGAAGGCCGTACCGCGTTCGAAGGAGAGGGTGACCATGGTGACCCGCCAGCCGTCGTTCTCCGCGCCGACGCGGTGGGAGAGGGGCACCCGGACCTCGTCGAGGAACATCTCGGCGAACTCGGTGGATCCGGCGAGGGTGCGCAGCGGGCGGACGGTGACGCCGGGCGCGTCCATCGGCATGGCGAGCCAGCTGATGCCGCGGTGTTTCGGCGCCGCCGGGTCCGTGCGCACGAGCAGTTCGCACCAGTCGGCGACCTCGGCGTGCGAGGTCCAGATCTTGCTGCCGCTCACCACGTAGTCGTCGCCGTCGCGGACCGCGCGGGTGCGCAGGGCGGCCAGGTCGGAGCCGGCGTCCGGCTCGCTGAAGCCCTGGCACCAGATCTCGTCCCCGCGCAGGACCGGCGGCAGCCAGCGGGCCCGCTGGGCGGCGGTGCCCTCGGCGGCGATGGTCGGCCCGGCGTGCAGCAGCCCGACGAAGTTCGCGCCGACGTACGGGGCTCCGGCCCGCTCCGTCTCCTCCAGGAAGATGAGGTGCTGGGTGGGGGTGGCGCCCCGGCCGCCCGCGTCGGGCGGCCAGTGCAGTCCGGCGTACCCGGCGTCGTACAGCGTCCGCTGCCAGTGCGTGTCGTACGCGCGGCGGGCGGGCCAGTCGTCGGGGGACGGTTTCGCGGGCAGCCCGGGGAGCACCGAGGCGAGCCATTCCCGCAGCCTCGCCCGGAACTCCTCCTCTTCCTCCGTGTACGCGAGATCCACGCCCGGCGCCCTACTTGGCCCGGTCCCGGTCGAGATCCAGACCGAGCATCCGGATCGCGTTTCCGCGCATCAGTTTGTAGACGGTCTCCTCGTCCAGTCCCTTGACGTGGTCGAGGGCGACCTCCTTGGTGTGCGGGAAGGTCGAGTCGACGTGCGGGTAGTCCGTCTCGAAGGTGGCGTTGTCGCGGCCGACGACGTCGAGGGACGCGATTCCGTGCTTGTCGCGGAAGAAGCAGCAGAACATCTGCCGGTAGTAGTACGTGGACGGCGGCTCGGGGATCAGACCGCGCACCCCGCCCCAGGCCCGGTGCTCCTCCCAGACGTCGTCGGCGCGTTCCAGGGCGTACGGGATCCAGCCCATCTGGCCCTCGCTGTACGCCAGTTTCAGCGTCGGGAACTTCACCAGGACCCCGCTGAAGAGGAAGTCCATCATCGAGGCCATCGCGTTGTTGAAGGAGAGCGACGCCTGCACGGCCGGGGGCGCGTCCGGGGAGGCGGCGGGCATCTGGGAGCTGGAGCCGATGTGCATGTTGACGACCGTGCCGGTCTCCTGGCAGACGGCGAAGAACGGGTCCCAGTAGCCGGTGTGGATGGACGGCAGTCCCAGGTAGGTGGGGATCTCGGAGAAGGTCACCGCCCGCACCCCGCGCGCCGCGTTGCGCCTGATCTCCGCGACGGCGAGGTCGATGTCCCAGAGCGGGATGATGCAGAGCGGGATCAGCCGGCCGCCGCTGTCGCCGCACCACTCCTCGACCATCCAGTCGTTGTAGGCGCGCACACAGGCGAGGGCGACCTCCTTGTCGTGCGCCTCGGCGAAGGTCTGCCCGCAGAAGCGCGGGAAGGTGGGGAAGCAGAGGGAGGCCTCGACGTGGTTGAGGTCCATGTCCTTGAGGCGTTCGGCGGGATCCCAGCAGCCGGGTCGCATCTCCGCGCGGGTGATGCCCTCCAGGGTCATGTCGTCGCGGTCGAATCCGACGGCGGCGATATTGCGCTTGTACGGGAACTTCAGGTCCTCGTAGATCCACCAGTCGGTCGGCGGCCCGTCCGGGTCCATCGTGATGACGTACTTGCCTCCCGTGTACGCCAGCTCGCCGATACCCGCGGTGAGCGGCTGCGGGCCGCGCTCGCGGTACTTGGCGGGCAGCCAGGTGGAGAAGAGGTGCGGTGGCTCGATCACGTGATCGTCGACGCTGACGATCCGAGGAAGTTCGGTCATGGTGTCCCCTTCGGCGCGCTCGGCCTTTGGCTGATGACCCGGCCCATATCTGATGACCCGTCAGATTCAGTTGCGCACCCAGGCTAGCCCCGCACCCCTGGACCGACAAGGCGCAGCGCTCTACGCTCTCCGGGCTATCTGACTATCCGTCAGTTCAGAGGGGAACGCCGTGGGAGCCGTGAACGACGCGAACACCGGAAACACACCGACGGACGGCGCGGGGGCGGCCACGCGCACGGACGCGGCACAGAGCGCGGCGGACCTCGCGCACGCGCTGGGCGCCTCCCGCACCTTCTGGGAGCTGATCGAACGCCGCGCCACCCTGACCCCGGACCGCCCCGTGCTCCTCCAGGGCGACCGCGCGCTGACCTTCGGCGAGCTGCGGGAGCGCGCCGAGCGGGTCGCCGCAGGGCTGTACGAGCGTGGCGTGCGGCCCGGCAGCGTGGTCGCCTGGCAGCTGCCGACCCGGCTGGAGACGGCCCTGCTGTCCTTCGCGCTGACCCGGCTCGGAGCGGTCCAGACCCCGGTCATCCCGTTCTACCGGGACCGCGAGGTCGGGTTCGCGCTGCGCGAGTCACGGGCGGAGTTCTTCGCCGTACCGGGACTCTGGCGCGGCTTCGACCACACGGAGATGGCGCACCGGCTCGCGGCGGAACTGGAACACCCGCCGCTGGTCCTCGACGCCTACGACTCGCTCCCGGACGGCGATCCCTCGCTCCTGCCGCCCCCTCCCGCGCCCGCCGACGGGGAGGCGGTGCGCTGGATCTACTGGACCTCGGGCACCACGTCCGACCCCAAGGGCGTGCTGCACACCGACCGCAGCCTGATCGCGGCCGGATCCTGTCTGGCGCACGCGCTGCGGCTGTCGCCCCGGGACGTGGGCTCGATGGCGTTCCCGTTCGCCCATGTCGCCGGCCCGGACTACACCGTGATGCTGCTGCTGTACGGCTTCCCCGCGGTGATGTTCGAGCAGTTCGCGCTGCCGGACGCGCTGGCGGAGTACCGGCGCCACGGGGTGACCGTGGCGGGCGGATCGACCGCGTTCTACTCGATGTTCCTGGCCGAACAGCGCAAGGACCCGGACCGGAGGCTGATCCCCACCCTGCGGCTGCTCGCGGGCGGCGGGGCACCGAAGCCGCCGGAGATCCACCACGCGGTCGTCCGCGAGATGGGCGTCCTGCTCACCCACGGCTACGGCATGACCGAGGTCCCGATGATCACCATGGGCGCCCCGGACGACACGGCGGAGAACCTCGCCCTGACGGAGGGCCGCCCGCCCGCCGGCATGGAGATCAGGATCACCGACGAGACCGGCAAACCGCTCCCGCACGGCACGGAGGGCGAGGTACGGCTGCGCGGCGAGGCCGTGTGCCGGGGCTATCTGAACCCGGACGCGTCGGCCCCGGCCTTCGACGCCGAGGGCTTCCTGATCACCGGCGATGTCGGCCGGCTCCAGGAGAGCGGCCATCTCACGCTGACCGGCCGCCTCAAGGACATCATCATCCGCAAGGGCGAGAACATCTCCGCCAAGGAGATCGAGGACCTGCTCCACCGGCACCCCGGCGTGGCCGACGCTGCGGTGATAGGGCTGCCGGACCCGGAGCGCGGGGAACGGGTCTGCGCGGTGGTCGAACAGCCCCCGGGGGCAGCCCCCCTGACACTGGCGGAGATCGCCGGACACCTGCGCACCGAGGGCCTGTCGGTGCACAAGCTGCCCGAACAGCTGGAACTGGTGGACGCGCTGCCGCGCAACGAGACGCTGCACAAGGTGCTCAAGTACAGACTCCGCGAGCGGTACGCCTGATCCGGCTTCCTACAGCGCTTCCAGTTCGGCCTGGAGGTCCGGGTCGTCCAGGCCCGGCAGGGTGTATCCCACCGGCTCCTCCCACTCGATCTCGCTGTCGTCGATCGCCACGCGCCACTCGGCGTCGGGCACGGCCCGGCGCAGCTCGGTCATCGAGCCCAGCAGGTGGCGGATCTGCGGAAGATAGCGGGCGGGGTCGTTGGTGAACTTGGTGCATCCCGCGAGAACCTCGTCGGGATCGTCCTCGCCGGGCTCGTACAGGTAGAGCCCTTCCTCGTCGTCGTACGGATACGTGGCTCCGCGGGCGGTCACGATCCGCTGGACGGCATCGCTCTCGGCGGGGCTCAGCGGTGTGTCGCGGCGGGCCGAGTAGTAGAGGGAGACGCTCATGGGGGGAGCGTAGAACGCGACACTGACAACGCCCCGCGGTCCGGGCGCGCGGGGCGGGGCACGGACGGCGCGACAGCGCGTCCGCACCCCGCCCCGACCTGGGAACAGGAGAACCGGGAGCCGGGAGCCGGGAACCGGGAGCCGGGAGCCGGGAGCCTCACGGCGGCGGGGCCGTGAGGCCGCGGAAGCGGTTACGCGTCCGGGGCGATCACCGTGAAGTAGACGGCGAACGCGGTCACCGCGTCGCTCTCGGCGATCCGGCCGTCCCCGTCGGTGTCCAGGCTCCGGGCGGCGACGCTCGCGATCTCCTCGCTGGCGCCGAGCACCCGCAGCACCCGCTCCACGGCCGCCACCGAGGCGGCCCCGTCGTTCTCGCGGTCCGCGACGGCGATGGCCGCGCGCAGGAAGGGGCGGGCGATCTCCGCGAAGCGCTCGGGGTTGTCGCGCAGCCGTTTCACGGCCCCGCCCACGAACTCCTCACGGGTGACGCGCTGGTCCCCGTCCACATCGGCGATCCCCGCCATGCCCTGCCAGAACGCCTCGGCCCCGGTGTAGAGCGCCTGGCCCTTGTCGCAACGGGCCGTCGTACCGAACTCGGCGAGCAGACGGGCCGCGGCTGCGTTGAAATCGGCGCGATCGATGTATCCGTTGCCGTCCTGGTCGAAGGCGGCGAACCGGTGCGCGATCTTGCGTTCGTACTCTGCGCTGTCCATGCGGGGAGCGTACGACGCCCGGGGCCATCACGTGTCACGGACGCCCACCGCCCATATGACAACCTGGCGTTAAGTCAGACCTTGTCCCACCCTGTCAGGCGGACAGCGGCTGGGCTTCCTCGTCCACCGCCGACGCCGCGTCGGGGTAGACCGAGAAGAGGCGGCGCACCCCGAGGGCGGCGAGCACCCGGTTGACGTGGGAGCCGTCCTCCGCGCCCCGGGCCGGGAGGATCAGCCGCAGACGGCCGCCGCAGGACTTCATCAGACGGCGCGAGGCGATCAGTACGCCGACCCCGCTGGAGTCGCAGAAGAAGACGTCCGACAGGTCGAGCACCACGTCGTGCCGGCCCTCGGCGACCGCCTCGTGGACGGACTGACGCACGACGGGTGACGACACGAGATCGAGTTCACCCCGGATCTCCAGCACGGTCCATGAGCCCTGCTCGGTCTCGTCCACCTTCAGTGTCACGCGACTGGACCTCTCGTTCCGGGGGCTCCCGACGATCCGGAAGATTCCGTTCCCTCTCGCGGCTGCCCCACCGCACATCCATGAAACACCGACCCGCTCGCCCCTGCACAGAGAGTTTCCTGCGGAAATGATCACTTCGGCACGTTTCTCCTGCTCAAGAACGCCCAAGGGTGAGGCATTCCCTACCATCTCCGGCCCTTCTGCGGGCAGAGTTGACGCAAAGA
This sequence comes from Streptomyces sp. NPDC001787, assembly GCF_040297465.1. Taxonomy (NCBI): domain Bacteria; kingdom Bacillati; phylum Actinomycetota; class Actinomycetes; order Kitasatosporales; family Streptomycetaceae; genus Streptomyces; species Streptomyces sp. NPDC001787. The sequence goes on from NZ_JBEOZE010000036.1 coordinate 43,022, forward strand.
GGCGTGATCAACGACCGTGCCGACTAGATTCGGAGTGACGAGCGGCACAGGGCGGGGCAGAGCGGGACGGAACAGGCCGGACACGGCAGGGCACAGGGGCAGGGCTGGGGCTGGGGATTTCATGGCGAAGGACACACCTCCCCGCTGGGACCGCAGGATGCAGCAACGGCTGGCCCGCGGTGAGGCGGCGGCACTCGGCGAGCTCTACGACCGGTTCGCCTCCCTGGTGCACAGCCAGGCCCACCGGATGCTCGACGACGAGGACGCCGCCGACCTGGTCACCCGCGAGGTCTTCGGCCAGGTCTGGGAGAACCCTGAGGCGTACGACCCGAAACTGGGTTCGATGCGGTCCTGGGTGACCCGGCTCGCCCACCGCCAGTCCGTGCAGCGGCTGCGCGGGACGGAGGCCTCCTCGCACGAGGAGGGGCACGGGCACAGCGCCGTCCCCGACCCGGCGGAGCTGGAACAGCGGGTGCTCAGGGCCACCGCGGCGGCCCGCGCCGACTACATCGTCGCCTCCATGCCGGCCCCGCTGCGGGCCGCACTGGAGCTGGCGTACATCCAGCGCCGGGACTACCGGCAGACCGCCGCCGACCTCGGGGTCACCGAGGACGAGGCCCGTCGGCGGCTCCGGCTGGGACTCCAGCTGCTGTCCACCGCGAACACCCGGCCCCTGGAGGGGTCCTCGCCGCCCGGGTACGGACGGGCCCAGTGACGGCCGACGGCAACGGCCGCGAACGCCGCGGGCGCGACGACGAGGTCCAGGGCGCACCGCGCATACCGGGACCCCGCGGCGCCGCGGACGACCTCGACCTCGGCTCCGTACCGCGCCCCGCTCCCCCGCCCGTACGGGACGAGCCCCCGGCCCGGGTACCCGCTCCCTCGACGGAACCGGAGACTCCGATGGCGGCGGCCACGCCGGTCCTCTCCCACCAGGTCCTCAAGGCCCTCCTCGGCGCCTGGGCCCTCTCGGCCTGCTCTCCCGAGGAGACGACGGCCGTCGAGGACCACCTCACCGAGTGCGCCCCCTGCGCGGACGAGGCCCTGCGGCTGCGCGACGCGGTGGGCCTGCTGCACACCGACCGCTCCCTGGACCTCGACCCGGCGCTGCGGTCCCGGGTGATCGACGGCTGCCTGGGGCGCCGTCCCGCCGGAATCCCGGTGCCGGACTGGGTCGCTCCGTACGACGCCGAGACCGCGCGGCTCGATGCCCTGCTCCGGGACATCGGCGACGCGGAATGGCACGCCCCGGTGCGGCTGAAGTGGTTCGAGGACGAACGGGCGGTCCACCGCAGGACGACGGTCGCCGGGGTCATCGGCCATCTGATGACCGTGGACGGGCTGGTGTCCGCCGCCCTCGGACTGAGCGACCCGCTCGGCCCCGGCGTGGTGCCGCTCCCGCCCACCGAGCGCACCGAGGCGTACTGGTCGGCCGCGCGCCTGCCACCGACCCGGGCCGTCCGTGAACCCTGGCGCGACCAGAGCCACGAGCTGATCCGCACGGCGTCCTTCGCGGGCCGCGACATCGCGGAGCTCTCGGTCCCGTACGGGGACTTCGCCCTTCCGCTCCAGGATTCGCTGCTGGACCGGGCCTTCGAGTGCTGGGTGCACGGCGGGGACATCGCCGAAGCGGTCCACTACCCGTACGGGGATCCCTCCGCCGCCCATCTCCACCGGATGATCGACCTGGCGGCACGGCTGCTCCCGGCCACGCTCGCCGAGCGCCGCCGTGCCGGTCTCGCCGGACCGGCCAGGGACCTGGTCGCCGCCGGAGCGCCGGGCCGCACGCTCCATCTGGAGGTCGAGGGACACGGCGGCGGCAACTGGTACATCGCGCTGGACTCCCCGGCCGCCGTCGGCTCGCCCGACCACGCGGTGGCACAGGTCGCGCTCGACGGGGTGGAGCTCTGCCGGCTCGTCGCGGGCCGTATCTCGCCGGTGGACGCGGCGGCGGGCCAGGAGGGCGACCGCGAGGCGATCAACGACGTGCTGTTCGCGGCGGCCTCGCTCAGCCGCCTATGAGCGTGTGGCTACTGGGCCTGTGAGCCTGTGAGCCTGTGAGGAACGCGTCGCGGGCCGGACGGGACTTCCCGGACCCGGCACCGGACCCGGCCCCCGGGACCGCTCTCAGGCGAAGATCACCGTACGGCGGCCGTTGAGCAGGATCCGCCGCTCCGCGTGCCACTTCACCGCACGCGCCAGCGCCTGGCACTCCACATCGCGGCCGATCGCGACGAGCTGGTCCGGCGTCACGTCATGGCCGACGCGCTCGACCTCCTGCTCGATGATCGGGCCCTCGTCGAGGTCGGCGGTCACATAGTGCGCGGTCGCGCCGATCAGCTTCACCCCGCGCGCATGGGCCTGGTGGTACGGCTTCGCGCCCTTGAAGCTCGGCAGGAACGAGTGGTGGATGTTGATGATCCGTCCGCTCAGCTGCTTGCAGAGGTCGTCCGAGAGGACCTGCATGTACCGGGCCAGGACGACCAGTTCCACGTCCTCCTCCCGCACCAGCTCCAACAGCCGCGCCTCGGCGTCCGCCTTGGTGTCCTTGGTCACCGGAAGGTGCCGGAAGGCAATGCCGTACGAGGCGACGAGTTCGGCGAAGTCCGTGTGGTTGGAGACGACGGCCGCGATCTCGACGGGCAGCGCCCCGATCCGGGACCGGAACAGCAGGTCGTTCAGGCAGTGCCCGAACTTGCTGACCATCAGCACGATCCGCATCCGGTCCGCGGACCGGTGGATCTGCCAGTCCATCCGGAAGGAGTCGCCGATGGCGGCGAAACTGGCCCGCAGCTTGTCCACCGTCACCGGGGCGTCCGCCGAGAAGTGGACGCGCATGAAGAAGAGACCCGTGTCGTGGTCGCCGAACTGCTGACTGTCCTCGATGTTGCAGCCGGTCATGAAGAGATAGCTCGACACGGCGTGCACGATGCCCTGTTTGTCGGGGCACGAAAGAGTGAGGACGTACTGCCCGGATACGGCGTCCGAGGCGGCGGGAGAGGCGGGCTGCGGCGCGGTCATCCCCGTAGGGTGCCACACCCGCCCGGTCTCAGGCGGCCCTGGTCATGATGCGGATGACGTCCAGGGAACGCGGCGGTATGTCCGGATCCTCGGCATCGTTCACGGCGAGCATCACATGGGCCTCGCGGGCCGCTCGCACGGCCTCCGGCCAGCCGTGATGTTCGAGATACGCGGATACGGGGGCGTCCGCGCCGACCTGGTGCATGATGCGCAGCACCCGCAGCGCGGCGACGTCGACGGCGGCGGCCTCGGCGGAGTCGCGGAAGATCGTTCCGACGTACTTCTCGGCGGACCAGTTGTCGAGCCAGGTGTCCTCGACCAGGCGGTACACGGCGTCGGTGACGTCCCCGTACCCTTCCCGGCCGGCCAGCCAGCACTCGTGGTGGAAGACGGGATCGGAGAGCATGTGCAGCGCCGAGCGCACGTTGGTGCGCCAGCGCCACCACGGCATGTCATTGAGCGGCATGCCGCCCATGGTGGAGGAGCGACGGCCGCGACGGGAAGTGTTCTCCGAACCTTGCTGCACGGTTGTCGATCGTACGTTCCCTTTTCACGTGTACGCACGGGCCCCTGCAATTCACCTCGATGTCACCGAGCGTTGAACGAAGCACACTGTGGCGTTACCCGGAGGGCGGAAACGTTCAGACCCATGACCGGACGGCGCCGCCCCACCTCCCCCCGCCCCTACACGTTCTTCACATGTACGGCGGCGGCCGGGGCGTTGCTGATATCCGGCTGCGGTGTGCTCCCTGGGGCCTCGGGGGGCTCCAGGGGGCCTGTCACCGTGATGACGTGGGCGCCCGACCGTTCGGACGACGTGGCCGCGGTGAACATGTCGGGGATGACGGCGATGGCGAGGACGTACGCCCGCTGGGTCAACGACCGGGGCGGCATCGGCGGACGCAGGCTGAAGGTGATCATCTGCAACGAGGGCGACACCTCCGTCGGCGCGGAGAAGTGCGCCCGGGAGGCCGTCCGGGAGAAGGTCACCGCGGTCGTCGGCTCGTACAGCCGGCACGGCCGGTCCTTCATGGCTCCGCTGGAGGCCGCCGGGGTTCCGTACATCGGCGGCTACGGGGCCTCCGACGAGGAGTTCACCAGCTATGTCTCCTACCCGGTCAACGGCGGCCAGTCGGCGCTCCTCGCGGGCAACGGCAAGCAGCTGGCGGCCGGCTGCGACCGGGTGTCGCTCGTCCGGCCCGACTCGATCGCCGGCGACGGCATGCCGCCGCTCCTCGACGCCGGCCTCCTGGACGCCGAACGGCCCGGGTCCGTCGACATCCTGGCTCCCGAGGACGCCACCTCGTACGACGACCAGGCGACGAAGGCGCTGGAGCGGGCCGGTGACGGCTGTGTGACGGCGGTGCTCGGCGACCGTACGGAGACCTTCTTCGACTCCTTCCGGCGGCTCGAACCCGACACCGGCGGGGCGCGGATCTCCTCCGTGCTCGGCAGCGTCGGCCAGCCGCTCATCGACCGCACGGGCGGCCGGAACAGCCCGTTCGAGGGGGCGTACGTCACCGGCTGGTACCCGGACTCGGGCGACGCGCGCTGGGACACGATGCGCGAGGTGATCCGGGAGCACGCGTTCGGCGACAACCGGGTCGACCCGCAGGACACGGGGGTGCAGACCACCTGGATCGCGTACACGGCGCTGCGCGCGGTCATCGAGTCGCTCGGCGGCTCCGAGGTCACCTCCGGCACGGTGACCACCGCCCTCAACCGCGGCGCGGAGGTCGACACGGGCGGCCTGACCCCGGTCCTGCGCTGGCGCTACAAGGACATGCTCGGCTCGTCCGCGTACCCCCGGATCGTCAACGCCAAGGTGACGTTCCAGGTGGTCCGGGAGGGCCGTCTCGTCGCCCAGAAGAAGGGCTTCGTGGATGTCACGGAGACCCTGACGGAGGCCCCGAACGTCAAGGGCTGAGCCGGCGGGCCGCCGGTACCGCCGCGGCCCGCCGCCCGTGCGGCCACCGGCCACCGGTCGTCCGGCCGCCGGTGAACCACCACGGCTCAGAGCTGGGTGGGGGCGTGCTTCGTCAGGCCGTACTTCTCGGCGATGCTGTTCCACTGGCCCGACGCCTGGACCTTGGCCTTGCTCGCCACGCTGCTGCGCTCGGTGGCCTTCACCGTCTCGTTGGTCGACCTGGCCTTGCCGCCCTTGCAGACCTTCTTGTTGTTCTTGGCCTGCCCGGCCCACGCGGCGTAGTGGTCGTCGGCCGACGCGGACGCCTCCCACGCCCTGGTCAGTGAGGCGGTGAGCGCGGCGTGGTTCGGCAGCTTGTCCACCGTGAGGCCCTGGAGCCTGGTCACCAGATCACGGCGCTGCTGGGCCGCGCCCTTCAGATCGGTGGCCGCCTGGTCCAGCGCCTGGCACGACTTGATCTTCTCCACGGCGCCGATCACCGTCGAACGGCTGTTGTTGCTGTCGGCCAGCAGCTTGTCCAGCGCCTCCGCCTGCTGCTTGGCGGGGTCGGCGGCCTGGGTGCTCGGCTCGGCCGCCGGTGAACTCCCGGCGGCGACCGGCTGCTTGTCATCCTTCTTGTCGTCGTCGCCACCGCTCATCAGCGCGCCCGCGCCGAGCCCGATGACGGCACAGCCGACGACGACCGCGGCGATCAGGGGGATAGCCGCGGACCGCTTGCGCGGCGCGGGGCCGTCCGCGTGCCCCTGCGACGGCTCGTGCGGCCCCGGGCGGTACGGCTGCTGCCCTGCCTGCGGGGGCAACCCTCCGCCCTGCGGCTGCTGCTGACCCTGGTACTGCTGCTGCTGGTGCTGCGGCGGCGGCTGCTGTCGCGTGGCGTCGAAGTGCGGCATCTGCTGCGTGGCGCCCGCGGGCGCCTCGCTGCGGAACAGGTTGTCGAACTCCGCGGGCGGCTGCCGGTCCCCCGGCGCCCCGGGCCGGATCCCGTACGGCGCGCCACCGGGCACCGGCGGGATGTACTGCGTCGCGTCCGCGTCCCCCGGCTGGGCCGCCGGGCCGGACTGCGGCACCTGCCCCAGATACGCGGTGGACTCCGCGGAACGCTCGGGCGGCAGCCCTCCGCCGGACTGCCCGTCGTGGACGGGTCCGGCCCCGCCGGGAACGGGCGCGATGTACTGCGTGGCGTCCGCGTCCCCGCCCGGTATGCCCGCGCCCGGTATCCCCCCGCCCGGCACGGCCTCCGGCGGCAACGGCTGCGCGTAGGGCTGGGGCCGGCCCTGCGACGGCTGGGGCTGGTACGGACCCGGCTGCTGCGGGGGCTGCTGCTGGGGGACCTGCTGGTACGGCACCGGCTGCTGGGCCTGCTGGTACTGCGCGGGCTGCAACTGGTGGGGCTGAGGGCCCGCCTGCGGCTGCTGGTGCGGTGGTTGCTGCTGGTGCGGTGACTGCTGCTGGTGCGGTGACTGCTGCTGGTGCGACGGCTGCTGATACGGCCCCGGCTGCGCGGGCGGCAACGGCTGCGCCTGCGGGTGCTGCGCCTGCGGGTATCCCTGCTGCGCCTGCTGCCCCGGTGCCTGGGCGTCCTGGTGTGGAGGCCCGGCGGACTGCGGCCCCCAGGGCTGCCCCCATGGCTGCCCGCCCGCGGGCGCGGCCTGCTCGGCCGGGCCGCCCGCGTCGCCCCCCGGCGTCCAGGGGGCACCACCCTCCGCGGGCAGCACGACACCTTCGTGCGCGGGCCGTACAGCAGGGAGCTGCCGCTCGTCACCCTGTCCGCTCTGCGTCACCGGGACTCCTACGTGTAAACCTACGGAATCGTCGGCTCACGCTATCGGGTGGTCGCCCGCCTCCGCCAAGCGCGTGCTGCCGCTCACCGCCCCGCCCCCGCCGGGTAACACTCGACGCTCCTGAGACGCTGTTCATGGGCGACTTCCCGAATCCCCGGTTCAGGCCGTCGCCCGGGACACCGCTCAGGCCGCCTGGAGCTCCAGCCGCGCACCGAATTCCCGTACCGCGGCCTCCTCCCCGTACGGCATCAGCCGCTGCTGGAGGTCATCGAGATACTCCGCGCCCCGGCTGGAGCGCACCGTCCCCAGCAGCTCCATCGCGCGCATCCCCGTGTGGCAGGCCCGCTCCACATCGCGCTGCTGGACCTGAGCCGTGGCCAGCAGCACCAGGCCGATGCCACGACGCCGGTTCCGCGACTCCGGCAGGGCGGCCAGCGCCTCCTTCGCCCGGCGCGCGGCGGCCTCCGCCTGCCCCAGGTCGCGGTGGCAGTGCGCCAGTTCGTCCGCGAGGTACCCGGCGTCGAAGTGGGCGATCCAGTCCGGGTCGTCGCCGGTGTCCGGATCGGCGTGCTCCAGGGCGGCCAGCGCCCGGCCCGCCACCACCTGGCAGGTGCGGGCGTCCCCCAGCAGCGCGTGCCCCCTCGCCTCCGCCGCGTGGAACATCGCCTCCGCCCTCGGCGTCACCCGCCCCCGCGCCCCCTCCTGCGCCGCCCGCGCCAGCTGGGCGATCTCCCGGGGGTTGCCGAGCTGCGCGGCGAGGTGGCTCATCGACGCGGCCAGCACATAGCCGCCGTACGCCCGGTCCCCCGCGGCCTGGGCCAGGCGGAGCGCCTGGATGTAGTACCGCTGGGCGAGCCCCGGCTGGCCGGTGTCGACCGCCATGTACCCGCCGAGTTCGGTGAGTCGCGCCACAGCGCCGAACAGCTCCCGGCCGACGGTCTCGCGGTAGGCCCCCGAAAGCAGGCCGGAGACCACGCTGTTGAGGTAGTGGACCAGCACCGGCCGAACGTGCCCGCTGCCGAAGCGGTGGTCGAGGTCGACGAGGGCGGCCGTCATCGCCCGCACCGCCTCCACGTCCGCCATGCCGACCCGGGCCCCTGCGGTCCGGGCGACCTGTGGGTCGGCGCCCGTGATCAGCCAGTCCCGGCTGGGTTCGACCAGCGCGGAGGCGGCCACCGCCGAGCCGGTCAGCAGGTCGCGGCGGCCCACGTCGCTGCGCCACAGCTCACACACCTGCTCGATGGCGCCGAGGACGGTCGGCGCGAACTGCAGGCCGACGCCGGAGGCGAGGTTCTTGCCGTTGGCCATGCCGATCTCGTCGATCGTGACCGTACGGCCGAGCTTGCGGCCGAGCGCCTCGGCGATGATTCCCGGGGCCCTGCCCCGTGGTTGCTGGCCACGCAGCCAACGGGCCACGGATGTCTTGTCGTAGCGGAGGTCGAGTCCGCGTTCGGCGCCGACCATGTTGACGCGGCGCGCGAGGCCCGCGTTGGAACACGCGGCCTCCTGGATGAGTGTCTGAAGGCGTTCGTTCGGCTGACGGGCTACGAGTGGCCTGGCTGCCATGTGTCCCCCTGGATGGGCATAGATGGGTAAGCGATAAACGAATTCACTTTGGACAGTTGCGCGTTGATCAAAATTGCGCTGATCGGATGCGCCGTTTTCGATGAGGGGATCATTGCCCTGCGGATACTCAAGAAATGCGCATATTCCATCGGCATTCGGTACGAGCACGGCGAGTTGCTCAGTCCTGCATGGGGCTACCCACACAGTGACGCACCGCCGCACGCGCGCCCCCGCCCATGCATCCATGCGCCCCATTCGCGGTACCGATGCGCCGTGGCCCGCCGCATCGCGCCCGTAACCCCAGGTGGCGGCGGGAGTTGAGCTGTTCGTGGAAGATCCCATCGGAGTCACCCAAGCCGCCCAGATCCCCCGACAGCGAAGTGAGCAACTGCTCGACGCCGCGGTGCGTTACGCGGAGGAGCGCCACTGGGACGTGTTCCCGGGCACCTGGCTGGAGGCGGTGGACGGGCGGAACCGATGCTCCTGCGGGGACGACGGCTGCGCCGCTCCCGGCGCCCACGCCCCGCGTCCGGACTGGGCGGGCCAGGCGACCGGCAGCGCCGCGGCGGCCCGCCGGATGTGGTCCAAGCACCCCAGGGCCTCGGTCCTCCTGCCGACCGGCCGTACGTTCGACGTGCTCGACGTCCCGGAGTCCGCGGGGTTCCTCGCCCTGGCCCGGATGGAGCGGATGGATCTGACGCTCGGTCCGGTCACCTGCACCCCGGACCGCCGGATGATGTTCTTCGTGCTGCCGGGCGCCGCGGCCAAGGTCGCCGACCTGGTGCGGACGCTGGGCTGGAACGCCGAGTCCATCGACCTGACGGGCATCGGAGAGGGCCATTACGTGGCGGGCCCGCCGACCCGGGTCGGCGGGCGCGGGGCCGTCCAGTGGGCCTGCCGGCCCACCCCCGCCAACCGGTGGCTGCCGGACGCGGAGGAGCTGATCAGCCCGCTCGCCTATGCCTGCGCACGTGAAGCCGCGGATGCCCGGACGCGCCTTTCGTAAGGTGGTCCCCACCTATGGGGATATCGAAAGGCTGTGCCATGCCCGACCAGGCAGATGCACGAGAAACAGATACACAAGAAGAAAAGACCGACGCGCGGGACATACGGACGAGCGGGGCGGGCGGAACGCGCACGGCGCCGCCCGCCGTTCGTGTGCGGGGACTGTGGAAGCGGTTCGGGGATCAGGTCGCGGTGGCGGGCATCGATCTGGAGCTGCCCGCGGGCAAGTTCATCGGGCTGGTGGGGCCCAACGGGGCGGGAAAGACCACCACCCTGTCGATGGTCACCGGTCTGCTCCGGCCCGACATGGGGCAGGTCGAGGTGGCGGGCCACGATGTGTGGACGGACCCGGTCGAGGTGAAGTCCCGGATCGGCGTGCTGCCGGAGGGGCTGCGGCTCTTCGAGCGGCTGTCGGGGCGTGAGCTTCTCGCGTACACCGGACGGCTGCGCGGGCTGCCGGGGGACGAGGTGGACAAGCGGGCGGCCCAGTTGCTGGACGTACTGGATCTCGCGGGGTCCCAGCACAAACTGGTCGTGGACTACTCCACCGGCATGCGGAAGAAGATCGGGCTCGCCTCCGCGCTGCTGCACAACCCCGAAGTGCTCTTCCTCGACGAGCCCTTCGAGGGCGTCGACCCGGTGTCGGCACAGACCATCCGCGGGGTTCTGGAGCGGTACACCCGCTCCGGGGCGACCGTCGTCTTCTCCAGCCATGTGATGGAACTGGTCGAGTCGCTGTGCGACTGGGTGGCCGTCATGGCCGCGGGCCGGATCAAGGCGCGGGGCACCCTCGCCGAGGTGCGCGGCGACGCTCCCTCGTTGCAGAGCGCCTTCCTGGAGCTGGTCGGCGCGGGCGGCCGGGACACCGCGGACTCCCTGGACTGGCTGGGCGGTGCCCGATGAGCGTGCTCGACGCCCCGGCGGGTGCCGCGGCCCCGGCCGGCAGGGGCGAGAGCCTCGTCTCCGTCTTCGTACGGCTCAAACTGACGCTCCTGCGCAACGGGCTGCGGCAGTCCTCCGGACGGCGGGCCGCGTTCATCGCCTCCCTCGTCGTCACCCTGCTGCTCGCCGCGAGCCAGGTGCTCGGGCTGATCCTGCTGCGCGGCAACGAGCAGGTGGGCACCCTCGTCGTGCTGCTCACCGGGGTGGTGGCGCTCGGCTGGGCCGTACTGCCGCTGTTCTTCCCCAGCGGCGACGAGACCCTCGACCCGAGCAGGCTGGTGATGCTGCCGCTGCGGCCCCGCCCGCTGGTCCGGGCGCTCCTGGTGGCCTCGCTGGTCGGCATCGGCCCGCTGTTCACGCTCTGCCTGTTCCTCGGGTCGGTGCTTGCTCTGGCGCACGGGGCGGCGGCCGTGGTGTTCGCGGTGATCGCGGTCCCGCTGGCGCTGCTGATCTGTGTGGCGCTCGCCCGGTCCGTGGCCACGGCCAACATCCGGCTGCTGACCTCGCGCAAGGGCCGCGACCTGGCGGTACTGAGCGGTCTGGTGATCGCGGTGGGCATCCAGTTCGTCAACTTCGGGGCGCAGCGGCTCGGGCAGGCGGGCGGGCTCGGCGCGCTGGAACCGGCTGCGGACGTGGTGCGCTGGCTGCCCGCGGCCTCGGCGATCGCCTCGGTGGACGCCGCCTCGGACGGTGCGTACGGACCGGCACTCGCACAGCTGCTGATCTCGGTGGTGGCCCTGGGGGCGCTGCTGTGGATGTGGCAGCGGAGCCTGGTGAAGCTGATGACGGCACCGGACGGTTCGACGCTGGTCGCGGCGGAGCCCTCGCGCAAGGGGTCCGGCTCCGGACGCACGGGGCTCGCCGGGCTGCTGCCGGAGGGCCGCACGGCCACGGTGATGCAGCGCAGTCTGCGGTATGTGGCACGGGACCCGAAGACCAAGGCGGCCTGGGTGACGGCGCTGGCGATCGGGATGATCGTGCCGGTGCTCAACGCGTTGCAGGGGGCCGGTTCGGTCTACTTCGCGTGCTTCGCCGCCGGGATGCTCGGCATGCAGATGTACAACCAGTTCGGCCAGGACACCTCCGCGTTCTGGATGGTGGCCCTGTCGATCTCCTCGACCCGGGACGCGTACGTCGAACTGCGGGCGCGGGCCCTGGCCCTGCTGCTGATCACCCTGCCGTACACGCTTGTGGTGTCCGTGGTGACAGCGGCGGTGCTGGGCGACTGGCGTTCGCTTCCGGGGGTGGTGGGGCTGTCGTTCGCCCTGCTCGGCGCGATGCTGGCGACCGGCGCGCTGGCCTCCGCGACCTACCCGTACTCGATTCCGCAGGACGGCGCGTTCAAGAACGTGGTGCCGGGGCAGGGCGGGCTCGCCTGGATCTCGATCCTGGGCGGAATGGTGGCCTCGGCCCTGCTGGCGGCGCCGGTGATCGCCCTGACGGTCTGGATGCACGCGTCGGACCACCAGGACGCGCTGTGGCTGCTGGTACCGGTGGGCGCGGTGTACGGGGCCCTCATCGGCTGGGCCGGGCTGCGGCTGGCCGCCCCGCGCACGGCGGACCGGCTGCCGGAGATCCTGACAGCGGTCAGCAAGGGCTGACCGGGCGGTGAGCCGCCGGCGTGCGGTGAGCCGCCGCCGCGCCGGGGCCCGGTCGCCGTGCCGGGCCCTGCCGCCGGCTCGGGGCTACGGCGCCACCGGCTCCCGCTCGCCCCGGGAGTCCTCGGCCAGCTGCTCCAGGAACGGCTCCACCGCGGCACGCCAGCCCTCCGGCTGGTCGTAGTGGACGAGGTGTCCGGCGTCCGCCACCTCCGCGTACTGTCCGCGGGGCAGGACACGGACCATCTCCTGGGCCTCGGCCCGGCCCAGCTCCCCGTCCAGGCCGCGCAGCACGAGAACCGGGCACCGGACCTGCGCCAGCTCCTCCCAGTGCGCGTCGAAGACCCAGGTCGCCCGGGACTTGAGCATCTGGCGGCGGGAGAACACCGGGCGCCAGCCGTCCGCCCGCTCGGCCATCACCTCGGCGTAGAACTCACCGCGGGACGGGTTCGGCCGCTCCACCCAGGGATCGTCCTCCCCGAACCACTTCCGTACGTCGGCGAGGGTCGCGAAGGGGACGGGCCAGGAGTCGAACCAGTCGCCCCACTCCCGCTGGGAGGCGGCACCGATGGCGGAGGCCCGCATGTCGCAGATGACCAGGGCCCGGACGAGATCGGGGCGCTTGGCGGCGAGCTGCCAGCCGGTGAGGGCGCCCATCGCGTGCCCGATGACGGTGACGGGGCCGAGGCCCAGCTGCTCGACGGCGGCCTCGGCGTCGGCGACATAGGCGTCACGGGTGTACGGCCCGTCCGCGGGCTTCTCGCTGCGGCCGTGGCCCCGCTGGTCGAGGCCGACCGCGCGGTGCCGCTCGGCGAGCCAGCGGGCCGTGGCGGCCCAGTGGGAGGCCCGGCCCATCAGTCCGTGCAGCAGTAAGACTCCCGGCGCGCGCTCCGCCTCCGCGCGTCCCTTGGGCGGATCGGCGAACTCCCACGCCGCAAGACGTACACCGTGGGATCCGGTCACATCGATGCGCTTCACCACAGGCCCTGGCACCCCCTTCTGGTCCTCGATCACCGTATGGACGCGTCCCGCCAGACTATCGAACTCTTATTCGAAAACTGGGGTCCGCCATGCAACACCCCACGTTCGAGTGACCACCCCCGAGGATTGATGCCCGCCGCCGAGGGGAGATCTCCACCGGGGGGCGGGCCGCTCGGGGAAAACGGTCCGTAGGGAATGACCTTGAGAGCTCGGGGCTCCGGGTCAGCACTGGGGAGGACCGGCCCCGGCGCCCTCCGGCGCCGGGGCCGCCCCCTGTTCCGGAGGAGCCCGGCGCGCGCCTCCGAGCGCCCGGCCCGTTCCGTACGACAACGATGGCAAGCGGCAGCCGGGGCCGGTGCGCGACAAGGGCGTACGGGAGCGCGGCAGCCACCTTCCGGCGCACATGCCAGTACGACGGGCGCATTCCCTGCTCCCTCCCCGACCGCTCGGCCGAACCCGGCCGGCACCCTCAGGTCATATGCCTGGCCTCAGCCTGGCACGCGAGGCGCGCGGGCGCTGCAATTCCGGACGGAAAACAGAAAGCGGGCGCTACGGCTCGGCTGCCGTAACGCCCGCTTTCCCTGTTCCGCGCACCGCTCTGCGTACGCGGCACACACCGTTTCACGCGCCTCCGCCGCACACCGGGCGCATACGCGGGGCACGCGCCCCTCGCCAGCGCCCCCGTCGGCGCCCCCGGCGGCGCTCCGGTCACCGCCGGCCGGAGCGGCGCGTCAGCGCTTGGCGACGAACACGTGCGACGCGACCTCGGCGTCCAGCTCGGCCGCCTCCCCGCTGGAGCCGACGAGCACACCGCCGGGCGACTCCGTCACGCTGACCACGGAGCCGGGCTGTACGCCCGCCCGCCGCAGCGTGTACATCAGCTGGGCGTCGGTCTGGATCGGCTCCCCGATCCGCCGCACCACGACCGTCTTGCCCTCCGCCCCCGGGTCGAGGTCGGCCAGGCTCACCATGCCCTCGTCCAGGAACGGGTCGGCCTCGGCCTTCTCCCCCAGCTCCTCCAGGCCTGGGATGGGGTTCCCGTACGGGGACTCCGTGGGGTGCCGCAGCAGCTCCAGCACCCGGCGCTCCACGGCCTCGCTCATCACGTGCTCCCAGCGGCACGCCTCCGCGTGGACCTGCTCCCACTCCAGGCCGATCACGTCGACGAGCAGGCATTCGGCCAGCCGGTGCTTGCGCATCACGCGCGTCGCGAGCCTGCGGCCCTCGTCGGTCAGTTCCAGGTGACGGTCGCCCGCGACCTGCACGAGCCCGTCGCGCTCCATGCGGGCCACCGTCTGGCTGACCGTAGGACCGCTCTGGTCCAGCCGTTCAGCGATCCGGGCGCGCATGGGGACCACGCCTTCCTCTTCGAGTTCGAGGATGGTGCGGAGATACATCTCCGTGGTGTCGATCAGTCCGGACATACGTGCCCCTCGATGCTGTGACAAGAAAACGTCGTGCGATGGCCCTCCACCAATTCTGACGCATACCACCGACAACCGTGCCGCGCCGGCCGAAGGCCGTGTGGCCGAGCCTCGCGGGTGCTATTGACAGGCCGCTGGTCCAGACCGCAACGTGATCGGCGGCACGGACACCCCCACCCCGCCGAAAGGGCTCTCCCCGATGAGCGACAGCAAGCTGGCCGGTCAGTTCTTCGACGCTGCGATCGGCCTGTTGACGCGCGTGCGCGACGAGGAGTCCGACACCATCGCGGCCGCCGGCGCCGCCATCGCCGACACCGTGGCGGCGGGCGGCCGGCTCTTCGCCTTCGGCGCCGGGCACTCCTCCCTCGCCGCCCAGGACGTCGTCTACCGGGCGGGCGGGATGGCCCTGATGAACCCGCTCGTGGTGCCGGGCACGATGGGTGTCGATGTCATGCCCGCCACACTCGGCTCCGCGCTGGAGCGGGTGGACGGGCTCGCCTCGGCGGTGCTGGACTCCAGCCCCGCCGCCTCCGGCGACGTACTCGTGATCATCTCGCTCTCCGGGCGCAACTCGCTGCCCGTCGAGATGGCCCAGAACGCCCGCGCGCTCGGGCTGAAGGTCATCGGGGTCACCTCGGTCGCCTACACGGAGGGCACCCGCTCACGGCACGCCTCGGGCGGCTTCCTGCGCGACCACTGCGACATCGTGCTCGACAGCAAGATCGCGATCGGCGACGCGGAGCTGATGATCGACGGCGTCGAGGCGCCCTTCGCGCCCGCCTCCACGGTCGTCACCAGCGCGCTGATGCAGGCGATGATGGCCGCCGCCGCCGAGGCGCTGGTGGCCCGGGGGATCGAACCGCCGCTGCTGCGCTCGGGCAACGTCGACGGCGGCCACGAGTGGAACGGGCGGGTCATGACCGAGTACGCGGACCGGATCTTCTACCGCCACTGATTCCCGGAGCACCACCGACTGCCGGACCACCGCTGGTCCCCGGACCGCCGCCGGCCTCCGGCGGCCCACCACCGGGGCCCTGGCCTCCACCGCCGGCTGCCGGACCGCCGCCACCGCCGAGGCCCAGGCCCTCAGCGGTCGGCGGCGAGCAGCTGGTGCAGATCCACTGCGGACGCCACCCGGACCGCCACGCTCTCCGCGTACATCGCGTCCGGGCGTTCGAAGGCGACGCGGTTCGCCGCCCGCAGGAACGTCACCACGCCCAGGGTCCGCCCCCGGCTCCGGAGCACCGTGCACAGGGCGTGCGCCGAGTCCCGGGGCCACTGCCGTTCCACCGCCCACGCCCCGCCGCCCGCGTCCGCACCCGCGCTCGTCCGTACCGTGCCGACGCGGTCCACCGCCTGGAGGGCCGGGTGGCCGGGGCCGTAGCGCGCCGGGGCGGCACCCCCCGACACCGGAAGGCACGGGCCCGGCGCGTCGGCGGGTGTCGCGGCCGTCCGCACCAGCCGCTCCCCCGCCAGCAGGTCGACCAGCACATGGTCGGCGAACCCGGCGAGGGCGAAGTCCAGCGAGGACGTCGCGGCCTCCATCGGGTCCTCGCACTCGGAGGCCGCACGCGCGGCCCGGTGGAGCTGGTTGGCCCGGAAGCGCACCCGGTCCGCTTCCTGCTCGGCCAGCTTCGCCCGGGTCACATCCTGGAACAGCCAGCCCACCCCCAGCGGGACGGGCTCCTCGGTCAGCGGTGAGGCCAGCCGCACGAACCCGCTGCGCCAGCAGCGCCGGCGGTCCCCCTCAGCCGCCCGCAGGGTCACCCAGGTCTCGGTGGGGACGGCGGGGGCCCCCTCGGCGAGCACATGCTGCAACGCGCCCTCCAGGTCCTCGACGCCCTGGACGACGAGGTCGCCCAGCGGCCGTCCCAGCAGGGTCGTACGGCCACCGCCCAGCGCGCGTGCCGCGTAGGAGTTGAGGACGGTGGGCCGCAGATCCACGTCGACCAGGACCACACCCCAGGACGCGTCCTGGAACAGCGCCTCGCTGAGCGCGATCGACCGCTCCAGATCTATCTGGGCGTGGACCTCGCTGAACGCGCAGTACACCCCGGCCGGTTTCCCGTCCGCGCCGCGCACCCCGGCCGACTGGGTCCGTACGAGCACCCGGCCGCCGTCCTTGCGCAGCAGCGCGAATTCGTGCACCAGGCGCCCCGGCGCGGACATGGCGGCCATCAGCCTCCCCCGCACCTCGTCCGCGTCGGCCCGTCGCACGGCCCAGCCCGCGAATCCGGTCCGGCCCACCGCCTCGCCGGCGGACCAGCCGAGAATCCGCTCGGCCTCACGGTTCCAGTGGGTGATCGTGCCGCCCGCGTCGAACGCGCACAGGGCGGCGTCCATCCCGTCGAGCAGCGCGGCGAGCAGTTCGGACCCGGGGACCGCGACGCGGTCCGGGGCCGTCGGGGCCGCGCTCACGGGGTCCTCCTCCGGCCCGAGAGCGTCGGTGGTCCCACTGCTCCTGGAAGCACTCACTCCGTACCTCCCGCAGGACGTGTCGGCCCCTGGGGCCGCTCGTGTGGATCAGGTCGGGCCGGCGTGCCGCGCCCCGCTCCCCGGTCCGGCCCGGTCCCGGCGAAAGACCCGGGCCGCGCGTGGTGCCGCACGCATTACCGCACGTCACACCATTCAACTCGAACGTGACCCGGAGCACAGCCACTTCACCGAAATCCGGCCGACCCCTTCGGCTCCTCCCGGCGTCGGCGGGAGTTCACCCGCGGCACGGCGGAGCGTGCGCGGCACGTCACTCCGTGCGCATCGGGCGTCCCCGGCCCGGGGCGCGTTCACCGTGTCCGTGACGGGCAGGAGCCGTTCCGTGACACCCCTCCCCGCTCGGCGCATTAAATGGGTTGAGGCTCCCGGCGGGGTTTCCTAGGCTGAAGGCACACAAGAGAGGAGGTGTTCCGGAAGTGATTTATCTTCGGACTCGTGAGGTGGCTGCGGGCTGACGCCCGTTGTCGCGCTCTTGCAGTGCAGGCCGGTCATCGGCCAATCCCAAGCAGTCACCGACCCGCAGGCTCGCCGGTAAGTCCGGCCGGCCCCTCCGCAAGGAGGGACCAGAGCCTGCGGGTTTCTGCGTGTCCGGGGCCGCGCGCACGCCCCGTGTCCGGGGCCGCGCGCACGCCCTACGGGCAGAGCCGCTCCACCCGCCAGCCCGCGTCCTCGCGCACGTACCGCAGCCGGTCGTGCAGCCGGTTCTCGTGCCCCTGCCAGAACTCGATCGTGTCCGGGACGACCCGGAAGCCGCCCCAGTGCGGCGGGGCCGGGACCTTCTCGCCCTCCGGGTAGCGGGCGGCCAGGTCCTCGTAACGCGTGATGAGCTCCTGACGGGAGCCGATGACCGTGGACTGGGCACTGGCCCACGCGCCCAGCTGGGAGCCGTGCGGGCGGGTACGGAAGTAGGCGATGGTCTCCTCGCGGGAGACCCGGACCGCGCTGCCGGTGACGATGACCTGGCGGGCCAGCGGGTGCCAGGGGAAGAGCAGCGAGGCGTACGGATTCGCGGTCAGTTCGCGGCCCTTGCGGGACTCGTAGTTCGTGAAGAAGACGAAGCCGCGGGTGTCGTAGTGCTTCAGCAGCACCGTGCGCGAGGACGGGCGGCCCTCAGGGGTGGCGGTGGAGACCACCATGGCGTTCGGCTCGTGGAGCACGCCGCCCGCCGCGACCTGGCGGAACCAGCGGGCGAACTGGTCCATCGGGTCGGGGCTGAGGTCCTGCTCGACGAACTCCTGCGAACGGTACTGCTCGCGCATCGCCGCCGGATCAGTGGTGCAATCGGAACCGGGGGAAGGAACGGAGGCAGGAGCGGAGGAGGCAGCGGAGGGGGCCTTGTCGTCTCGTGTGGGCACGGGGTCATCCTGCCGCAGCGGGCAAGTGTGCCCGGCGAGGAGGGGTGGTAATCGCTCACCGTCGAAATGGGGTGCTGTGCCGGATGTCACGCTTCCCCGTGTCATCGGAACCCGCCAATATCTTGGGGCAGGCCCTTGTGGCCTTCATACAGCCACCACCCGCCGCCGAACTGAGGGAGCCGTCTGATGTCCGACTTCGTACCGGGACTAGAGGGAGTCGTCGCCTTCGAGACGGAGATCGCCGAACCCGACAAGGAAGGCGGCTCGCTCCGCTACCGCGGGGTCGACATCGAGGACCTCGTCGGCCAGGTGTCCTTCGGCAACGTCTGGGGCCTGCTGGTGGACGGGGCGTTCAACCCCGGTCTGCCGCCCGCCGAACCGTTCCCGATCCCTGTCCACTCCGGTGACATCCGGGTCGATGTGCAGGCCGCGCTGGCGATGCTCGCCCCCGTGTGGGGCCTGAAACCGCTGCTGGACATCGACGAGGCGACCGCCCGCGACGATCTGGCACGCGCCGCCGTGATGGCCCTGTCGTACGTCGCACAGTCGGCGCGCGGCCAGGGGCTGCCGATGGTGCCGCAGAACGAGATCGACAAGGCACGGTCCGTGGTCGAGCGGTTCATGATCCGCTGGCGCGGTGAGCCTGACCCCCAGCACGTCAAGGCCGTCGACGCCTACTGGACCTCGGCCGCCGAGCACGGCATGAACGCCTCCACGTTCACCGCCCGGGTCATCGCCTCGACGGGCGCCGACGTGGCGGCGGCGCTGTCCGGCGCGGTGGGCGCGATGTCGGGCCCGCTGCACGGCGGCGCGCCGTCCCGGGTCCTCGGCATGATCGAGGAGATCGAGCGCACCGGCGACGCGACGGCGTACGTGAAGAAGGCCCTGGACCGGGGCGAGCGCCTGATGGGCTTCGGTCACCGGGTGTACCGCGCCGAGGACCCCCGGGCCCGCGTCCTGCGCCGTACGGCCAGGGAGCTGGCCGCGCCGCGCTTCGAGGTGGCGGAGGCGCTGGAGAAGGCCGCGCTGGAGGAGCTGCACGCACGGCGCCCCGACCGGGTGCTGGCGACGAACGTGGAGTTCTGGGCGGCCATCGTGCTGGACTTCGCGGAGGTCCCGGCGCACATGTTCACGTCGATGTTCACCTGTGCCCGTACGGCGGGCTGGTCGGCGCACATCCTGGAGCAGAAGCGCACGGGCCGCCTGGTGCGCCCCTCGGCGACGTACATCGGTCCCGGGACGCGGAACCCGGCCGGGATCGCGGGCTTCGACCAGCTGGCGGACCTGGGCAACTGACCGCTCCCGCGCGGGCCGGGGCACCGGGCACCGGCCCCCTGGCACCGGGGCCGGGTGGGCCCGCGGGGATCCGTTCAGACCGACTCCAGGAGCGCCGTGTAGGCACCCTCGGCGCTCCTGCCCTCGGCGGTGCCCGCGGGCGTGTGGGCGAGGAAGTCCGCGGTCGATCCGTTGAGGACGAGCCGCCCGGCCGCGAGGACCGACACATGGTCGGCCTCCTCCGCGAGATCGGCGACGTCATGGGTGGACATCAGGATCCTGACGTCTTTCTTCAGGCCCGCCAGCAGGTCCCGGAAGACGCGCCGCTGGCGCGGGTCCATACCGGCCGTCGGCTCGTCGAGGAGCATCACCCTGGCCTCGTGCACAAGAGCGCAGGCCACGCCCACTCTGCGCAGCTGGCCCCCGGAGAGCCGGTCGGTCCGCTCCTCGGACAGTTCGCCGATCTCCACACGGTCCAGGGCCCGCGGGGCCCGCTCCCACGCGCCGCGCCGGTCCATGCCCTTGAGCCACCCCACGTACGCGACGTACTCCCGGACCGTGAGGGAGGGCAGGGGCGTGATGGTCTGCGGCATCCACGCCACCGCCCGGCGGTACTCCCTGGTCCGCGCGGACGCCCCGTCCAGGGTCACCGTCCCGCGGCAGGGCGGGGCGACCGCGGCGGCGAGCCTCAACAGGGTGGACTTGCCCGCGCCGTTGGGCCCCAGGAGGATCGTCAGCCCGTCCGGCAGCCGGAAGTCGAGATCCCGCAGTACGGGACGGCGGCGACGCCCGTACGCATAGGTGCAGGATTCCAGGACGACGGTCACGCGGGCCTCCGTGGGCAGAAGATGTGGAAGCCGATGCCGACGGCCAGCATCAGCACGGCCCCGGTGGTGGCGTACCAGGTATGGGCCGGTTCGAGCAGCACGGTCCACGGATAGGGGTCACCCGGGCCGCGCAGTCCGAACATGACGACCAGCAGCGGCCACACCGCGGGCATGAGCACGGCCGAGCTGCCGAACAACGCGCCGCACAGCAGGGTGAGTCCGGCGAGGAAGGCGGTGTTGCGGTCCAGGGTCCGGGCCGCCCGGGAGCCGGTCACCTCGGCCAGCGCGGAGCCGATCGGCCCCGCGAGCGCGACGACGCCGAGGGCCAGCAGGGCGTCGTACACGCGCACGGGCCGGACGCCGGAGTCCTCGGCCGGTCCGAGCCGCGAACCCAGGCAGTTGAACAGGACCGCCGTCAGGGCGAGCGGCACGAAGAGCATGGCCTGCGCGCCCTCCGAGGTGCCGAGCGAGATCGACGGCAGGGGCACCGGCCCGTCCTGGACCATCGCCGCCAGCAGGACGAACAGCAGCAGGCCGGCCGGCAGATGGGTATGGACCCGGCGGGCCTTGAACCACCACATCACGCCGCCCGCTCGCAGGCGGCGGCCACCGTGCGCCGGAACCAGCCCGTCTGGTCCCGCACGCTCATTCCGAGCACCTCGTCCACCCGCGTGCGCAGCGCGTCACGGCTGCGGGCGGTGAAGTCGGGCTCGGCCGCGAGGCGCCAGAGGTAGGTGTCCCCCTCCCCGACCTTCACGGACACCCAGTAGTACGCCTGCCGGGCGAGGCCGGTCGCCGGATCCTCGCAGGTGAAACGGACCGCCGCACGGGCCACTTGGTAGCGCGCGGTGCCGGGCGCGAGAGGAATGTGCCACGCGGTCGCGGTGGACGGCTCCGGGTACCGGATCGCGGTGAAGGAGTCGGTGATCGTGGCCGGCCGGGCCTCGATCTCCGCCGCCCGGAGCACCTTCAGGGTGCTGTCCACGTCCTCGCTCAGGGCGGGGAGCGCCCCGGCGCGGGCGGACGGCAGGCAGATACGGGGCTTCTCGCCCGCGCACGACACCGGCCCATGGCCCATGCTCCGCGGAGCCACGTAACTCCAGTCCTTGACCAGGGTGTACGCCCCGCCGACGCCGCCCATCGCCACCGCTGCCGCGAGCGCCGACCGCAGCCAGGGGCGGCGCGGTCCCGACCAGAGCAGGACAACGGCCGTGCAGAGGCCGAGCGCGATCAGGAGCGGGGCCGCGAACGAGGACACCGTGGGCAGCTCGCCGAACATCAGCTTGCCCGAGAGGAGTCCGGTGAGATGCCGGGGCCAGGGGAGCGTCAGGGCCACGGACCAGCCGACGAACAGGAAGTCGACGACCGCGATCACCGGCACGGCCGCGATGTGCCGTACCCCGACCCCCCAGGCGAAGCCGATCACCGCGTGGGCGGCACAGAGCAGCATGGCGAAGGCGACGAGCCCGATCCCCGCCGCGTCGGGGGGAGTCCGCTTCTGGACCAGACCGCACAGCGTGGGCAGGACCAGGATCAGCCAGGCCAGCACGACCACGGGGACGAGGCTGTGGGCGGCGATGGTGTAGCGGGAGCGTACGGCGCCCCACTGCCACAGGTCCGACTTCCCCAGCTTGCGCGCCTCCCAGGCACCGAGCGCCGCCGCCACCGCGTAGGCCACGGGTGTCAGGTTCCGCAGCACCGCGTCGATGACGGTGGGGGCGTAGCCGAGGGGATCCAGACGCAGATCGTCCTGGATGTCGGTGAGGTAGTAGGCCAGCATGAGCAGCAGGACGACGGGCGCGACCCAGATCGCGCTGCTCGACCGGATTCGGGTGAGTGCTCTCAACGGTTTCCTCGTGGCGGCTTCGGGACGGGCCGAGGCGCGGCGCCCCCGCAGGGACACCGCGCCTCGGCGAGGAATTCAGCTGTCGGCCTTGGTGGTGTCCACGTTCACCTTGCCCACATGCAGCAGGCAGCAGCTGCCGCCCTGGCCGATCCTGTCGGCCTCGAAGAAGAAGTCGGGCTCCGACGGAAGTCCCGTCCACTCGCCGCTGCTCGTCGAGGAGCCGCTGTTGAAGCAGGCGGTGAAGGTCTTCTTGCCGTAGTAGTCATTGGCCGTGAGCGCGTCGTAGTCCCAGAGTTTGACGACCACGCGCTTCTTCGTGGCGTTCTCCGCCTGGCATCCGGTGAAAAGGATCTGGCTGTAGCCTCCGTCGGCCCATTTCGTCTTGGATGTCTCGCCGTCCGTCCAGGAGTGGATGTGGCTCGTCCAGTTCGCCCAGGCTCCGGGGGCCGTCGCCAGCACCGCGGCGGCCGCGAGACCGATCACTGTCGAAACACACTTGGAAATTCCCACACGCATTCGAATTCCCCCTGTTCGATCCGCCGGCACCACGCCCCCATAAAGCGTGACCATGACCGGGCGGGACACACAGAGGTTAACGAGTGGTCATCTTAGGGTCAATGTTCTTGAAGTTCATGCACCGTAATGAACATTGAATTCGCACGAGTGTTTCCGGCGTTCGGAAAGTACTGGCCGGATCAGTTCCTTTGAGTAGCCGAATTCGATTTGTCCGCCCTCAGGGAAAGGGAATTCCTTGAATGGCGGACGAAAGCCGAGGATCCATCGGCGTGTCCGGCCACGGCGCCCGGTGACGGTGGTCAGTTCCCCGGCAGCCAGTACTCCAGCACCACGGTGAGCCGGGCGACCCGGTCGGTGTCGACGCGGGACACCCCTTCGGCCACCCTCCGGCCGATGCCCGCGGTCGGCTGTTCGCGTTCCAGGTCACGCAGTTGTCCGGAGGTCAGAAGTCCGGCGGCGAGGTGCCAGGTGAAGGGTTCGAAGGAGTGCCGAACGTCGGGTGTTGGCTTGATCATGGTCCCCACATTTCACTCGGAAGCCGTAGGTGATCCCTGTATCTACCCCGGCCGATAACCGCCGGCCCGAGACCGGGTATCCGAGCTTCCGTTCGGAGAACGACTGCTCTCCTCGCTTTCCGATGAACCAGGGGAATCAAGCCATTCGTTCAAAGCCGGACCGCGTCCCCCGCGGCACTCCGGAGGCCGAGAAGAACCGTTTCGCACGGCGCTCACCGGGCATGCCACCGGGAGATTCCCCGGGCGGGCACTTCAGGCCCGATTCAGCGATATCTCAGCCGTGAGGAAGGTAATCCCTTGCTGATCTGCGGTGTCAAGGTCTCACACGACGGCGGTCTCGCGGTCATCGACGGAAACCGTCTGGTCTTCAGTATCGAGACGGAGAAGATCGGCAACGATCGGCGCTACAGTCCGCTCGGGGATCTCAGCCGGGTGCCGGACATCCTCAGGTCCGAGGGAATGGAGCCCGAGGACATCGACCGCTTCGTCGTGGACGGCTGGCGGACGGCCGGCGAGAACCCGTGGACCGTGCCCACGTCCCGGAACGGAGATCCCCTCGCCCTGCCGGTGGCGCCGTACGTCGATGGTTTCCTGTCGCCGGACCCGCTGCACCGCTACACCTTCACGGATCACGACTTCGGCAAGAGCACCTCCGGCTACGCCAGCTACCACCATGTGGCGAACCACCTGCTCGGCGCCTACTGCTCCAGCCCCTTCGCCGCGCGGGGCGATGACACTCTCGCCCTGGTGTGGGACGGGGGCATCACGGCCAGACTGTACGAGATCTCGTCCCGGGGGCGGTCCGTGCGGCCCGTGGCCGGCCTGCTGCCCTTCCGCGGAAACGTGTTCGCGTTGTTCTGTTCCCAGTTCGGGCCCTTCCGTGCGGACACCTCGCAGTTCGATTTCGCCACGCACGTGGACGCGGACGCGGATCACTACCGCTCGATCGCCGGAAAGGCGATGGCCTACGCGGCACTGGGCCAGGTCGAGCAGGACGCGTTCCCGGTTCTCGACACCCTCCTCGCGGAGATGCCGGAGGCGGCCGGGGAGAGAGGCCTCGCCCTGGGCCGGCGGCTGGCCGCCGAGCGCGCGCATCTCCTTCCGGGCCTGTCGGACGCCGACCTCGTCGCGACCTTCCAGGAGTATCTGAGCCGCGCCCTCGTATCCGCCCTGACAGCCGTGGTGCACGACGGGCACCGGGGCCGGCGTCCGCGTCTCGTCATGGCCGGCGGCTGTGCGCTCAACATCAAATGGAACTCGGCGATCCGGGCAGCCGGGCTCTTCGAGGAGATCTGGATCCCGCCGTTCCCCAATGATTCCGGCGCCGCCATCGGCACCGCCTGCTGCGAGATGGTCAGCACCACGGAGCATCACTCGCTCGTCTGGGACGTCCGCGGCGGCCCCCGCCCCGGGCCCGTCGGGACCCTGCCGGAGGGGTGGCGCGTACAGGACTGCGACGAACGCCGGCTGGCCGGACTGCTGCACACCGACGGGTCCCCTGTCGTCGTCCTCTCCGGCCGGGCGGAGCTCGGGCCCAGGGCGCTGGGAAGCCGCAGCATCATCGCCCCGGCCACCGACGCCGGGACCAAGGACCTGCTCAACACGATGAAGGACCGGGCGGCCTACCGGCCGGTCGCGCCGGTCTGTCTCGCACACCGGGCGAGTGAGGTGTTCGATCCGGGCGGCGACGACCCGTTCATGCTCTTCGACCACCGAGTACGTCCGCAGTGGGCGGGCCGCGTTCCGGCGGTCGTCCACCTCGACGGCACCGCCCGGCTCCAGACGGTCAGCTCCGCCTCCGACAGCGCCATCGCCCGGATCCTCACGGCGTACGAGGAACTGACCGGCATCCCCGTCCTGTGCAACACCAGTGCCAACGGCAACGGACGCGGCTTCTTCCCGGACGTCGCCTCGGCCGCCGAATGGGGCCGGGCCCGCTACATCTGGGCGGACGGCCGGCTCTACACCCGTCCGGAGAAGACCGGGCACTGAGGACACCCGGCACCCGGCACCCTGCGGAGACGGCCGCAGAGGTCCGCGGACCGGTCCCGGGCCGCCCGGCCCTCCCCCGCTCCCCGGCGAGGCGCCGCCCCTCAGCCCAGCGCCTCGTCCAGCACCGCCGCCCACTGCGCGACGACGCGCTCGCGGCGGGCGGTGTCGTCGGTGAGGAGGTTGGCCAGGCCCAGGCCCCGGGCCATGTCCAGGAGACCCTGGACCGTCTCGCGCACGCCGGGGCGGGTCTCGTCCGCGCCCAGGAGGTCCACGGCGATGCGGTGGGTCTCGCGGCCCACCCGGGCTTCGAGTTCGGTGACGCGGGGGCGGAGCTGGGCCTCGTTGGAGGCGGCCACCCAGAGGTGGAGCGCGGCGCGGAAGAGCGGTCCGGTGTACAGGCCGACCAGGGCCGCGACGATCTCCCCGCGGCCCTGGGCGGGCAGTGCGCGCAGGGCGGCGGAACGCTCCTCGGCGACGTACTCCACGGCTCCGGTGAACAGGTCCTCGCGGGTGGGGAAGTGGTGCTGGGCCGCGCCGCGCGAGACTCCGGCGCGTTCGGCCACCACGGAGACGGTGGAGCCCGCCCAGCCGTGTTCGGCCAGGCAGGCGACCGCCGCTTCCAGGAGCCGCTGCCGGGTGGCCCGGCTGCGGTCCTGTTTGGGGGTGTTGGGGGTCTTGGGGGGTGTCACCACACCCATGCGGGGTCCCGTCGTTCGAGGAAGGCCGTCATCCCCTCCCGTGCCTCGGCGGAGGCGAAGAGCGCTGCCGAGCGGGCGATGAGGTCTTCGGCGTGCTGGTCGAAGCTCTGCAGAACCGTAGCCGTGACCAGCTCCTTCGACGCCATCAGCCCCTGCGGCGAGGCCCTGCGCAGTCCGTCCAGTACGGGTACGAGTGCCTTGTCGACGTCCTCGTCCGCCACCGTGACGAGGCCGATGCGGGCGGCCTCGGCCGCGTCGAAGCGTTCCCCGGTGAGGAAGTAGCGGCTCGCGGCGGCCCGGTCGAGACGGGGCAGCAGGGGCAGGGAGATGACGGTCGGCGCGAGGCCCAGCCGGGACTCGGTGAGCGCGAAGCTCGCGCCGGGACCGGCCACCGAGATGTCGCAGGCCGCCAGGAGGCCGAGACCGCCGGCCCGGACGTGTCCGGTGACCCGTGCCACGACGGGCTTGGGGAGCGCGATGACACCGCGCATCAGGGCGACGAACGCGGCCGGGTCGGGCGGGGACTTGAGGTCGGCGCCCGCGCAGAAGGTGTTGCCGGTGTGGGTGAGGACGACCGCCCGTACCGAGTCGTCGGCCGCGCACCTCTCCAGCGCCGCCGACAGGTCGCCGACGAGCCGCGCGGAGAGCGCGTTGCGGTTCGCCGGCGCGTCCAGGGTGAGGGTGGTGATGCCCCGGTCGTGGGCGGGCGCGGTCAGAGCCCCGTGCGTCATGCGGTCGTTCCCTTCTCTCGGTCGCGCAGTTCGCGCCTGAGGATCTTCCCCGACGCGGCGCGCGGTACGGCGTCGATGAACTCGGCCCGCCGGACCTTCTTGTACGGGGCGACGCGCTCGGCGACGTACGCCATGACGTCCTGCGCTGTGAGGGCCTCGGCGGCGGGTGACGGTCTGCGGACCAGATACGCCTTGGGGACCTCGTTGCCGTCCTCGTCGTACACCCCGATGACGGCCGCGTCCGCGAGGTGCTCATGGCCCAGCAGCAGGGCCTCCAGCTCGGCGGGGGCGACCTGGTAGCCCTTGTACTTGATCAGCTCCTTGACCCGGTCGACGACGAACAGCCAGCCGTCCGCGTCGACCCGGCCGATGTCCCCGGTGTGCACCCAGCCCTCCGCGTCGATCATCCCGGCGGTGGCCTCCGGGCGGCCGAGGTAGCCCTTCATCACCTGGGGGCCCCGGATGAGGACCTCCCCGACGGTCCCGGCGTCCGCGTCCCGGCCCGGTTCGTCGAGGGACACGATCCGCATCTCGGTGCTGGGCAGCAGCTTCCCGACGGAGCCGGGCGGCGGGTTCCCGGCGGACAGCGGCACCACATGCGTACCGGGCGACAGTTCCGTCATCCCGTACGCCTGACGGACGGGCAGTCCCAGCCGCTCGGCGCAGGCGGAGGCGAGCGCGGCGTCCAGCGGGGCGGCGGAACTGACGATGTAGGCGAGCGACGACAGGTCGTACTGGTCCACCACCGGGTGCTTGGCCAGCGCCAGCACGATCGGCGGCGCCACGAACAGGCCGGTGATCCGCTGCTCCTCGATCACGGAGAGGAAGTCCACGAGGTCGAAGCGCGGCAGCACGACGACCGTGGCACCGCTGCGCAACGGGGCGTTCATCAGCGCGGTGAGGCCGTAGATGTGGAAGAAGGGGAGCACGGCGAGGATGCGGTCGCCGGGGCCGGAGGGAACGAGCGGACGCAGCTGCTCCAGATTGGTCGCGATGGAGCGGTGCGTGAGCATGACGCCCTTGGGAGCGCCGGTGGTGCCCGAGGAGTACGGGAGGGCCGCCACGTCCTCACCGGGCTCGAAGGCGATCCGCGGTTCGGGGGCGGTGGAGCCCGCCATGTCCTGGACGGAGCGATGGCCCTCGGCCCGGTCGCAGACGAATATCTCCTCGACCCCGCCCGCGAGTGCGGCGGCCCGGCGGGCGGCTTCGAGGAGCGGGGACACGGTGACGATCCAGCGGGCACCGGAGTCGCGCAGCTGCTTGGCGAACTCCTCGGCCGTGGCGAGCGGGTGGACCGTGGTGACGGAGGCACCGGCGCGCGTGGCCCCGTAGAAGACGGCGGGGTAGGCGATCGTATTGGGGCTGTGCAGCGCCAGGACGTCGCCCTTGCGGAGTCCGGACTCGGCGAGGGCGGCGGCGACGCGCCGGTGGAAGCCGTCGAGCTGGGCGTAGGTGAGCGTGGCGCCGTTCGTCCCGTCGACAAGGGCGACGGTGTCGCCGAACCGCGCGGCCTCCCCCAGGACCGCTTCGTGGATGGGTGTGTCGAGGGCCTGGACATCTGCGTACTCGCTGCGGAACACCATGGCGGTCCCCTGAGGTCGTGGTGTGGCCGGATCGGCGCCCCCGTGCCGTGGAGCGGGCGGGGGCGCCGTACGGAGGTGGAGAGGCGGGCCGGTGCGGACCGGCCGGGAGCCGGACCGACCGGCACATGGGGGGCGACGTCGCCCCCCATGTGCCGGTCGGTCCCAGAATCGCCTGTGGCAGCAGGGCTTGGGGAGACTCCGGACCGAACCCGTGCGCCGCCGCGTCCGCGTCAGTACGACTTGGGCAGACCGAGCGACTGGTGGGACACGTAGTTCAGGATCATCTCCCGGCTGACCGGGGCGATCCGGGCCACCCGGGACGCGGTGATCAGCGCGGCGAGCCCGTACTCGCGGGTGAGGCCGTTGCCGCCGAGGGTGTGGACGGCCTGGTCGACCGCCTTCACACAGGCCTCTCCGGCCGCGTACTTCGCCATGTTCGCGGCCTCGCCCGCGCCGATGTCATCGCCGTCGTCGTACAGCCTGGCGGCCTTCTGCATCATCAGCCGGGCGAGCTCCAGCTCGATGTGCGCGGTGGCCAGCGGGTGTGCGATGGCCTGGTGGGAGCCGATGGGCTCGCGCCACACCTGGCGGGTCCTGGCGTACTCGACGGCCCGGCCGAGCGCGTACCGGCCCATGCCGATGCCGAAGGCGGCGGTCATGACGCGTTCCGGGTTCAGCCCGGCGAAGAGCTGGAGCAGCCCGGCGTCCTCGTCGCCGACGAGTGCGTCGGCGGGCAGCCGGACGTCGTCCAGGACCAGCTCGAACTGCTTCTCCGGCGCCTGGAGTTCCATGTCGATCCGCGAGCGCCCGAACCCCGGGGCCTCGCGCTCCACGATGAACAGGCACGGCTTGAGCTTGCCGGACCTGGCGTCCTCGGTCCGGCCGACGATCAGGGTGGCGTCGGCGACGTCCACACCGGAGACGAAGACCTTGCGGCCGGTGAGCAGCCAGTCCGCGTCGGGCCCGGAGCCGTCGCGGCGGGCGGTGGTGGTGATGCGGTGCGAGTTGGAGCCGGCGTCCGGCTCGGTGATGCCGAAGGCCATGGTGAGGGTGCCGTCGGCGAGTCCCGGCAGCCACTTCCGCTTCTGCGCCTCGGTGCCGAAGCGGGCGATGACGGTGCCGCAGATCGCCGGCGAGACGACCATCATCAGCAGGGGAGCACCCGCCGCCCCCAACTCCTCCAGGACTATGGAGAGTTCGGCCAGGCCGCCGCCGCCTCCGCCGTACTCCTCGGGCAGGTTCACCCCGAGGTAGCCGAGCTTGGCGGCCTCGTCCCACAGCTCGCGGGGGTGAGTGCCCTCGCTGATCACGGAGGTCATGTAGTCGCGGCCGTAACGCTTGCCGAGGGCGGCGACGGCGGCGCGCAGCGCCTGGTGTTCTTCGGTTTCGAGGACGGTGCTCATACGTTCTCCTCCGGTGCGGCGGGTTCGGTGACGACGGCGAGCAGGGCGCCGACCTCGACCTGACGGCCGGGTTCGGCGAGCAGAGCGGTGAGGGTGCCGGAGGCGGGGGCGAGGATGCGGTGCTCCATCTTCATCGCCTCCAGCCAGATCAGCGGCTGCCCGGCCGTCACGGGCACGCCCGGGGCCAGCCCGTCCGCGAGGCGTACGACGGTGCCGGGCATCGGGGCGAGCAGCGAACCGGGTTCGGTCCGGGTGCCGGGGTCGGTGAAGCGGGGCAGTGCGGTGAAGGTGTACGAGCCGGTGGCGCCGTCCACGTACACCCGGTCGCCGTGGACGGTGATGTCGAAGTGCCGGGTGACACCGCCGGTTTCGAGGGTGACCCGGTCGGGGCGGACGGCGAGGACGCGGACGCCGGGTGCGTCGTGCGGCACCGGGCCGCCACGGGTGGTGCGGTAGACGGCCTCGTGCTCGGCCCCGTCCGGCAGGCTGCGGTAGCGCTTGGTCTGCGGCTGCGAGGGCACGTTGCGCCAGGCTCCGAGGCGGCCGGGGACGGTGCCGGTCCCGGGGCCGGTGCGCACGGCCTGGGCGAGGGCGGCGGCGAGGGCGGCGCGGGCCGGGTCGCCGTCCCCCGGGCCGGTGAGGTCCGCCAGGTTCCGGTCGTAGAAACCGGTGTCCAAGCGGGCGGCGGCGAAGTCCGGGTGGCGCAGGGACCGTACGAGCAGATCGCGGTTGGTGACCGGGCCGTGGACGCGGGCGCGTTCCAGGGCGCGGGCGAGGAGGCGTACGGCTGCGGTGCGGGTGGGCGCGTGGGCGATGACCTTGGCGATCATCGGGTCGTAGTGGACGCCGATGGTGTCGCCGCCGGTGTATCCGGTGTCCAGGCGCAGTCCGGGCGCGTCCGGGACCTCCAGCGCGGTCAGCCGCCCGGTCTGCGGCTGCCAGTCGCGCGCCGGGTCCTCGGCGTAGAGCCGGGCCTCGACGGCGTGCCCCACGGGCTGCGGCGGCCCGTCGGCGGGCAGCGGCTCCCCCTCCGCGACCCGCAGTTGCAGCGCGACCAGGTCGAGCCCGAACACCGCTTCCGTCACCGGGTGTTCGACCTGGAGCCGGGTGTTCATCTCCAGGAAGTACGGGCGCCCCCCGTCCGACAGCAGGAACTCGACGGTGCCCGCGCCCACATAGCCGACGGCCCGCGCGGCGGCGACGGCCGCCTCGTGCAGAGCGGCCCGCAGCGCGTCGTCCAGGCCGGGTGCCGGGGCCTCCTCGATCACCTTCTGGTGGCGGCGCTGGAGCGAGCAGTCCCTGGTCCCGAGCGCCCATACGGCGCCGTGCGCGTCCGCCATGACCTGGACCTCGACATGCCGGCCGCGCTCCACGTACGGCTCGGCGAACACCTCGCCGTCCCCGAAGGCGGCCGTCGCCTCGGCGGAGGCGGCCCGCACCTCGGCCTCCAGCGCGCCCAGTTCCCGTACGACCCGCATTCCGCGCCCGCCCCCGCCGGACGCGGCCTTCAGCAGCAGCGGCAGATCGGCGGCGGTCACGCTCCCGGTGTCCAGGGGCTCCAGCAGCGGCACTCCGGCCGCCCCCATCAGCTCCTTGGCCCTGGTCTTGGACGCCATCAGCTCGATGGCCTTCACCGGCGGCCCGATCCAGCGGAGCCCGGCGTCCTGGACGGCGGCGGCGAACGCGGCGTTCTCGGAGAGGAAGCCGTACCCGGGATGCACCGCGTCGGCGCCCGCCGCCAGCGCGGCGGCCACGACGAGATCGCCGCGCAGATACGTGTCCGCCGGGGCGGCTCCCGGGAGCCGTACGGCGAGGTCGGCCTCCCGCACGTGCAGGGCGTCCGCGTCGGCGTCCGAGTACACGGCGACGCCGGTGATGCCCAGATCGCGGCAGGTGCGGAAGATCCGGCAGGCGATCTCGCCCCGGTTGGCGACGAGCAGAGTGGAGATCATCTGGGGCCTCACATCCGGAAGATGCCGAAGCCGCCGCGGGCGCCTTCGACCGGGGCGGTGTGGATCGCGGACAGGCACATCCCGAGGACGGTCCTGGTGTCGCGCGGGTCGATGACCCCGTCGTCGTACAGCCGCCCGGAGAGGAACATCGGCAGCGACTCCGACTCGATCTGCTGCTCCACCATGGCGCGCAGCCCGGCGTCCGCCTCGTCGTCGTACGGCAGCCCCTTCGCGGCGGAGGAGGCGCGGGCCACCAGGGAGAGCACCCCCGCGAGCTGCTGCGGCCCCATGACGGCGGACTTGCTGCCGGGCCAGGCGAAGAGGAAGCGGGGGTCGTAGGCGCGACCGCACATGCCGTAGTGCCCGGCGCCGTAGGAGGCGCCCATCAGCACGGAGAGATGCGGGACCTTGGAGTTCGACACCGCGTTGATCATCATCGCGCCGTGCTTGATGATGCCGCCCTGCTCGTACTCCTTGCCGACCATGTAGCCGGTGGTGTTGTGCAGGAAGAGGAGCGGGATGTCGCGCTGGTTGGCGAGCTGGATGAACTGGGCGGCCTTCTGCGACTCCTCGCTGAACAGCACGCCCTGCGCGTTGGCGAGGATGCCGACGGGATAGCCGTGCAGGGCGGCCCACCCGGTGACCAGGCTGGTCCCGTACAGCGGCTTGAACGCGTCGAAGTCCGAACCGTCGACGAGCCGGGCGATGACCTCGTGCGGGTCGAAGGGCACCTTCAGGTCCCCCGGCACGATCCCGATCAGCTCGTCCTCGTCGTACGCGGGCGGCTCGGCGGGGCCCGGATCGGCGTGCGCCTTGCGCCAGTTGAGCCGGGCGATGATCCGGCGGGCCCGGCGCAGAGCGTCGTGCTCGTCCACGGCGAAGTGATCGGCGAGCCCGGACGTACGGGCGTGCATCTCGGCACCGCCGAGCGACTCGTCGTCGCTCTCCTCGCCCGTGGCCATCTTCACCAGGGGCGGCCCGCCGAGGAAGACCTTGGACTGTTCCCGGATCATGACGGTGTGGTCCGACATGCCGGGGACGTACGCCCCACCGGCCGTCGAGTTCCCGAACACGACCGCGACGGTGGGGATACCGGCGGCGGAGAGCCGGGTCAGATCGCGGAACAGCGCCCCGCCGGGGATGAAGATCTCCTTCTGGGAGGGCAGGTCCGCGCCCCCCGACTCCACCAGGCTGATGCAGGGGAGCCGGTTGGCGAAGGCGATCTCGTTGGCGCGCAGGGCCTTCTTCAGCGTCCACGGGTTCGACGCGCCGCCGCGCACGGTCGGGTCGTTCGCGGTGATCAGGCATTCGACGCCCGACACCACACCGATCCCGGTGACGAGGGACGCGCCCACCGCGTAGTCGCTGCCCCAGGCGGCGAGCGGGGACAGCTCCAGGAACGGGGTGTCCGGGTCGAGGAGCAGCTCGATCCGTTCCCGGGCCAGGAGCTTGCCGCGCTTGCGGTGCCGCGCGAGGTACTTCTCACCGCCGCCCGCGAGGGCCTTGGCGTGCTCGGTGTCCAGCTCGGCGAGCTTGCCGAGCATGGCCTCGCGGTTGGCGGCGTATTCGGGTCCGGCGGTGTCGAGGGCGGTCGGCAGGACGGTCACGCGGTCACCTCCGGGGCGGGGGCGGTCGGGGCTTCGGGTCCGGCGTCAGGTCCGGGTCCCGCATCGGCTTCAGGTCCGGGGACGGCTTCGGGACCCGCGTCGGCTTCGGATACGGCTTCGGCTTCGGCTTCGGGGACGGGGACGGGGACGGGCAGGAGGGCCACCGGGACCGGGAGGCACCGGGACCGCAGCCACTCCCCCACCGCCTTGGCCTGCGGGTCGAAGCGGGCCTGCGCGGCGACGCCTTCCCCCAGGAGGCCCCGGACGGTGAAGTTCAGGGCGCGCAGGTTCGGCAGGACATGGCGTACGACGGTCAGTCCGGCGGTCTCCGGGAGCAGTTCCCGGAACCGCTCGACGGTCAGCTCGTGCGCCAGCCACCGCCACGCCTCGTCGGTGCGCACCCAGACCCCCACGTTGGCGTCGCCGCCCTTGTCCCCGCTGCGGGCCCCCGCGATACGCCCGAGGGGTGCGGTGCGGGTGGGGCCGGGAGGCAGGGGTACGGGAAGGCCGGGCGGGTCCGCGAGTTCCTCCAGTTCCCGGGTGACGGGGGCCGGTGGCACCGCTTGCTTCGCCCCGTCCGGCAGGACGGCGAGGTGCGGGACGTCCCCGGCCGGTACGGGGACGGCCTCGAACACCCCGTAGGGCGCGCCCTTCCCGGGCGGGGCGGTGACATGGAAGCCCGGATAGCTGCCGAGTGCCAGCTCCACGGCGGCGCCCGACACGGCACGCCCGACGCGCTCGGCGTCCTGGTCGCGGACGACGAGCCGGAGCAGTGCGCTGGCGGTCTCCTCGGTGGCCGCGTCGGGCCGGTCGGTACGGGCCAGCTCCCAGCGCACCTCGGCCGGCCGGCCTCCGCCCCGGACGAAGGCGTCCTCGCACTGTTCGCGCACGAGCCGCGCCTTGGCCTCGATGTCGAGGCCGGTCAGCACGAAGACGACCTCGTTGCGCCAGCCGCCGAGCCGGGTGAGCCCGGCCTTGAGGGCCGGCGGCGGGGCCTCGCCCCGCACCCCCGAGACACGGACCCGGTCCGGCCCGTCCTGGGTGAGCCGTACGGTGTCGAGGCGGGCGGTGACGTCGGGCCCCGCGTACCGGGCGCCCCCGGTCTCGTACAGGAGCTGGGCGGTCACGGTGCCGATGTCGACGACGCCGCCCGTACCGGGGTGCTTGGTGATGACGGACGAGCCGTCGGCGTGGATCTCGGCGAGCGGGAAGCCGGGGCGGCGTATGTCGTGCTCGCCGAAGAAGGCGTAGTTCCCGCCGGTGGCCTGGGTGCCGCACTCCAGCACGTGCCCGGCGACGACGGCCCCGGCGAGCGCGTCGAGGTCGCCCGGCCCCCAGCCGAAGTGCGCGGCGGCGGGGCCGGTGACGAGGGCGGCGTCGGTGACCCGTCCGGTGACGACGACATCGGCCCCGGCCCGCAGACAGGCGGCGATGCCCGCGCCGCCGAGGTAGGCGTTGGCGGTGAGGCAGCCCTCGGGCACGGGCAGGCTGTCGCCCTCGACATGGGCGACGCGCACGGGCACACCCACCGTGGCGGCCAGCTCGCGGACGGCGTCGGCCAGCCCGGCGGGGTTGAGCCCCCCGGCGTTGGCGACGATCCTCACCCCGCGCTCATGGGCGAGCCCGAGCCCTTCTTCGAGCTGGCGCAGGAAGGTGGTGGCGTACCCGCGACGGGGGTCCTTCAGGCGGCTTCGGCCGAGGATGAGCATGGTCAGCTCGGCGAGATAGTCGCCGGTGAGGATGTCGAGGGGCCCGCCGGTGAGCATGTCGCGCACGGCGTCGAAGCGGTCGCCGTAGAACCCGGAGGCGTTGCCGATCCGCAGGGGTTCGGTCCGCGCCGGCCGTATCGGCGGGCGCGGTACGGGTGTGGTCCGCATCAGTGGGCCTTCCGGGGTGGGCGCCCGGTGCCCGCGGGGCCCGCGAACGCCTGGGCGATGTCCAGCCACTGCCCGGCGTCGGGCCCGACGGCGGTCATGGCGAGGTCGTCGCGGTGTGCGCGCCGGGTGACCAGGAGACAGAAGTCGAGGAGCGGTCCGGTGACACGCTGCGGGGCGTCCTCGGGCCCGTACGTGAGCGACTCGCCGCCGGGTACGGACAGTTCCACCCGGAACTCCTCCCCGGGCGGCGTGATCCCCCGTACCGCGTAGGCGTAGTCCCGGGCCCGGACCCCGATCCGCGCCACATGCCGCAGCCGGGCGGTCGGCGTGCGGGTCACCCCGAGGGCGTCGGCGATGTCCTGCCCGTGCGCCCAGCTCTCCATGATCCGCGCGGTGGCCATCGAGGCGACGCTCATGGGCGGCCCGTACCAGGGGATACGGGTCCCCGCCGGGGCGGTGCGCAGCACCTCGTGGAGCCGCTGCCGGCCCGCCCGCCAGCGTGCGAGCAGGGCGTCCGGGCCGTGGGCGGCCACCAGTTCCCCGGCGGCCTCGTCGACGAAGGAGTCGGGGCGCTCCAGGGCCTTGGTCACCTCACCGGCGAACGCCCCGGGGTCGTCGGCGGCGAGCAGCGCGACCTCGTCGGTCCAGGAGAGGTGGGCGACCTGATGGGCGACGGACCACCCGGCGGCGGGCGTCGCGAGAGCCCACTGTCCGGGCGTCAACTCCCCCACCATCAGGTCGATTTCCGCGCTCTCGTCGAGCAGGTCGTCGAGCAGGCCGCCGATCATGGCTGCGGCATCGGACACGTGCGCTCCCCTCGGGGCAAGGCGTGGTGCCCAGGAGCATGGCAGCGCCCCAGGAAACAAACAAGCATGCTTGCATGATTTTTGACGCACCGATGGGCGAGCGGCTTGTCAGAGGGCGGTGCGAGGATGGGGAGGTGTCCCGGGAGAAGACGGCCGGGGCACGGACGAGGGCAGGTTTTCGAGCGTCGGAGGCAGCATGGCCAGGGAATTCCAGGTGACGTACGACTGCGCCGATCCGGGCGCGCAGGCGGCGTTCTGGGCCGAGGCACTGGGCTATCGCGTCCAGCCGCCGCCGGAGGGCTTCCCCGACTGGCCGTCCGCGTTGACGGCGTGGGGCGTACCGCCCGAGCAGCACAACAGCCGGTCGGCCATCACGGACCCGGAGGGCAAGGGGCCCCGGGTGTTCTTCCAGAAGGTCCCGGAGGGCAAGACGGCGAAGAACCGCCTGCACCTGGATCTGCGCGCGGCACCCGGCCAGAGCGGGGACGAGCGGATGGCCACACTGGAGGTGGAGGCCGCCAGGCTGGAGAAGCTGGGCGCGCAGCGGCTCTACCGGCTCGAACCCGACGGCGTGGACGAGGGGATCATCGTGATGGCCGACCCCGAGGGCAACGAGTTCTGCCTGGACTGAGGGCGGGGCGGCGGCTTCTGTGCCGCCCGCGGAGGGCCCGTCCGGATCAGCCGGACGGGCCGATCCTGGACGACCTGTCCGCCCGCAGAGGCACCGGCATCCGCCGCTGAGCCACAAAGCACGAGGGTCGAGATGTGCTCCACCCCGGCCTACGCCTCTGCGGCGTCAGAGGAGAACGGCTCAGGACGCGGACGACTCGATCTCCCCCGCGAAGACGATGACCTGGTCGATGAGGCTCTGCCGCAGATGGACGACGTCCGTTCCCGCCAGGCGGGGGCCTCCGTCCGGCGTCGTGAAGACCCACTGGTACCGGGCCCACTCGCCCGGCATGTCCACCGCCGAACAGCGCACCATCGTGCCGGTCCCCGCGGGGTGGCGCCGGATGTCCAGCACGAACCGCTCGACCGCCTCGATCCCGTCACTGCGGCCCAACGGCCCCCAGAAGACCACGTCCGAGGTCAGGGCCTGGGAGAGCAGCGCAGTCACATAGCTGTCGTCCGAGGCGTTGAACGCGGAGATAAATGTGTCGATCGCGGACCGCGCGGTCTCTTCCTGCATACACCAGTAATACCACTCGCCTCGCGGACGGCGCTCGCCCCGTGAGCCGTCTCCCGACCACGGTGAACCATCCCGGTCACAGCACCGGTCGATGCCGGACAGGCCCTCGGCGACAGAACTGCCACGCCCGCCCGGCAGTTGACGGAGCGAGAGGGATACCGGACATAATCCGCAGGCGTTCGGTGACGGCAATGACCTAATCTGCCCGTCATGACCGACTGGAACAGCATCGAGGCCGCCGACTGTGCCGTGCCCGCCGACCGGCCCGTGGACGACCTCGTCAGTGAGCTGTCCCGCGCCCTGGCGGACCCCGATCCGCTGGTCCGGGACGGCGCGCCGTATGCCGTCCTCGCGACCTGGATAGCCCGCGGGACGATCGGGACGTCCCGGCGGCTGGAGCTGGGGGACGAGATGGCCGCCCGGTTCACCGACCCGCGGGTCGAGGCCCGCACCTTCGCGCCCCTGGTGCTCAACATGCTGGTGTCCGCAGGCGACTTCAAGGCCGGCTGGGTGGACTCGTTCGAGCGCTGGTACCCGGCGGAGCGGGATCTGCGCGGCCACGACGGGACGCTCGGCTGGCTTCACGCGGTGGCGCACGGCGCGGATCTGCTCGCCGGCTTCGGCCGCCACTCCGAGGTGGCGCCGGAGCGGATGCTGAACCTGGCCGCCGCGCGGCTGACGGCGCCCACCGACCACGTGTACGACCAGCTGGAGGACGACCGCCTGGCGCGGGCGATCGCCCTGGTCCTCACCCGCACCGACCTCAGCGAACGCGACGCCGTCGGCTGGCTGGATCCGATCGCCGACCGCTTCGGGTCCGACCGCATCAGCACCCCGGTACCCGCTCACATCAGCAACTGCCTGCGCACCCTGCGCCTGCTCCATTTCCTCGCCGACCGGGGGGTTCGCCCGACCAGCGAACTGCCCGCGGAGCCTGTCCACCACCGCGAATCGGTCAAGTCCGCCACCGCCGCCGTTCTCGACCGGATCGTCAGACGCTGACCGACCGCACCACGGTTCGGGCCGGGCGACCACTCCCGGTCGTCAGGTGTCGGCAAGATGGCGCGCCGCCGCTTCGGTGAAGCGGTCGACGGCGACTTCCAGATTGGCGTAGCAGTTCCGGACGGCGTGCCCCGCATCGCCGGAGTTCTGCCGGATCTGCCTGGCGAGGTCCTCCGCGACATCATTGATCCGGCGGGCCTCGGAGTACAGCGTGAGCCCCGACAGCGCGATCAGGGGCATCTGAAGGGCAACGCGGTCGGCTTCCCGGTGAACGGCGTCGGCCCACGCCTGGTCGAGGTGGGATTCGTTGATCGGCTGAACCCAGATTCCCCGATGCCCCGGCGGAGGAGGGACCCGCTCATGCCGGTAGGTGCTCTTCTTCTGGGGATCCGTGGCCTGCATCCCGTAGGCCGCGGCAAGGAGCGCGGCGAACGCCTCCCGCTGCTCCTGCCTGCGTACCTGCTGCCGCTGACGATCATGATTGAAACGTGCGGCCCAGGCCGTGACCAACGCGGTCAGCGCCGTTCCTGAGACACCGATAGCCGCACCCACGAGTCCTGCGGTCGCCTGGTCCATGCCCGGGACCCTAGGGCAAACCCCCGGAGGCGGGGTACGGAAGTCCGAAGCCCGGGACCCGCACAGCCCCGCGCCCCTACCGTCGCCGTATGACTTCCTCCTGGACGAACGAGGCAGCGATCAGGCAGTGGGACGCCACCGCCACCCGTGAGGCGATGGAAGCCACGTCGGAGGACGGGGACTTCGCCAAGCGCCATCTGGTCAACCCGGTGCTGGAGCGCCTGTTGGGAGATGTCCACGGCCGCCGGGTGCTGGACGCGGGCTGCGGCAACGGCTACTTCAGCCGGATGCTCGCCCGGCGCGGGGCCCGGGTGGTCGGCGTCGAACCGACGGGGAGCATGACCGCGTTCGCCCGGGAGCGGGAGGTACGGGAGCGGCTCGGCATCACGTACGTCCGGGCGGATCTGGCCCGGCTGCCCGAGGACACCGGCCCCGCCCGGGGTCCCTTCGACGCGGTGGTGAGCAGCATGGTGTTCATGGCGATCCCGGACTGGAGACCGGCGATGCGCTCCTGTGTCAGGGCGCTGCGGCCCGGTGGCCGGTTCGTGTTCGCGGTGGTCCACCCGGCGTTCGAGGGGCTGCGGGCCGAGTGGCGGGAGCACGGCGAGTACCGCGTACGGCGCTATCTGGAGGAGTACGAGATCCCGGGCCCGGTCGCCTGCGACTTCCACCGCCCGCTCTCCGCGTACCTCAACGAACTGGCCTCCCTGGGCTGCCGCCTGCGCGAGGTCGTGGAACCGGGGCTCGACCCGGTGGTGTCCGAGGGGGCCCGGGACGCGGTGCCGGGGCTCGACGGCTATGTCCACCTGCCGAACTTCCTGGTGGTGGCGGCGGACGCGCCGTAGCGGAATGGGCGCGCGGATGTGACCGCGGTGGCGCGCGCAGCACCCGAGATGCGTGTAACAGGTATGTATTAGGCGGCGGTTGGGCGGAACGGGAAGCTCGGCCGGGCTGCTCTTGACGGCCACAGATGCCCGCTTCCAGCGGGCGGCCGGCAGACCGAATCCGAGGAAGTAGCAATGCGCGTTCACAAACTCACCTTCGCCGCCCTGGCCGTCGCCGTGAGTCTCTCGCTCACAGCCTGCAACGACGGTGACGCCAAGGGGCAGGGCAGCCCGTCGCCCGCGTCCAGTGCGTCCGCGAAGGGCGACGGAGCGGGCACGGGCGGATTAAAGCAGGACGGCGCGAAGGAATCCGCCGCAAGGAATCCCGGCGGGCAGGGCGCGTCCGCCAGGTCGATGGCCGGACTCCAGCCGGGCGACGCCCTCAGCGCTCACAATTTCCGCCTGGTGATGGACGGAGCCCCCGCCGAATACCTCCAGGAGGTCTCCGGTGTCGCGGAGCAGGAGATGACCCTGGTACGGGGCGCGACCCGCAGTGCCGCGGTCGACCGCTGGATCGAGGACGCGGTCGCGGATCGTGAGGGGCGCCTCAAGGACGTCACCGTCGAGGTCCTCGACTACCAGGACAACGCCGTCAAGCAGTACCTGCTCAAGGGCGCTTTCGTTTCCCGCGTCTCCTCCGCCGGAACCTCGGAGAGCCAGTCACTCACCGTCAAGTTCTTCTACATGGACATCAAGTAGGCGCGGCGGACCGACCGCGCTGCCGGGCTCCCGCTCGGCAGCGCGGTGTACGGGGAAGACGGCGCGGGAGCGGCCACGCCGAGCCTGCGGCCCGGCGACCGCGAACGGTGATCGTACGAACGGCACCGCGCGAGGCCGCCTCCCGCACGGCGTCACTCCCCGCGCGAGGCTGCCTCCGCCATCCGGGCGGTGGTACTGGCGCCGTCCAGGGCCTCGCGCACGATGTCCGCGTGGCCACTGTGGTGCGCGATCTCCCGGAAGACATGCATCAGGACGTGCCGGACGGTCCAGCTCACCGGCTCCGGGGGCGACCACGGGTACTGCGGCAGCGTCACCGTACGGTTGAGATCGGCCTCCTCCCGCACCGTACGGTCGAACTCTCCGGCGGCGGTGTGAAAGGCGTCGAGCGCGCCCGCCAGGGTCTCGGTCTCGGTCAGCCGGTTGCCGTCCGGGTCGAGGTCGGACCAGCCCACCTCGGCCGGTGCCGTGCCGTCGACCACGTCGAGCCAGCCGCGCTGCACCTGCGCGAGATGCTTGACCAGCCCACCGAGCGTCAGCTCGCTCACCGTCGTGCGGGAGCGGGCCTGCTCCTCGGTGAGGTCCGCGACGGTGTAGAGGAAGTTGGTGCGCTGGTCGGCGACCAGTGCCAGCAGGTCCTCGCGCTCCACGGACTGCGGGAGGTCGGAGCCGGTCGGTGTCATCGTGCCGTCCTTCTGATCGTTCTGGATCAACCAGCCGATTCTGCGCTGTGCGACCGTCCGGACGACGGCGTTCCGACCAGTTCGCCGCAGGTACACCCGCGTGGACCCGGGGAATTCCGGCGAGCAAGGCTGCGGGCCTGACGCCACCGTCCAGCCACCCGCACTCGCCACCACCCGACGCGCACCCCATGACGTACCGCTGAAAGGAGTGACATGCGCTCCATCAGGTGCCCCCAACTCAGGGGCTGGGCAAGCATTGTTCCGCGTTCGTTCCCTCTTGTACCGGGCCGCGTGGTCGTACGCTGGCCATATGACTGATGCGGGGAAGAAAGTCAAGCAGGCCCGCAAGCTGAGCGGGCTCACCCAACGAGAGTTGGCCGACCACTCCGGGGTTTCACTCTCCACCATTCGCAAGCTCGAACAAGAGGAACGCAGCGGCGCTCGGATGGAGACGCTGCACGCACTGGCGAAGGCGTTGCGGCTGCCGACCATGGCACTGGTGGAGACGCCGCACGAGCATGGCCCCGTTTCAGGGACACAGGAGCTCTGGGCA
This sequence comes from Streptomyces sp. NPDC001787, assembly GCF_040297465.1. Classification (NCBI taxonomy): domain Bacteria; kingdom Bacillati; phylum Actinomycetota; class Actinomycetes; order Kitasatosporales; family Streptomycetaceae; genus Streptomyces; species Streptomyces sp. NPDC001787. Next base: position 84,347 of record NZ_JBEOZE010000036.1, read on the forward strand.
CCCGTTCGGGCCGAGCTGAAGCGGCCACCGGCCCCCGAAGGAGAGGCAGGGGCCACCCCTGGCGGAGTCGAACAGGTGCTTGCCGAGGCGGTTTCCAGCTACCGGTCGCACCACTTTGCCGAGCTGGCAGCAGTGCTGCCCGGCCTGCTCCGTGATGCGGACACGCTCGGAAGCGAGGGCAGGGGCGTACGGGTCCGGGTGCTGCAACTCGCCGCCGGGGCGTTGACCCACACACGACAGTTCGACATCGCCGAGCTGGTGGTTCGGCGAGCCCTTGAGGACGCCGAGAACCGCTTGGAGTCGGCAGCGAGCGTGAACACCCTCAGCTGGCTACTTATGCGGCAGGGGCGGCTGGATGAGGCTCTCAGCCTTGCCACACAGTGGGCCGACGAGGTGGAGCCGCGTGTCAGCCGCGCCACGACGGCGGAACTGTCCGCCTGGGGCTTGCTGCTCCTCCGTGCGTCCGGTGCCGCCATCCGCAACAACCAACCCGGAGTTGCGTCGGACATGCTCAGGCTGGCCCGGAGTGCTGCGACGGCCATCGGCCGGGAAGTACGGCCCGGACACGAGAACGTCCGTACCTTCGGCCCTACGACCGTCCGCATGCGCACCGTTGAGGACGCGGTGGTCCACGACCGGCCGGACAATGCGCTGCGCCTGGCTGAGCGAATGCCGTTCTATTCGATCCGCCCCTCGATCAGTGTGCGGAGTAGGCACGGGCTCGACGTGGCCAACGCGTACGCGCGACTCGGGCAGTACACCGAAGCGTTCGGCAAGCTGTCCGAAGTCCAGGCCGGTTCCCCCGAGTGGTTCCCCAACCAGACCCCCGCCCGCGACACGCTGCAAGCGATCGTGACAGGACGGCGCACACTGACCCCAGAAATGCGGAGCATGGCCGCTACGCTGCAACTATGCGTCTAGCGGGGGCACTTCGGCACGAAGAGTAGTCGAAGTGCCACAGACAGCGCCGACGGGGCGGTCCTAGCGTCGGAGCATGACCCGACGAAGCAGCGCTGATCGCGCCCGCCGACGCGCGCTCCTGGATGCCGCCGCCGGTCTATGGCGCACAACTCCCTACCTCTACCCGGCCCACGCACACCGCCCCGTACCGGCGGTCAAGGAGGGCACCCCCAAGCCCGGGGGTGCCCAGTGAACGAACTGCCGAAGCTCGGCGCCCTCTTGGTGGACACGAGCCGTGCGGGCCGCGTAGGTGAGTTTCGTGGGCTGGCTGGACCCTACTGGTCGCTCCGGCCGGTCGGCGGTGGGCCCGAGTGGGAGGTTGCCCCTTGGCGTACGCGGCCGGTCGCCCCGGACACTGCGCCCGCGCCGGAGCCATGTCGTGGCTGCCAGGAGATCGACCACGCCGAAGCGGTTGCCAACGCCGAGCAGGACACCGACAGGCAAGCCCACTGCCGGGCAGCCCGTGAGAGGCACGAGACCGCCGAGCACGGAGACCGGCCATGACGTTCTTACCGGTCCTGCTCGCCCTCGCCCTCGGGGTCGCCGGAATCCGCTTGCGGCAGCGCTTCCCCCGGATCATGCGGGTGCTCGCCCCGCAACCGTCCCGTCCGCAGCGGTTGTTCGCCGAGTTGCAACGTATCGAGACCGACCCTGCCTACCGGGCCCTGTTCCTCACCGGACTGGACGCCGCGATCGTGCGACGCGACGCGGAACGTACCGCCGAACTGCACGCCGTCGAAGCGGCGGCCGGCCTGCTCCAGCACCTGGTCCACCCGGAATCCGGCCCCGGTCCCGGTCCCGGTCCCGGTCCCGGCGAGCGTGACACCGACGCAGACGTGGCCTACGTCGCCGAACTGACCGTTTCCGCCGGGACCGCCGGGACGAGGCGCACCGTGTCTCTCGGCCGGGTCACCGTGCCGAACCGCCGGCTCGCCCTGCGGTGGCTGCGCAGGCAGGCGCTCCGGCTCGCGGACGCGCACGGGCACCTCATACCCCCCGACACCACCCCCTGGACACAGGCGATCCGCGATGTCCGGCCGGTCACCTTCCACGGCTCCGACGCCCCCGAAGCGCTCCGGGCGTGGGCCACCGACGACCAGCGCCAGGCCGACGCCCTGCATCGCCTCGCATCCGGCCCCCACACCCTGCTCACCGTCACCGATCCGGCGGTCGGCCTGCACATCAGCCTCACCGGACAGCCTCACCGGCCGAACCGGACCGCCGATCCCCGGCACCCCACCAGCCCCCGTCCCGGTCGCGTACGCAGTGGCTCCCCCACGGGCGACCGGGACGGGCACCACCCGGCGGGAACCACGATTCCCGTCCGCCCCGCAACCAATCCCCCGAGGAACACGCCATGCCCCTCCTGACCCCGTACGTCGCCTCACGGAGTACTGACAGGGGCACCCCGCAATCCGCCCTCGACATCCGGTTCACCCCGAACGGACCCCGGCTCGTCTACCGCGACGAACGCCCCGAAGACCGGGACAAGCACGGCAACCTCTGGGTCCGCGTCGAGGAATCCGACGACCCCGGACACATCCAGTACGACTCCCTCCACCCCACCCGCCAACGCACCTGCATGCAACAACTCCTCTGCCAGATCTGCGCCGCTCCCGCCGACCGCAACAAGGACGGCTGGCTCTTCATCGACTGGCGACACCAGGACTCACCCCCCACCTGGCCCGAGAAATCCCTCACCACCATGCCCCCGCTCTGCACCGAACACGCCCACATCTCCACCCACCAATGCCCCT
>NZ_JBEOZE010000037.1:0-85993 GCF_040297465.1 Streptomyces sp. NPDC001787
GTCCCCGCGTCCGAGACCACGACCTGCACCGGCATCGTCAGATACAACGGATCGTCGCCGGGGCCGAAGCGCCCGCCCGGCTCACGGCATGTGCCGCGCACCGTGCGCCGCGCCCCGCTCACGGCACATGGCTGCGGACCAGCGCCACCGCCTCGTCCAGCGCGGCCGTCTCGTGCTCCGTCAGCCGCGGGTCGGCCGCCCGGCGGGTCCGGGCGAGAGTCAGGTCGGCGACGCTCACGCCCCCGTCCGCGGCCATCTCCCCGAGCAGCGCCGTGAGCAGTGCGCGGACGACCGCCGCCGTCCCCGCGCCCGCAGGGGAAGCCGGGGAAGCCGTGGAGGCTGGGGAGGCCGGGGAATCCGCGGAGGCCGTGGACGGCGCGGACGGCGGGGCCAGCGAGGCCTGGGCCAGGATCAGGGCCGACATGGCGCGGTCGAGACCCGGCGGGCCCTCCGCGGTGTTGCTCCAGTCGATCACCACCGGTCCCCGCTCCGTCAGGATCACGTTCTCCGGATGCAGGTCGAGATGGAGGATGTGCTCCTCCGGGTCCGGGGAGAGGCGGGCCGGGACCGCGTGCAGCTCGCGCAGCAGCCCGGCGAGCAGCGCGCCGCCCTCCGCCGCCCGTAGGGTCCCCGCCGACAGGGCCTCGGCCATCGTCGGGCCGGTCAGCCGTTGCAGCACCAGATCGGTGGCGCGGGCCCCTTCGGCGGGCGGGCCGATGCGTGGGACGGGGAACCCGAAGGCGCAGAGGTAGGACATCACGGCCAGTTCGGGGGTGGCATCGGTGCTGTCGCGGTAGCGGCGAAGGACCCAGGAGCCGTCGAGTGCGTACACGTCGGCGGTGCGTCCCGAGCCCAGAAGTTGGCCTGTGTGCATGAGGCCGAACCTACCCGGGCGTACCCGCGAAAGGGAGCCGCCCGACGTCCCGGCGACGGCCGGGCACCAGGCCACCGGCCTGCGGGCGGGTCTCCCACGCGTCCGGCGGCACGCTTCGGGGGCCGCCCCATAACGCGAAGTGAGGGGGTGAACGGGATCTCCTCGGCCCTCCGGTGCCCGACTACGGTTTCGGCAATTCCCGACTCCGGCACACCCCGGGTTCCCCACCCGGGAGCCCGGAACTCCCCTTGGGTCTGCCACCCCCCGGCCCCAAGGCCCCCCGAAATCGAGGAGAGTTACGTGGACAACGCCACGCTCCGCAGACGCGCACTCGCCGCCTGTACCGCCGCTGTCGCCGTGGGCGCGCTGGGGCTCGCAGGTCTGACCGGTATCGCGTCCGCCGACCCCACCGGTGCCGCGACGCCCGCCTCCGCCAGCCTCTCGCCCGGTCTGCTCCGGGCCATGGAGCGCGATCTGGGCCTCGACGCCGACGCGGCGAGGAGCCGGATAGGCAACGAGTACCGTGCCGCCGCCGTCGCCGCCGGGCTGGAGAAGTCCCTCGGCGCCAGCTTCGCCGGGGCCAGGGTCGGCGGCGCCGACGCGACCCTCACCGTTGCCACCACCGATGCCTCCGAGACGGCGAGCATCACCGCGGCGGGCGCGCGGGCCGAGGTCGTCGGCCACAGCCTGGACCGCCTGGAAGCCGCCAAGTCCGCGCTGGACGAGGTCGCCCTGAGCAAGGCGCCCAAGGGCGTGCCGGTCTGGTACGTCGATGTGCGCGCCAACCGGGTCGTCGTCAACGCCGTGAACACCCGGGCCGCCGACGCCTTCCTCACCGCCGCGAAGGTCCGCCGCGACCTGGTGACCGTCGCCGGGACCACCGAAAAGCCCCGTACCTACGCGGACCTGCGCGGCGGCGACGCGTACTACATGAACGGCTCGGGCCGCTGCTCCATCGGCTTCCCCGTGAAGAAGGGCACGCAGAACGGCTTCGTCAGCGCCGGCCACTGCGGCACGCCCGGGGTGAGCACGAGCGGCTACAACCAGCAGGCGCAGGGCTCCTTCCAGGGCTCCACCTTCCCCGGCCGTGACTACGCCTGGGTCGCCACCAACGCCAACTGGACGCCCCGCGCCCTGGTGAACGGCTACGGCAACGGCGATGTGACCGTCACCGGCTCCACCCAGTCGGTCGTCGGCTCCTCGGTCTGCCGCTCCGGTTCCACGACCGGCTGGCACTGCGGCACGATCCAGCAGCTCAACACCAGCGTCACCTACCCGGAGGGCACCATCTCCGGCGTGACCCGCACCAACGTCTGCGCCGAACCCGGCGACTCCGGCGGCTCGTTCATCACCGGCAGCCAGGCGCAGGGTGTCACCTCCGGCGGCTCGGGCAACTGCTCCCAGGGCGGTACGACGTACTTCCAGCCGCTCAACCCCGCGCTCCAGGCGTACGGGCTGACCCTGGTCACCAGCGGGACGCCGACCGACCCGCCCACCGAGGTGCCGACCGAGCCGGGCGGCACCTGGGCGGCCGGCACGACCTACGCCGCGGGCGCCACGGTGACGTACGGCGGATCGACGTACCGCTGCCTCCAGGGCCACCAGGCGCAGCCCGGCTGGACCCCGCCGAACGTCCCCGCGCTCTGGCAGCAGGTCTGACCCCGTACCTCCAGCTCCTCCCGCGACCCCAGCTCCTTCTCGCGACCCCAGCTCCTCCCGCTCCTCCTGATCGCTCCGCTCCTCCCGCTCCTGTCCCCGCCCCTCCCGTTCCGAGGAACCCCGAGGATCCGACATGAACCCAGAAGCAAGCGACGACCTCCCCAACGGTCGCCGGATCAGCCGCAAGAGCATCCTGAAGGCCGCGCTGGTCGCGACCGCCGCCCCCCTGCTCGCCGGGGGAGGGGTGGCCCTCGCCCGTGACGCCGGCTCCAACGGCACCCCGCTCACGCCGACCCCGGCGTGCGACGACGGTGACGACCCGACGCCGCCGCAGATGGAGGGCCCGTACTTCAAGCCCAACTCCCCCCTGCGCACCAGCCTGGTGACGCCGAGCACCCCCGGCGTCCCGCTCACCGTCAGCGGTTATGTCTTCGGCCGCGCCTGCAAGCCCATCCCGGGAGTGCTCCTGGACTTCTGGCAGGCCGACACCAACGGTGGCTACGACATGAGCGGATTCGGCTTCCGCGGCCACCAGTTCACCGACGCCAAGGGGGCGTTCAGTCTCACCACCATCGTGGCGGGCCTCTACCCCGGCCGCACCCGGCACATCCATGTGAAGGTCCAGGCCCCGGGCCGCCCGGTGCTCACCACGCAGCTGTACTTCCCCAACGAGCCGCGCAACAACACGGACGCGCTGTTCGACCCCGCGCTGCTCATGAACGTGCGCAACGTCGGCAACGGGCGGGAGGGCACGTTCGACTTCGTCCTCGACATCGCCCAGACACCCGGCCCGACCGATCCGCCCACCGATCCGCCCACGGGCGGCACCTGGGCGGCGGGCACCTCCTACCGCGCGGGAGACCGCGTCACCCATGGCGGGGTCGCCTACCGCTGCCTCCAGGCCCATGTGGCCACGGCGGGCTGGGAACCGCCGAATGTCCCCGCGTTGTGGGAACGCGGGTAGACACCGGCAGCGGGGGCGCTCCACCGCCCCGAGGGCCCCGTCCACGCGGATCTCCGCGTGGGCGGGGCCCTTCCGCCGTTCGTCTGAAACATTTCCGGGGGCCCGTCGCGTCGAAGGGGTGCGGGCCGGGAAACGGGACCCGGCCGGGCGAACGGGGAGGGCATGAGGAAGTCGCGTACGGAGGACTTCAGAGAGTTCGCGGCCGGACGCGCGAGCCATCTGTACCGTTCGGCCTGTCTGCTGACCAGCGGCGACGTTCACCTCGCCGAGGACCTGGTGCAGGAGACGCTGGGCCGCATGTACATGCTGTGGGGCCGCGCCCACCGCATCGACAACCCGGCGGCCTACGCCCAGACCGTGCTCGTACGCACGTTTCTGACGCACCGCCGTCGACGCTCGGCGGCCGAGCGTCCCCAGGCCGAACTGCCCGACAGCGGGACGGCGGCGGGCGATGACCCGGCGCTGCGGATGACGCTGCTGCGGGCGCTGGCGCAGCTGGCTCCCAAGGACCGTGCGGTGGTGGTGCTGCGGTACTGGGAGGACCGGAGCGTCGAGGAGACCGCGGAGGCGCTCCAGGTCAGCTCGGCGGCCGTACGGACCCGTTGTGTGCGCGCGCTCGCCCGGCTGCGCGAGCTGCTGGGGGGCAGCATCACGGAGTTCGCGGCCCGCTGACCGGGCGCCGGACGGCGCCGTACGACATTCATGACTCGGACCGAGAAGTGGTGGTTTGCCATGCCCTTTGAAGAAGAACTCAGCGATGAACTGCGCCGGACGGGGGAGATCTTCGACCTCGGAGACCGGCCCGGTGTGGTGGCCGGGGGGATCGAAGCGGGCCGTCGCCGTCAGCGGCGCCGGACGGCAGCCGTGACCGGCAGCGTGCTGGCGCTGGCGCTGGTCGGCGCGGGCGGGGCCTTCGCGGGCGGACTGCTCGGCGGGTCCGGCACCACCTCCGGAGTGGCGAGCGGGGAGCGGACCGTGTCCGCCGGGGCCGGGGGAGGCATCTCCGACGACGCGATGGTGCGGACGCTTCAGTCGTTGCTGCCGGCGGGGAAGACCGAACAGGGCAGGGGCCGGGTCAGCGGCGGCGCGGACGGTCCGGACCGTGCCGAGGCGTCCGTGGTGTACGACGACGGGAAGGGCAGGGGCACGGTCTCCGTCTCCCTGTACGCCACCGAGGCGCGCCGGGTGGGAGAGACCGGCGACGGAATCTGTGGCGAGGAGGTCCGTTCCTGGGCGGCCGAGGAGAGCACCGGCGCGGTGCCCGGCGCCGGGGGTTCCGCCGGGGAGAAGGGGAGCGGGTCGGTGTACGACGCGAAACTGACCCTCTGCGGCGGCTCGGAACCCGGCGGGATCCCGGACCGTACGGGCGACGGGCCCGGCGAGGACGGCGCACTCGCGAAGGACGGCGCGCTCACGAAGGACGGCGCACTCGCCGGGGGCGACAAGGCCGGCAAGGGGACGAAGCGCGGCGGGTACGGCGGGATCAGCGCCGCGCGGGCCCTGTTCTTCACCAGGACCGGTGTGACCGTGGACCTGCGCGCGTACAACGGGGTGCTGGGCGGCGGTGGCGTGGCCACCCGCCCGAAGCCGGTGCTCGGCGGCGACGCGCTCGTCGAGCTGAGCAAGTCCTCGCAGTGGCAACGGCTGGCCCTGGCGCTGAAGCCGGACAGGGGGGACAGGACGGACACCGGCAAGGGTCCGGGGACCCCGCCCGCGGGCGGCCAGGCCCCGGAACTCGACTACGGCACGCTCATGCCCACCTTCCTCAAGCTCCTGCCCAAGGGCCTCCCGGTCGTGGAGAAGCGGCACGAGGGCGGTGAGTTCGCCTATGCCGTCGCCGACGACGGCAAGGGCAGGTCGCTGGTGCAGATCAATGTGCAGCGGGACATGCGGGACGCCGCAGACGCGCTCTACGCCGGTGCCGAGACGCTGCCCGACGGAACGAGGCTCAGGACGACCCAGCAGCCCGGGGAGAAGGGAGGCGAGGGGGTCGTCCAGTGGACGGCCGACACGATGCGTCCGGACGGCATGCGGGTCGTCGTCTCCGCCTTCAACTCCGGCGAGCAGTCGGCGCCCGCCACCCGGGACGAGCCCGCGCTGACGATGGAGCAGCTGACCGCGCTGGCGACCAGCCCCGAGTGGCTGAAGCTCCAGCAGAAGTAGCGCGCCTCCCGGCTCGCGGCCCGGTGCTCACTTGGCGTCGGAATACCGCTCCACGACCGCCGTCGTGAAGGGGAACCGCACCGGCGTCGGTCCGAAGGCGGTCCGCCCGGCCAGCTCCCCGGCCGCGCGGATCGCCTCGACGACGGTGCCGGTCTCCTCGGCCGGGCAGTGCACGATCACCTCGTCGTGCTGGAAGAACACCAGCTCGGCGCGGAGCCCGGCCGTGAACAGCGTCCGCCGCAGGGCCGCCAGCAGCAGCAACGCCCAGTCGGCGGCGCTGCCCTGCACCACGAAATTGCGGGTGAAGCGCCCGCGGGCACGGGAGTGGGAGGAGGCGTACCCCGGGAGGAACTCGCCGCCCCGCTCGTCCGCGCCCTCTCCGCCGCCCGCCGTTGCCCCGCCGTCCTCCTGCGGAAGCCCGGCCTCGCCGCCCGCGTCGTCGTCCGCCCCGGCGGCGGGCGGGCTGGTGCGCCCCAGCCAGGTCCGTACGAGCCGCCCCTCCTCACCGGCCTTCGCCGCGTCGTCGACATAGGCGACGGCGCGCGGGAAGCGCCGCCGCAGGGCCGCGAGGTTCTTCAGGCCGTCCCCGGACGTCTGGCCGTAGACGGCGCCGAGCAGGGCGAGTTTGGCGTCGTCGCGGTCGCCGTGGAACGCCCGGTCGGACAGGCTCTTGTAGAGGTCGCCGTCATGGCCGGCCACCTCCATCAGCCCGGGGTCGCGGGAGATGGCGGCCAGGACCCTGGGCTCCATCTGATCGGCGTCCGCGACGACCAGCCGCCATCCCTCGTCGGCCACCACGGCCCGCCGTATCACCTTGGGGATCTGGAGTGCCCCGCCGCCGTTGGTCGTCCAGCGCCCGCTGACCGTGCCGCCGGGCTGGTACTCCGGGCGGAACCGTCCCTCGCGCACCCAGTCCTGGAGCCAGCTCCAGCCGTGCGCGGTCCAGATCCGGTAGAGCTTCTTGTAGGCGATGAGCGGCTCCACGGCCGGGTGGTCCAGCTCCGCGAGCTCCCAGCGCCGGGTCGACTTCACCTTGATCCCGGCCTGCGCGAACGCCTTGATCACATCGGCGGGCAGATCGGGACGCACCCGTCTGCCGAAGGCCGCCGAGACCTCGTCCACCAGCTCGGCCAGTCTGCGGGGCTCGCCGCCGCCCGCGTACCGCTCGCCCAGCAGTTCGTCGAGCACGTCCCGGTGCACATCGGCCCGCCAGGGCAGCCCGTCCCGGTACATCTCGGCGGCCACGAGCATGCCGGCCGACTCGGAGGCGGTGAGCAGACGCATCCGCCCCGGGTGGGCGCACGCGTCATGGCGCCGCACCTGATCGGCGTAGACGGCGAGAAGTCCCTCGAAGGACACATCGGTCCCCGAGGGCGGCTCGAAGAGCGAGGACTGCGAGCCCGGTTCGGCGGAACGGGGCGGCGGGTCGGGGGGTACGGGGGCATGGCTCAGCCGGGCCCAGGCGGCGGCGGCGGACCGGGGCTCACCGAGCCGTCCCTCGTGCCCGAGCAGCAGCAGCTCGGCGCACTCGATGTCGTAGCACCGCTCGACCCGGACCCCGGCGGCGAGCAGCCGGGGATAGATCTCGCCGGTCGACCGCCAGACCCAGCGCACCACGTCGGGCCGGGACCTGACGGCCTCGGCGAGGTCGGGCTCGGCGAGGACCGGGCCGGCGGGCGTGCCGTCCCGTGCCAGCGGCACGAGCAGCGCACCGCCGCCCTCTGCCGTGGCCAGAGCCCAACGTTCGGTCATGGCTCCGAGTCTGACACCCACCACTGACACCGCCCGGGACCCCGCGCCCCCGTCCCCGCCCGGCTCCGGCCCCTCCACCCGCCCCCAGCGGCCCCGCCCCCCCCCCCCCGACCGGCCCCGCCCACCCGGTCTCCGGGTCGCCCGAGCGGAGCCGGGCCGCGAGGATCGACGCATGGAAGCGATCGTTTACGAGGAGTTCGGCGGCCCCGACGTCCTGCGCCTGGCCCGGGTGGACGAGGTGCGACCGGGCCCCGGCCAGGTCCGGGTGAAGGTCCGCGCGGCCGGGGTCAACCCGATCGACTACAAGATCCGGCACGGCTGGATGGAACAGGCCTTCCCCACCCCGCTGCCCGCGACCCCGGGCACCGAGTTCGCCGGGGTGGTCGAGGAGACGGGCGAGGGCGTCACCGCGTTCGCCCCCGGCGACGAGGTGCTCGGCTGGAGCGCCACGGGCGCCTACGCCACCCACGCCCTGGCCGCCGCCGCTGCCCTCGCCCGCAAGCCGGAGGGGCTGGCCTGGGACGAGGCCGCCGCGCTGCCCGTCGCGACCGAGACCGCCTCCCGGGTGCTGGACGAGCTGGAGGTGGCCGAGGGCGACACCCTGCTGCTGCACGGCGCGGCCGGAGCGGTCGGTTCCGCCGCGGTCCAGCTGGCGGCGGCCCGGGGCGCCACGGTCATCGGTACCGCCTCCCCGGCCAACCACGACTATCTGCGGGTGCTGGGCGCGGTCCCGGTGGCGTACGGGGACGGTCTGGTCGCCCGGGTCCGCGAGCTGGCGCCGCAGGGCGTGGACGCGGTGTTCGACGCCTCGGGCCGCGGCGCGCTGCCGGACTCCATCGAGCTGCGCGGCGGTACGACGGACCGGATCGTCACCATCGCGGACCCGGACGCGGGGAAGCTGGGCGTCGCGTTCTCGGCGGGCGGCGGCGGCCCGTCGGCCGAACGCCTGGCCCGTAACGCCCGCCGCGCGGCCCTGGGAGAACTGCGCGTACCGGTCGCCCGGACCCTGCCCCTGGCCGAGGCGAGGACCGCCCATGAACTGAGCGAGGCGGGCCACGTCCGGGGAAAGCTCGTCCTGCTGCCACCGGAGGACTGACCGGCGCCTCCCGCCGGCCCGAGGGGCCCCGGTCGTCCCGGGGCGCCCCCGCCTACCCTGGCCGGATGGAACCGGTGATCGACCAGGCATGCGCGGCGGCCCTCTACTCCGACGACGACTCCGCACTCGACACCGGCGCCTCGCTCCTCGCCGCCGACCCGTCCTCGGACGACGCCCTGCACGCCCGCGGGGAGGAGTTCGTCCGCCGCGCCTGGGACCGCGGCTGGGACCCCGCCGACCTCGTCCGCTTCGTACGGCGGGAGCTGCGCGACAACGGCGAGCGCGGCGCGTCCCTGGTGGCGGGGTTGATCACGGCGGAGACCGCCCGGTACGCCGCGCTCCCGCCCCGCTGGGCGGACCGGATCGCCGAGCTGCCCGCCCCCGCCCCGCGCAACCGCCCCGACCGCTTCACCTACGCGGCCGACCTGCTGGAGCTGTACCGGGTGCTGCTGCGGCTGCCCTCGATCGAACCGGTCGGTCCGCCGCCCGGCACGGTCACCGGCCTGCCGCACCTGCCGCCCGCGCACGACGAGCCCCGGATGCTCACCCGTATCCGGGCGCTGCTGGCGAAGGCGGAGGCGACCGGCTTCCCGGAGGAGGCCGAGGCGCTGACCACCAAGGCGCAGGAGCTGATGGCCCGGCACAGCATCGACGAGGCGCTGCTCGCCGCCCGGACCCACGGCGGCCGGGCGCCCGGCGCCCGCCGGATCGGGGTCGACGCCCCGTACGAGACGGCCAAGGCGATCCTGCTCGACGCCGTCGCCTCCGCGAACCGCTGCCGCGCCGTGTGGAACAGCGACCTCGGCTTCACCACGGTCGTCGGCTTCGAGTCCGATCTGGAGGCCGTGGAACTGCTCTTCACCTCCCTGCTGGTGCAGGGCACGGCCGCGATGACCGGGGCGGAGGCGGCCCAGCGGGCCGGCGGCCGCAAGCGGACCAAGACGTTCCGGCAGTCCTTCCTGATGGCGTACGCCCAGCGTCTCGGCAGCCGGCTCGCCGCGGACACCGAACGCGTCACGGCGGCGGCGGACGCCGGCACCGCGTCCGGTGACGGCGGCGGTGCTCCCGGCGGGCTGCTCCCCGTGCTCGCCGCCCGGGACGTCGCGGTCACCGAAACGGCCGAGCGGATGTTCCCGCGCACCACCACGACCCGGGTCCGGGGCGCCGTGGACGAGGCCGGATGGACCCATGGAGCGGCTGCCGCCGACCGTGCCCGGATGGGCGGACGCGAAGGCGAAATCGCCCGGTAAGGGCGAGTTGCCCGTAATCCCGGCTAGGCTCGGACCCATGAGCTGGCTCCGGGCGCTGAAGGAGACCGCCCGCGAGGGGCTGACGATCGAGCGGAGCAGTCCCGAACCGCTCATCGCGCTGCGCGGCGCGGCCGGCCTCGCCCTCGTCATCGGTGTGAGCCTCGCGCTGTTCGGGCCCGTGATCGCCGCCAGCTCCGCGTTCGGCGCGTTCCAGGCGGCCATCGCCACCTTCCAGCGGAGCTGGCGCCCGCGCCCCGTCCTCGCCCTGGTCTCCGGTGCCAGCCTCGGCGTGTCGACGTTCCTCGGCTATCTCGTCGGCTCGCAGACCATCCCCTTCATGGGCCTGCTCGCCCTCTGGACGTTCGCCGCCGGGATGGCCTGGGCGGCGGGCCCCACGGGCGGCATCATCGCGGCGTCGAACGTCGCGATCATGCTGGTGACGGTCACCCTGCCGACCTCCGTCGCGGACGCCGCCGCGCACGCCGGGATGATCGCGGTCGGCGGGCTGATCCAGGCATCGCTGGTCGTGCTGTTCCCGGTACGCCGATGGGGCGCCCAGCGCGACGCGCTCGCCGACGCCCTGGCGGCCGAGGCCGACTACGCCCGCAGGCTGCGGCAGGACCCGGTGGCGCCCTTCGACCCGCTGCCCCTGATGACCGCCCGCAACGCCGCCGCCGTCACCCCCCGCGAGGCCCGCCGCCGCCCCGCCGAACTGCACGGTGCGCGGGGCGTGGCCGAGCGGCTGCGTCCGGTGCTGGCCTCCCTGGCGGACCCGGCGCTGGGGGTGCCCGCCGAGGGGCTGGAGCGGGTCTGGGTGCGCGAACTGCTGGGCGCCGCCGGTTCCGTACTGGACGCGGCGGCCCGCGCGGTCCGGCAGGGCGACCCCGTCCACCTCGCCCCCACCGACCTCGGTGTCCTGCGCACGCCCGACAACGAGGTGATCCTCGTCGGACCGGCCCGCCGCGCGGCCGACCGGCTCGACGCGCTGCTCTCCGACGTCATCGAGATCGCCGAGGGTGCCGGCACCCGGGCCGCGGCCGAACGCGTCGCCTCCCGCCCGTCCGAACCGCCCGACCCCTACACCGCCGCCCATCCGGCCCATCCGTCCGACCTCGCCCACACCGGAGTGGAGACCCGGCGCCGGCCCACCCTGCTCCGGCTGGTCCCGGTGATCCTGAAGGCGATGCGCCGGGAGCTGCACCACGGCTCCCCGATCCTGCGCCACGCGATCCGGGTCTCCGTGGTGGCCGCCGTCGGGTTCCTCATCGGTACCGCGCTGCCGTACGGCCACGGCTACTGGGCGCCGATGGCCGCCGTCATGGTGATGCGGCCCGACTTCTCCCAGACGTACTCGCGCTCCGTGGCCCGCTTCGGCGGCACCCTGATCGGGGTGGGGCTCGCGAGCGGGATCGTGCAGGCCGTGCACCCCGGCGTGACGGTCGCCGCGGTCCTCGCGGTGTTCTGCGCCTGGCTGATGTACCTGCTGATGGGCACCGGCTATGTCGTCGGCCAGGTCTGCATCTCCGCGTATGTCGTCTTCCTGCTCGGCATGGCGGGCGACGACTGGTCCCAGACCGTCCTCGAACGCGTGGTGCTGACCCTGGTCGGCGGACTGCTCGCGATGGTCTCGTACGCCCTCTACCCGGCCTGGGAAACGCCGCGGCTGCGCAACCGGCTGGCCGACTGGCTGGTCTCGGACGGGCGCTACGCGGCCACGGTCGTCGCGCAGTTCGCCGATCCGACGGCCGACAGCCACGAGGACGTACGGACCGCGCTGCTGGCGACCCGTGAGGCCCGGGTCGCCTGGCAGGAGGCGCTGGCGACCGCCCAGCACGAACCCGTACGCCACCGCGGCATCTCCCGCTCGGCCGCCGCCGACGCCCAGCACGCGCTGGCCGAGCTCGGCCGGTCCGCGATGCTGCTGGAGGCCCACCTCCCGGCCGCCTCGGCCGCCTCCGTGCCCGGCGCCGCCGACCTGGCCGAGGCACTGCACCGGGCGACGGAACAGGGCGCGAGGGCGGTACGGGAGCGACGCGTCCCGGACTGGCGGCAGGTCGCCGAGGCGGTGGCGCACTGGGACGTGCCGGCGGACGGCACCGCCCCGGCGCACGACCCGGTCGTGCGCAAGGGCGCGGCGCTGCTCCTCGAAGCGCTGGAGGAGTTCTCGCAGGCGCTCGACGAACGGGGCGGCAGCAGACGCAGTGACGTGACCAGGTCCCAGCCGCCCCGGGGCTGAGGCGCCCGTCAGGGAGTGGGCAGACCCGGCAGGCCCGTCGGCATCTTCCCCGGCTCGGTCTTGGCGAGGGTGTCCTTGGCGCCGCCCTCCCAGGAGACGACGAGGGTCTTGCCGTCGTTGGACCCGATGGAGCCCATCGTGCGCTCCGTGCCGCCGTCGCTGCACTTCAGGGACAGCATCGGCTCGCCCATGTCCTTCACCTCGCCCTGGCAGACGGCCTGGTCGGCGACGAGCGCGACCTTGCCGGAGGCGACGGAGAGGGCCACGGCCTTGCCGTCGGTGAGCCCCGCCCAGGTGCCCTCCAGCGATGCGGCGTCCTTACCGGCGGAATCCCCGGAGCCGTTCTCCGCACCGCCGCCGGGAGCCGCGCTCTGCCCGGCGCCGGCGGCCTTGTCCTTGTCGCCGCCGTCACTGTCGCTGCCGCAGGCGGTCAGCGCGAGCGCGGCGGTCAGCCCGGCGGCGACGACGGCGCCGGTGCGTACAAACCTGATCACGTGGAGTTCCCCCTTGTGGATTTCATGGTCGAAAGTCCGCGCCAAGCTACCAGGGGTGATGGGATCAACTCCGTTAACCGGGAGCGGAATAGACGTGCTGTACGTCTCTCTCTCCGGGTCTCACTTCGGGGGAGCGGGGTCGGGCGTAAAGCTGTAGTCAAAGGAACACCCCGTGTGCACGTGCATCTGCTCATGCATTGGCATATGAACACAGCTATGATCCGAGCTAGTTGACACTTGCACCTTGCAACTCGGGGAGCGTCCTGTGCACGACGTGTACAACGGCATGGCGGCCACAGAGCTTCGCGGAGTCGTCTGGCAGAAGAGCAGACACAGCAACTCCCAGGGGTCCTGTGTGGAGTTCGCGAAACTGCCCGGAGGGAATGTGGCGATGCGGAACTCGCGCCACCCCGACGGGCCCGCACTCGTCTATACGCCCGCCGAGATAGAGGCGCTGCTGCTCGGCGTCAAGGACGGGGAGTTCGACCACCTGGCGACGGGCGGCTGAGGCCGCGCGTTCCCGGCCGGGCGATACCGCTCCGGCCGCCGCTCGCCGTACCCCTCGCCGCCGCCCGCCGTACCCCGGCCGCCGGCCCCCGTGCGTTCACCGCTTGCTATTCCGCACGGATTCCGGCGGTTTCCTGCGGTTTCGTACTGTCCGTCAGTGTGTTCTCCGTGAGCCGGAACAGCGCCCAGACCACCTTGCCGCGCAGCGCCGCGCAGTGCGGCTCACCCATCGGTACGGGTGAGGGGTGCCAGCCCCAGCTGTCGCTGAAGGACTCCACCAGGAACAGGCCGCGGCCCGACTCCGCGGAGTCCGGTGCCTCACCGGCCACCGGGCTCTCCTGGCTGGGGTCGCGCACGGCGCACACCAGGCGTGAGGTCCAGCGCATCAAGTGCAGCCGCACCGCCGGTTCCTGGGGGTCGCGCGGCACGTCGTCGGGCAGCGCGTGCCGCAGGGCGTTGGTGACGAGTTCGGACACCACGAGCGCGACATCGTCGAAACGGTCGGTCAGCTCCCACTGACTGAGCGTCGTTCGGGTGAACTTCCGCGCCCCGCTGACCGCTTCGTAGCGGGCGGGAAGCGTGCACGATGCCGATCCGGCGACCGCTGAGGGGTCGATGGGGGGAAGCCCCTGCCTTAACGGCTCGAGCATCGTCGATCCATTCGTCCCCATACGAGGCACTCCCGGGATTCGCGGCTGTAGCGGCACTGCCTGTAGCGGTACTGCGGGGGGTACAGCGGCACAACACGAGCACGCAGGTGCGCAAGGACCATGGTTCCGAATGCGCAGGGCAGATGCAAGGGCAGATGCACGTGCACGCGCCGGACCTGCCCGAAAGCGTGCCGATTCTTACTCATTTCTTCCGTCGGTCAGTTTCGGAGCTTTCAGGACGGCTTCTCATTTCCGTAATCGAATGAGTACGGGCTGAAGCGTTTTGGTGGCAGAATCCGGCACCGGGGTTCAGGGGGGACCCCGGTGCCCGGTAAGCGATGGGGAGGGTCGGACCAGTGTCGGCAGGCGAGTCGAGTGGATCTGTGGTGCGGCGCATCCTGCTGGGCTCTCAGCTCAGAAGGCTGCGTGAGTCGCGCGGCATCACCCGTGAGGCGGCCGGCTACTCCATCCGCGCCTCCGAATCGAAGATCAGCCGCATGGAGTTGGGACGGGTGAGCTTCAAGGCCAGGGACATCGAGGACCTGCTCACGCTCTACGGTGTCGCGGACGAGGCGGAGCGCGACTCCCTCCTCGGGCTGGCCCGGGAGGCCAACGTGGCGGGCTGGTGGCACAGTTACGGAGACGTGCTGCCCGGCTGGTTCCAGACATATGTGGGTCTGGAGGGAGCGGCCTCGCTCATCCGTATCTATGAAGTCCAGTTCGTCCACGGTCTTCTGCAGACCGAGGCCTATGCCCATGCCGTCGTCTCCCGGGGCATGCGCGGAGCGCCCGCCGCGGAGATCGACCGCCGCGTGGCACTGCGCCTCGAACGCCAGAAGGCCCTCGTATCCGAGCGCGCACCCCGCTTCCACGCCGTGCTCGACGAAGCCGCGCTGCGCCGTCCGTACGGCGAACGCGAGGTGATGCGCGCACAATTGCGGCATCTGATCGAAATGTCGGAGCAGCCGAACATCACGCTTCAAGTGATGCCCTTCAGTTTTGGCGGGCATGCGGGCGAGAGCGGTTCATTTACGATGCTGCGTTTCCCGGAATCCGATCTGTCGGACATTGTCTATTTGGAGCAGCTGACCAGCGCCCTCTATGTGGACAAGCCCGAGGAGGTCGCACAGTACGAAAAGGCCATGGTGCGGCTGCACGAGGACAGCCCCGGCCCGGAAGAGAGCCGGGATCTCCTTCGTGGACTACTCCAACTGACATGATTTGTCAGTACGATGACGTCGCATCAGGAGTCTGCGAACGCCTGCAGTAAGGGATTGCATGTCCTACTTCCACGCCTTGGCCCACCAGTACATCGACGGCGAGTGGCTGACCGGAAGCGGCTCGTGGGACATCATCGATTTCAATCCCTACAACGGTGAGAAACTCGGTTCCATCACCGTCGCCACGGCGGTGGAGGTCGACCGGGCCTACCGCGCGGCCGAACGTGCCCAGCAGGAGTGGGCCGCCACCAATCCGTACGAACGCCGTGCCGTTCTGGAACGCGCCCTGCGCATCACGGAGGAGCGCACCGGTGAAATCGTCGAAGCGGTCATGGAGGAGCTGGGCGGCACCCGGATCAGGGCGGAGTACGAGGTCCGCGGCGGCCGGGAATTCCTGAGCGAGGCGATCCGGCAGGCGCTGCGGCCCACGGGGCGGCTGCTGCCCTCGGTGACGGACGGCAAGGAGAACCGCCTCTACCGGCTGCCCATCGGCGTCATCGGGGTGATCAGCGCCTTCAACTTCCCCTTCCTGGTGACGATGAAGTCGGTCGCGCCCGCCCTGGCGCTGGGCAACGCGGTCGTCGTGAAACCCCATCAGAACGCGCCGGTCGTCGGCGGGGCGCTGATCGCCCGGATCTTCGAGGACGCCGGGCTGCCGGCCGGGCTGCTCAATGTGGTGGTCACCGACAGCGCCGAGATAGGCGACGCCTTCATCGCCCACCCCGTGCCCAAGGTGATCTCCTTCACCGGCTCGGACCGGACGGGCCGCCATGTGGCCGCCACCGCCGCCGGGCTCTTCAAGCGGACCATCCTGGAGCTCAGCGGCAACAGCGCCCTGGTGGTGCTGGAGGACGCGGATGTGGAGTACGCGGTCCAGGCGGCCGTCTTCAGCCGCTTCCTGTACCAGGGGCAGGTCAGCATGGCGGCCAACCGCATCCTGGTGGACCGGCGGGTGGCGGAGCGCTTCACCGAGCGGTTCACCGCCGAGGTGGCCGCGCTCAAGGCCGGGGACCCGCGCGACCCGGAGACCCGGATCGGCCCGGTCATCAACACCTTCCAGGCCGACGCGCTGGCCGCCCTGGTCGAACAGGCGGTCGCGGACGGGGCGACGGCGCTCGTACGGGGCGGTATCCGGGGCAATGTCGTCGGGCCGACCGTCCTGACCGGAATCCCGGAGGACTCGCCGCTGCTGGCCCAGGAGATCTTCGGCCCGGTAGCGCTGCTGATGACGTTCGACGGCGAGGAGGAGGCCGTACGGATGGTCAACGCCAGCCCGTACGGCCTGAGCGGCGCCGTGCACACCGCGGACGCCGAACGCGGGGTGCGGTTCGCGCGGCGCATCGTCAGCGGGATGTTCCACGTCAACGACTCCACCGTGCAGGACGATCCGCTGGTCGCCTTCGGCGGCGAGAAGCTGTCCGGGACCGGGCGGCTGAACGGTGAGGCGGTCGTGGAGGCCTTCACCACGCAGAAGTGGATGTCGATCCAGCACGGCCGGACGGTCTTCCCCCTCTGAGGTCCGCCGCGCCCTCCCGCGCGGGCATCTGCCTCCGGCGTCCCCTCCGGACGGCCCGCCCCGGCGCGGGATACCCTAGTCAAAGTTGATTAGGAAGGAAGGGCGGTATGTCCGCGATCCGGCTGCTCGTCCTCGGCGCCGTGCGTCAGCACGGCCGCGCGCACGGCTATCAGGTCCGCAACGACCTGGAGTACTGGGGCGCGCACGAGTGGTCCAACGCCAAGCCGGGATCGATCTACCACGCCCTGAAGCAGATGGCGAAGCAGGGACTGCTGCTCGCGCACGAGACCGCCCCGTCCACGGCCGGCGGCCCGCCCCGCACGGAGTACGAGATCACCGGCCGGGGGGTCCAGGAGTACCGCACCCTGCTGCGCTCCGCCATCACCTCGTACGACCAGAAGATGGACGTGCTCTCGGCCGCCGTCGGCTTCATCGTCGATCTGGAGCGGGCCGAGGCGGTGGCGCTGCTCCGGGAGCGGATCGCCGTCATCGAGTCGTGGCGGTCCTCGGTCACGGAGTACTACACCCCCGAGGGCGGCCCCGAATCGCTCGGGCACATCGGCGAGATCATGAACCTGTGGGTGCATTCGGCGGACGCGGGTGCCGAGTGGACGCGCGGGCTGATCGAGCGGATCGAGGGTGGGGCGTACACCTTCGCGGGTGAGGGCGAGTCGTTCGTCGGGGTCCTCGCGGAGGGCGAGGAGAACCCGTACGCGACAGGGATCCCCGATCTGGGGGACGACCACTAATCAAGTTTGACGAATGCCTTCGGGCCGGTTACCTTTGCCCCGCTAGTCAAGTTTGACTACGGAAGGGTGGCGGGAATCTTGACCGACGCGATCGTCATGGAGGGCGTGCGCAAGCGGTACGGGGACAAGCGCGCCCTGGACGGGCTGGACCTCGCCGTCGCCAGGGGCACCGTGCACGGTGTGCTCGGCCCGAACGGGGCCGGCAAGACCACGGCCGTACGCATCATGTCGACGCTCCTGCGGCACGACGCGGGCCGGGTGGAGGTGGCGGGCCTGGACGTCCGCGACCGGGCGGGCGAGGTGCGGCGCAGGATCGGCCTGCTCGGGCAGCACGCGGCGGTGGACGAGGAGCTGAGCGGCCGGCAGAACCTGGAGATGTTCGGGCGGCTGTACCACCTGGGCGCACGCCGGGCGGGTGCGCGGGCGGACGAACTCCTGGAGCGGTTCGGGCTCGCGGACACCGGGCGCAAGGCCGTCAAGCGGTACAGCGGAGGCATGCGCAGACGGCTCGATCTGGCGGCGTCGCTGATCACCGGACCGCAGGTGCTGTTCCTGGACGAGCCGACGACCGGCCTCGACCCGCGCGGCCGGACGGAGGTGTGGAACGCCGTCCGTTCCCTGGTCGGCGGCGGCACCACGGTCCTGCTCACCACGCAGTATCTGGAGGAGGCGGACCAGCTGGCGGACCGGATCTCGGTGATCGACAGCGGCAGGGTGGCCGCGGCGGGCACCGCCGACGAGCTGAAGGCACTGGTCGGCGGCGACCGGGTCGATGTGATCGTGCGTGACGCGGCACGGCTGGGGGAGGCGGCGGCGCTCCTGCCCGGCGCGGGCCTGGTCGTCGACGAGGACCGGCGGCTCCTCAGCGCCCCGGCCCCGGACCGGATGGC
This sequence comes from Streptomyces sp. NPDC001787, assembly GCF_040297465.1. NCBI lineage: Bacteria > Bacillati > Actinomycetota > Actinomycetes > Kitasatosporales > Streptomycetaceae > Streptomyces > Streptomyces sp. NPDC001787. Next base: position 18,021 of record NZ_JBEOZE010000037.1, read on the forward strand.
CGCCCTGACCCGGACCGTACGGGCGCTGGAGGAGGCGGGCATCGAGGCGGAGGACATCGCGGTGCGCCGCCCGACCCTGGACGAGGTGTTCCTGTCCCTCACCGACCGGAAGGCGGACCACACGGAGGTGGCGGCATGAGCGCGGCGACGATCGGCACATCGGACAGCGGGACGGCGGACTCCGGTACGCCGGACCTCGGGGCGGGCGCGTCCCGTACCGGCGGGATCGGCTGGGCCCTGGCCGACTCCTGGACGATGACCCGGCGCGAACTGGCCCACTGGGCACGGCAGCCGGTCCAGGTGGTCGTCGGCCTGGTCTTCCCGGTGATGCTGCTCCTGATGTTCAACTACCTGGTCGGCGGCGGCCGGGGCGTCGACGGCGACAACACCGAGTTCCTGGTGCCCGGCATGCTCGCGCTCACCATGGCCTTCGGCCTGGAGGCGACGATGCTCGCGGTCACCCAGGACCTGGGCAAGGGTGTCATCGACCGGTTCCGCTCGATGCCGATGGTCCCGGGCGCGGTGCTGGTCGGCCGGAGCGTCGCCGACATGCTCCAGTCGGTGGCGGCCCTGGCCGTGATGATCGGGGTCGGCTGCGCGGTCGGCTGGCGCTGGCACAACGGACTCGCCGCGGCCCTGGGGGCGGTGGGCCTGCTGCTCCTGCTGAGGTTCGCGATGCTGTGGGTCGGCATCCACCTGGCGATGGTGGCGGGCAGGCCGGAGATGGTGCAGGCGGTCCAGATCCTGGTCTGGCCGGTGGGCTTCCTCTCCAACGTCTTCGCCTCCCCCGAGTCGATGCCGGGCTGGCTGGGCGCGGTGGTCGAGTGGAATCCGATGTCGGCGACGGCCACGGCGGTGCGCGGTCTGTTCGGCAACCCGGGCGGGGCGACCGGCTCCTGGGCGGCCTCCCACGCCGAACTGCTGGCGGTGCTCTGGCCGGTGGCCCTGGTCGCGGTGTTCCTCCCGCTCGCGGTACGGAGGTTCGCCCGGCTGAACCGCTGAGCCGCCGCCCGCCGGGTAGCCGCCCGGTGAGCCGCTGAACGGTTCACCGGGCGCCGCCGCCTCAGTGGTGGAACGAGGTGACCGGGCCGCGGTCGTGGCTCAACGGATGGCGCTGCGCCCGGAGTTCCGGCAGCAGCAGCCGCAGATCCTCGATCAGGAGTTCCGCCAGATCCGCCGAGAACCCGTTGCGGCACACCACGCGCAGGACCGACAGATCCTGGCGGTTGGCGGGGAAGGTGTACGCGGGCACCAGCCACCCGCGCTCCCGCAGCCTGCGGGACACGTCGAACACGTCGTACGTCCGGGTGTCCGCCGTCGTCGTCACGGCGAACACCGGCAACTCGTCGCCCCGGGTCAGGAGCCGGAAGTCGCCCAGCTCCTCGACCGCGCGGGCCAGGCCGCCCGCCACGTCGCGGGACGCCTGGTGGACGGCCCGGTAGCCCTCCCGGCCCAGCCGCAGGAACGTGTAGTACTGCGCCACCACCTGGGCCCCGGGCCGGGAGAAGTTCAGCGCGAACGTCGGCATGTCGCCGCCCAGGTAGTTGACCCGGAAGACCAGCTCCTCCGGGAGTTCGGCCGCCGAGCGCCACAGCGCCCAGCCGACCCCGGGGTAGACGAGCCCGTACTTGTGCCCGGAGGTGTTGATGGACGACACCCGGGGGAGCCGGAAGTCCCACAGCAGGTCCTCGTCCAGGAACGGCGCCACCATCGCGCCGGACGCCCCGTCCACATGGACCGGGATGTCGAGACCCGTACGCTCCTGGAGTTCGTCCAGGGCCGCGCACAGCTCCGCGACCGGCTCGTACGAACCGTCGAACGTGGAGCCGAGGATGCCGACGACACCGATGGTGTTCTCGTCGCACAGGTCCGCCGCGGCCTGCGGGTCGAGGTGGAAGCGGCCACCCTCCATCGGGACCTGCCGCGCCTCGACCTCCCAGAACGTGCAGAACTTCTCCCAGCAGACCTGCACATTGATGCCCATCACCAGATTGGGCCGGGCGGTGGCCGGGTAGCGGTCGGCGTTCCGGGCCGCCCAGCGCCGTTTCAGCGCCAGTCCGGCGAGCATGCACGCCTCGCTCGACCCCGTGGTCGAACACCCCACGGCCGCCGCCGGGTCGGGCGCGTTCCACAGGTCGGCGAGCATCGCCACACAGCGCCGTTCCAGTTCGGCGGTGCGCGGGTACTCGTCCTTGTCGATCATGTTCTTGTCCCGGCACTCGCCCATCAGCACCCCGGCCTGGGGTTCCATCCAGGTGGTGACGAACGTGGCCAGGTTGAGGCGGGAGTTGCCGTCGAGCATCAGCTCGTCATGGACGAGCCGGTACGCCGTCGAGGGCGGCAGCGGACCGTCCGGCAGCCGGTGCGTGGGCGGCGCGAACTCCATCCCCGCGGCCGGGTCCGCCTCGCCGAAGAAGGGGTTGAGGGCGAGCCGGCGCCGCTCCTCGGTGGGTTCGGTCCGGTGCGGATGGGCACCTCGGTGGAGCGCCATGGTGTCGTGTCCTCTGCTCAGCTCTCGGTGGCCCTGAGGCCGGCCTTGATGGCCCGGGTGAACTTCACGACCCGCTCCGCCTGGACGCGGGCGGCGGTCAGGGTCTGCTCACCGACCGGGATGTCGCCCTGTCCCGCGACGTGCGAGGTGCCGTACGGGTTTCCGTCGACGAACTTCGTCGGGTCGGTGTAGCCGGGCGCGACCAGGATTCCGCCGAAGTGGTGGATGGTGTTGTAGAGCGCGAGCAGCGTGGACTCCTGGCCGCCGTGGGCGGTGGCGCTGGAGGTGAAGCCGCTGTACACCTTGTCGGCGAGCTTGCCCGCCTGCCACAGGCCGCCGAGCGTGTCGATGAACTGCTTGAGCTGGGCGGTGACGTTCCCGTACCGGGTCGGCGAGCCGAAGATCACCGCGTCCGCCCAGATCATGTCGTCGGGCGCGACCTCGGCGATGTCCTCGGTCGCCTTCGCGTTGGCGGCCCACGCGGGGTTGGAGTCGATGGCCGCCTGCGGGGCGAGTTCCCCGGCCTTGCGCAGCCGTACCTCCGCACCGGCCTTCTCGGCGTCCCGCGCGATGGCCCTGGCGATCGCGGCGACGGTGCCGGTGGAGGAGTAGTAGATGACGGCGACATTGACGGGCGTGGACATGCGGAGACCTCCGTCGAACCGATCCGGCGCTGAAACCCGGGCATGACTGAAGCGAGGCGTAGCTCTACGAAGGGGACGATACGGACATTCGTCGCGCATGGCTCGTCGGGTGCCGCACCCGGGGCGTCCGGACCGCCGGGCGTCGCGCGGCCTCTGGGCCCGCACGCCCGTGGCCCCTGCGTCCCCGTGCCCCTCACCTCAGCGGCGTGCCGTCCTCGTGCAGCTGCATCTGGGGGCGCCCGGTCACCAGCAGCCAGGCGGGCAGGGTGGCCACGCACAGCAGGGGGAGTACGGCCGTGTCGCTGACCAGCACCGCGGCCGTGAACAGGCTCAGCCAGCCCTGCCGGGTGATGGCGAGCAGGACACCGAGAACCGCGCAGGACACCGCGACGGCGGGCGGCACCGCGTCGACCAGCGCATGGGCGCAGAGCCCGAGGGCCACCCCGGCGAAGACGGCCGGGAAGATCCGGCCGCCCCGGAAGCCGCAGGTCGCGGCGATGGTCAGGGCGGCCATCTTCACCACGGCCATCACCGCGAACTCCCCGGCCGACCACCCCGATGGGTCGGCGGAGATCTCCTTCACCTCTTCGAGCCCCTTGAAGAGGGTGAGATGTCCGCCCAGCGCGCCCAGCAGCCCCAGCAGCAGCCCGCCCGCCGTGAGGGCGAGCACGGGGTGCCGCAGGGCCCGGAACGCTCGGTGCGCCACCGGGAAGGCGTACACCGCCACCAGTCCGAGCAGCGCTCCCGCCGAGGCGATCACGAGCGAGGCGAGCAGATCGCCCCACTTCGGCTGCGTGTAGCCGGGCAGGGACAGGTCGAAGCTCGGATGGTCGATCAGCGTCATGGTCAGCGCCCCGGCCGCGCCCGCCGCGAGCGGGGCGAAGAGCCGGTCCCAGAGCGCGCCCGGGTCGCCCCGCGAGGCGAGGGCCTCCGAGAGGATCAGGGCCGCCGCGACGGGGGTGCCGAACAGGGCGCCGATGGTGCCGGCCGCGGCGAGCGAGACCCAGAGTTCGGCCGGCGCGCCGGGCGCGGCGCGGCGGCCGAGCCAGAAGGCGAGCGCGATGTTGGCGGCGGTGATCGGGTTCTCCGGGCCGAGGCTCACCCCGCCGGCCAGCGCCAGCATGGTCACCAGCAGCAGTCCCGGGACGACACCGGGCTTCATGGGGGCGTCGACGAGGCCGGTGGTGGCGGGATCGGGGCCGCCGTGGCCGTGCACGGTATGGACGACCAGTCCGACGGCGAGGCCGGTCGCGGTGAGCATCACGATCATCCACAGCGAGGAGTACCGGCCGACGCCGAGCGCGTCGGGAAGGGTCTCCCACAGCACGTCCTGGAGGCGCTCCGCGGCCAGGCTCACGCCGAGCAGGACGAGGGCGGAGACCACGCCCACGACCAGCGCGGGCAGCACGGCCGGCAGCAGCCGCCGGGCGGGTGTGGGCGCGGGGGAGACGGGTGCGGGGGGCGTGGAAGCGGGGGAGTCAGGGGCCACCGGCTCACCATAACGGCGTAAAAGCCTCATAACCCTCATAACGCGGCGCGTGTGCCCCGCCCCGTCTCGCGCTAGGTCTTGCTGATCACCGCCGCCGTCCCGTACGCGCAGACCTCCGTGCCCACATCGGCCGCCTCGGTGACGTCGAAGCGCATCATCAGCACCGCGTTGGCGCCGCGCGCCTTCGCCTGATCGACGAGCCGCTCCATCGCCTGGTTGCGGGTCTCGACCAGGGTCTTGGTCAGCCCCTTCAGCTCGCCGCCGATCATCGACTTCAGCCCGGCGCCGATCTGGCTGCCGAGGTGACGGGAGCGCACCGTCAGCCCGAACACCTCACCGATCACCTGTGTCACCTGGTGACCGGGTACGTCGTTCGTCGTGACGACGAGCACGTCCGCCTGGGCCGCCTGGCCGCCGCCGTAATCCTCAATGCCCATGAGTGGCACCTCCTGAGGACAGCTTTGCCCCGGTTCGTACGGTGCGCATTTTCGCGTACGCCACTGGAACCCGAAGCCCAGCTCCGGCGTTGATAGCTTGGGGCGGCCACGCAGCCGCCATCGAACGATCCTGGAGCCCGGACCCTTGAATACGCTTGCGCTCGGCCCGAGCTGGCTGGACCCGGACTATCTGCTCAACACCTTCGGACTTCCCGGCCTTCTTCTCATCGTCTTCGCCGAGTCCGGACTGCTGATCGGTTTCTTCCTGCCCGGCGACTCCCTGCTGTTCACCACGGGGCTGCTGGTGACCACGGGCGATCTGAAATACCCGCTCTGGCTGGTCTGCACCCTGGTGGCGCTGGCGGCGATCATCGGCGACCAGGTCGGCTATCTCTTCGGCCGGAAGGTGGGCCCGTCCCTCTTCAAGCGTCCCGACTCCCGCCTCTTCAAGCAGGAGAACGTGGAGAAGGCCCACGACTTCTTCGAGAAGTACGGACCGAAGTCGCTGGTCCTGGCCCGCTTCGTGCCCATCGTGCGGACCTTCACGCCGATCATCGCCGGTGTCAGCCGGATGAACTACCGCTCGTTCATCACGTACAACATCATCGGCGGCATCCTCTGGGGCGTCGGCGTCACGGTGCTCGGTGCCCTGCTCGGCAAGATCGACTTCGTGCACGCGCACATCGAGCTGATCCTCATCCTGATCGTGCTGATCTCGGTGGTGCCGATCGTGATCGAGTTCCTGCGCGCCCGCAGCAAGTCGAAGAAGGCTGCGGCCCGGGAGCAGCGTGACGGCGACGGCCGTCCGCCGACGGGCGGGAGCCCTTCCTCCGGCCAGCGAGGCCGGCACGCCAAGCGCTGAGCCGGGCCTCCGCACCACCCGGACACCCATGCGAACGGCGCCCCCTCCGGCATCCGGAGGGGGCGCCGCTTCGCGTACGGGGCCGTTTCGCGCACGGCGCCCTTCCGAGTGCGGGGCGCCGCGGTGTGGAAGCGGAGCTCAGAAGCCGCGTGTCCGCTTGGCCGCGCGGCGGGTCGCGCCCTCGACCGTGCCCGGCACCCGCATGAACAGCCGGGAGATCTCGCTTCCCAGGTTCACCCCGATCGCGATGGACAGCGCGGTCGCCACCGCGGTCGACAGCGAGGCCAGCCCCGTGTCCAGCTCGCCCTGGGCCACACCCAGCAGCCCGAAGTAGGTCGCCGAACCGGGCAGCAGGGGACCGATCGCCGCCGTGATGAACGGCAGCGAGGATGTGTACCGGTAGCGCGAGAACAACTGCCCGAACAGGCCCACCAGTCCGGCGGCCACCGCCGTGGCCGCCACGGGGGAGATGTCACCGGTACGGGCCATCGCCCCGTAGATGATCCAGGCCACGCCCCCGTTGAGCGTCACCATGAGCACGGTGGAACGTTCCTGCTGGAGCAGGACGGCGAACGCCAGGCTCAGGGCCATCGACGCCAGGATCTGCAGCACCGGCCGGTCGTTGGGCACGAACCGCGCCTCCGGATTCAGCCCGACCCCCAGCTGCACCCCCAGATAGAGGATGAGCAGCACCCCGGTGACGATGCCGATGAAGAAGTACATGACTTCGAGCAGCCGGGCCGCGGCGGTGATGTAGTAGCCGGTCAGGCCGTCCTGCACACCCGCGACCAGCGCCCGCCCGGGGAGCAGCGCGAACAGCCCACCGGTGATCACCGCGGACGGACGGATGTCGGTGGAGTGGGTCAGGGTCAGCGCGACGCCCATCGCGGCGGGCGGCATGGCCGCGACCATGAACTGGTAGAACTCCGGCAGCCCGCGCCCGGCGCAGAGCCAGGCCAGCCGGTCCCCGAGCATCGCGCCGGCCGCCGCCACGAGGAAGACCAGCACGCCACCGCCGACCAGGACCGAGGCCGCACCGGCGAGCAGCCCGGCGGCGGCGGTCAGCACCCAGCCCGGGTACGGGTGCCGGTTGCGGCGGATCTCCGCGAGGCGCCGGTAGGCCTCCTCCAGCGAGACATCGGCCTCTTCCGTGGTGATGTCGTCGATCAGCCGGAACACGGCGGCCAGCCGGGTGTAGTCCGTTCCCCGGCGGCGTACGGTACGGCTCGCCGTCACCGGGTCGTCGACCAGCGACGGCTGGTGCGAGATGGACAGCAGGGTGAAGGTGACGGTGGGCTCGGACCGGTCCAGACCGTACGAACGGGTCACCGCGAACATCGCCGCCTCGACGTCCTCGGCGCCCTCGCCGCCCGCCAGCAGCAGTTCCCCGATACGCAGCGTCAGGTCGAGCACGCGCGGCACGGCGGGGCCCACGTCGTCCGTCCGCTGCACGCTCTCGGCGGCCGGGCGCTCGGTCACCGGCATCCGCAGCATCGTGCGCATCCGGTCCTGCCAGGGGGCTTCCTTGGTCAGCCGGATCATCGGAATGCCCTGCGCCGGAGTGAACGCGGGCGGCGAATGCTGGGCGCTGTAGGTCCGGGGCGGCGCGAAAGCGGAACTCAGCGTGTCGGAGTTCGACCCGCCGCCCGAGCCGCTGCCCGTACCGCCACCGGAGGCGGTACCGGACCCCGCGCCGGAGCCGCCGGGCGCATCGGTCTGCACACCGGGCGGCAGGGCGAACTCCGACGTCGGATGGTCGTCCTCGGGCGGAGAGGCGGGCCGGCCCGTCCCGGCAGGCGCGGAGAAGGCACTGCGCGCTTCGTCGGACTGGGGCTTCTGGTCCTCGGGACCGCCCTGTTCCGCCACCACTCGACCCCGCTCCTCGTCGTTGCACACCCTTGGCGGCACTTGTGCCCAGTATGGCCACGGACATGGGACCCGCACGCGAACGGGCTCCCGCGCGAACCGGGCACACCGCGCGGGAGAACAGGAAACGGGCGGCACACCCACGAGGGTGTGCCGCCCGTTCCCGTACGGCCGACCGGCTCACAAACGGAACCGGAAGAGCTGCGTCAGTGCGCGCCGCCCTGGGCCTCAAGACGCTTGTACGAGGCCTCGATCTCAGCCTCCGCCTCGGCGCGGCCGACCCAGTCGGCGCCCTCGACGGACTTGCCGGGCTCCAGGTCCTTGTAGACCTCGAAGAAGTGCTGGATCTCCAGGCGGTCGAACTCCGACACGTGGTGGATGTCGCGCAGGTGCTCCACCCGGGGGTCGGAAGCCGGGACGCACAGCAGCTTGTCGTCGCCGCCGGCCTCGTCCGTCATACGGAACATGCCGATGGCGCGGCACTTGATGAGGCAGCCGGGGAAGGTCGGCTCGTCCAGGATGACCAGCGCGTCCAGCGGGTCGCCGTCCTCGCCCAGGGTGTTCTCGACGAATCCGTAGTCGGCGGGGTAACTGGTCGAGGTGAAGAGGCGACGGTCCAGACGGATCCGGCCGGTCTCGTGGTCCACCTCGTACTTGTTCCGCGAACCCTTGGGAATCTCGATGGTGACGTCGAACTCCACGGGTGGCTCCTCCATGATCAACACATACGACTGGTGATTAAGTGTCCCCCACGCAGAAGAGTGCTCGCGAAAGGGGCTGGTCAACGGTGGCCGATCCGGTGGAAAGACCCTCGATCAAGCCGTTGAACAAGTGGGGCGGACTGAAAGACACGCTCAAGGACAAGCTGAGGGACCCGAAGAAGACGTTCGGGTCGGACAACTGGCCGCTCGTCACAGGCTCCGCGCTGCTCGGCCTGGTCGTCGCGGCCGGCGCCGTCATCGCCGCCGGTCCCTGGGACTCCGGTCAGCGTAAGGCCGAGCAGGAGTGGGCTGCCGCCCGGGATCGTACAGGTGGCGCACATCACGGCCGGACGGTGCCCGGCGGACCGGCCCCCGCCCCCAGCGCGCCCGCCGTGCTGAGCGCGCTCGGCACCACCGCCGGCCGGGAGGTCCCCAAGGCTCCCAAGGCCCCCAAGGACACAGCCGGTCTCCCCACCGCCCTCGGCAGGCTGCTCGGCGCGCCCGCGCTCGGCAGCCGCGCCACCGCCGCGGTGATCGACACGGCCACCGGCGAGCAGCTGTACGGGCACGGGGCCGCCACCTTGATGACCCCGGCCTCCACCGTGAAGATCGCCACGGCTGCCGCCGCGCTCTCCGCCCTCGGCCCCGGCCACCGCATCACCACGACGGTCCGGGCCTCGCCCGACCTGCGCACCGTGACCCTCGTCGGCGGCGGCGACCCCACCCTGGACAAGGCCGCCCTGCGCTCGCTGGCGGCCGGTACCGCGCGGGCCCTGCGCGCGAAGGGCGTCACCGCGGCGAACCTGCGCTACGACACCTCCCGCTACTCCGGGCCCGCCCTGCACCCCATCGGGCCCAACGAGAACATCGCCCCCGTCAGCGCCCTGATGGCCGACGAGGGCCGCCTCGACCGCAGCGACCGCGGCCCGGCCCCGCGCAGCGAGGACCCGGCCGGGGACGCCGCCCGCGCCTTCGCGGGGTATCTCGGCGACAACGGCGTCGACACGGGGGCCGAACCCCGCGCCGGCCGCGCCCCCGCCACGTCCGAGCCGGTCGCCACCCACCGCTCCGCCCCGCTGTCCGCCCTCGTCGAACGGGCCCTGACCAACAGCGACAACGACATCGCGGAGGCGCTCGCCCGGCAGACCGCGCTCGCGGCGGGCGAACCGGCCGACTTCAAGGGCTCCCGGCGTGCCGTCACCGCACAGCTCAAGAAGCTGAAGGTGCCGATGACCGGCGCCCGCCTCGCCGACGGCAGCGGCCTCGACCGCGACGACCGGGTCTCCGCGGGAACGCTCGCCGCGCTGCTGGCCCGCGCCGCCGACCCGGACCACCCCGAACTCCGCCCCGTGCTCACCGGCCTCCCGGTGGCGGGCTTCAGCGGCACCCTCGGCGAGCGCTACACCAGGACCTCCGGCGGCACCGGTCTGATCCGCGCCAAGACCGGCACCCTCACGGGCGTCAACGCCCTCGCCGGAACGGTCGTCGACCACCGGGGCCGGCTCCTGGCCTTCGCCTTCCTCGCCTCCGGCACCCCGTCGGCGGCCGAGGCCGAATCCGCCCTCGACGCCCTGGCCACCGCGCTCACCGGGAACACCCGATGAGCGGGGCAACACCCCACCACCGGGCGACACCCTCACGTACGGTTGACGCATGACGAGCATCGGTGGTGCCGAGATGGTCGACTGGAAGCTCGCGGTTGCGACCGCGACCCGACTGGTCCGGCCGGGCCCCGACATCAGCCGCGAGGAGGCCCGCGCCGTCGTCGCGGAGCTCCGCAGGCATGCCAAGGCCTCGGAGGAGCACGTCCGTCACTTCACCCGGATGATCCCGGAGGGGACCGAACCGGAGGACACCCCGGTCCTGGTCGTCGACCGGGCGGGCTGGATCCGCGCCAACGTCGCGGGCTTCCGGGAACTGCTCCGCCCGCTCCTGGAGAAGATGCAGGACCGCCGCGGCGGCGGGGCGGGCGGCGCCGTGCTCGGCGCGGTCGGCGGCAAGGTCACCGGCGTCGAACTGGGCATGCTGCTGTCGTTCCTGGCCTCCCGGATCCTCGGCCAGTACGAGACGTTCGCCCCCGCCACCCGTGAGCTGCCCGGCTCCGCCAACGGCGGCGGCCGGCTGCTGCTCGTCGCCCCCAACATCGTCCACGTCGAGCGCGAACTCGACGTCGACCCGCACGACTTCAGGCTCTGGGTGGCCCTCCACGAGGAGACCCACCGCACCCAGTTCACCGGGGTGCCCTGGCTCCGTGACCACCTCCAGGGCGAGATCCAGTCCTTCCTCGACGAGACCGACGTCGACCCGGTGACCGTCCTGGAGCGGCTGCGCGAGGCCGCGCAGTCCCTTTCCGGCGGCAGCCGCCCCGAGGGCGAGCGGGGCGAGGACGGCGGGCGCAGCCTGGTCGAGGTCGTCCAGACGCCCGGTCAGCGCGAGATCCTCGGCCGTCTCACCGCCGTGATGTCGCTGCTCGAAGGGCACGCGGACTTCGTGATGGACGGCGTCGGCCCCGACGTGGTCGCCTCCGTCGGCGAGATCCGGGAGAAGTTCCAGCAGCGCAGGGCGCGCGGGGCGAGCCGTCTCGACCTGGCGCTGCGCAAGCTCCTGGGCCTGGACGCCAAGCTGCGGCAGTACCGCGACGGTGAGAAGTTCGTCCGGACCGTGGTCGACGAGGTCGGCATGGACGGCTTCAACCGGGTCTGGACCTCGCCGAACACCCTGCCGACCAAGGCGGAGATCGCCAGCCCGGCGGACTGGGTCGCGCGGGTGCACCGTAAGGCAGAGTCATGAGCCGACCCGGCCCGACGGCCGGAGAATGCCCCTCCAATCACCCATCCGAGGGACCATAAGGGCATGGGTAGGCGTGCAATGCTCGATGAACAGCTTTGCTCTGTCACCATCGACGCACTCTGAGTGACGGGACACACCTGTTCCGGCACCCGACGCACCCCGAACTTCATGAAGGGCACCGGACATGGGTCCCCATCCTGCGGTCGCGGCGATACGCCTGGCGGTCCGCCGCGTACTTCACGACGTACTCACCGACTACAGCCGGCACTTCGACCACGACCGGCATCCGGAACAGGCGCAGCACTCCCCGCGCGCCGAGCACATCCGGTTCGCCCGCGCCGGCGCGGGCGCCGCCCGCACCGCACTCCCCGAACGGCCCGCCACCCCCCTCGTGCTCGTCGCGTGCTCCGGCGGCGCCGATTCCATGGCGCTCGCCTCCGCCCTCGCCTTCGAGTCCCGCAAGCTCGCCGTCCGGGCCGGCGGCATCACCGTCGACCACAACCTCCAGGCAGGATCGGGCCTGCGCGCCGCAGAGGTCGTCGCCCGGCTCACCGCCATGGATCTCGACCCCGTCGAGTCCGTCGCCGTGGACGTCGGGCGCGACGGCGGACCCGAGGCGGCCGCCCGCGACGCCCGCTACGCCGCGCTGGACGCCGCCGCCGAGCGCCACGGCGCCGCCGCCGTCCTGCTCGGCCACACCCGCGACGACCAGGCGGAGACGGTTCTGCTCGGCCTCGCCCGCGGCTCCGGCATCCGCTCGCTCTCCGGCATGGCCGCCGCGTCCGGACCGGCCGACCGCTACCGCCGCCCCTTCCTCCAGCTCGACCGGCAGACCGCCCGCAAGGCCTGTCTGGTCCAGTCGCTCCCCGTCTGGGACGACCCGCACAACATCGACCCCGCCTACACCCGCTCCCGGCTCCGCCACGAGGGCCTGCCCGCCCTGGAGAAGGCCCTCGGCAAAGGAGTCGTCGAGGCACTCGCCCGTACGGCCCAGCTCTCCCGCGACGATGCCGACGCCCTCGACACCTGGGCCGCCGAGGCCGAGGCCTCCGTGCGCGACGACGACGGCCGGCTGGAGTGCGCCAAGCTCTACGTCCTGCCGCCCGCGGTACGCCGCCGGGTGCTGCGCCGGGCCGTGATCGACGCCGGTGCGCCGGCCGGATCGCTCTTCGCCCGGCACATCGAGGAAGTCGACCGCCTGATCACCGGCTGGCGCGGCCAGCGGGCCCTCAACCTGCCGGGCCGCGTCGAAGCCCGGCGGCAGGGTGGCAGACTGGTGATTCGGCAGAGCTGAAGCGCAAGCGGCTGAAATGCAGGCGAAACAGCCGGCCGGGCCCGGGGGCAGCCCCGGGTCCGACGGGCGAAGAAAGAGACGCGGGTGAACGAGAAGGACATGGGTACCGACCTTCAGTCGGTGCTCCTCACCAAGGAAGAGATCGACGCGAAGCTCGTCGAGCTGGCCGCGAAGATCGACGCGGAGTACGCGGGCAAGGACCTGCTCATCGTCGGTGTCCTCAAGGGCGCGGTGATGGTCATGGCGGACCTGGCGCGCGCGCTGTCCACCCCCGTCACGATGGACTGGATGGCCGTCTCCTCGTACGGCGCGGGGACCCAGTCCTCCGGCGTCGTCCGGATCCTCAAGGACCTGGACACCGACATCAAGGGCAAGCACGTCCTGATCGTCGAGGACATCATCGACTCCGGTCTGACCCTGTCCTGGCTGCTGTCCAACCTGGGCTCCCGGGAGCCGGCCACGCTGGAGGTGTGCACCCTGCTGCGCAAGCCGGACGCCGCGAAGGTCGCGATCGACGTGAAGTGGATCGGCTTCGACATCCCCAACGAGTTCGTCGTGGGCTACGGGCTGGACTACGCGGAGAAGTACCGCAACCTTCCCTTCGTCGGCACACTCGCCCCGCACGTCTACGGCGGCTGACGCCCCGAAGGGTCCGAACCACCCCGAACCGTCCCCGAAGCCGGGCGGACTCTGGGGAACCCTCACTGTTTTCCCGCCGTTGAAGGCTTCGAAAGCGGGATTCCCGGACGTCCCAGGCCGTCGCAGGCGACAATGCTGGGGTACCGTCCGAAGAACAGTCTTTATCTCACAGCAGCATTTACCTACGGGCAGGAGGGACGGGGCGACTTCGCTCCGTATGGATGGACGTGAAGCGATACTTCCGTGGGCCGGTCATGTGGATCGTGCTGGCCGTCCTCGCCGTGGTCGTGTTGATGCAGGTCGTCGGCTCGTCTGGCGGCTATAAGACGGTGGACACCGGCAAGGTGATCCAGGCGATCAGCAAGGACCAGGTGGAGCAGGCCAAGCTGACCACCGGTGACGAACAGAATCTCAAGATTGAGCTGAAGGACGGCCAGAAGCTCGACGGCGAGTCCGGCAGCAAGTTCCAGGCGAGCTACATCGGCAACCAGGGTGTCGAGCTCGCCGACACACTGCAGAAGAAGTTCGAGAGCGGTGACATCGAGAAGGGTTACACCGTCTCGCCGTCGAAGCAGTCCCCGTTCGTCTCGATCCTCCTCTCGCTGCTGCCCTTCGTCCTGATCGTGGTCGTCTTCCTGTTTCTGATGAATCAGATGCAGGGCGGCGGATCCAAGGTCATGCAGTTCGGCAAGTCCAAGGCCAAGCTGATCACCAAGGACACCCCCAAGACGACGTTCGCCGATGTGGCGGGGTCCGACGAGGCTGTCGAAGAGCTCCACGAGATCAAGGAGTTCCTCCAGGAGCCGGCGAAGTTCCAGGCCGTCGGCGCCAAGATCCCCAAGGGCGTCCTGCTGTACGGGCCGCCCGGTACGGGCAAGACGCTGCTCGCCCGCGCTGTCGCGGGTGAGGCGGGCGTGCCGTTCTACTCGATCTCCGGTTCCGACTTCGTCGAGATGTTCGTCGGTGTCGGTGCCTCCCGGGTCCGTGACCTCTTCGAGCAGGCCAAGGCGAACGCCCCGGCGATCGTCTTCGTCGACGAGATCGACGCTGTCGGCCGGCACCGCGGTGCCGGTATGGGCGGCGGTCACGACGAGCGCGAGCAGACCCTCAACCAGCTGCTCGTCGAGATGGACGGCTTCGACGTGAAGGGCGGCGTCATCCTGATCGCCGCCACGAACCGCCCGGACATCCTCGACCCGGCACTGCTGCGCCCGGGACGTTTCGACCGGCAGATCGCGGTCGACCGCCCGGACATGCTGGGCCGCCTCGAAATCCTCAAGGTGCACCAGAAGGGCAAGCCGGTCGCGAAGGACGTCGATCTCGGCGCCGTCGCCCGCCGTACACCCGGCTTCACCGGTGCCGACCTGTCGAACGTGCTCAACGAGGCCGCGCTCCTCACGGCGCGCAGCAACAAGACACTGATCGACAACAGCATGCTCGACGAGGCCATCGACCGCGTCGTGGCGGGCCCGCAGAAGCGGACCCGGATCATGTCCGAGAAGGAAAAGAAGATCACCGCGTACCACGAGGGCGGCCACGCCCTGGTCGCGGCGGCTTCTCCCCAGTCGGACCCGGTCCACAAGATCACGATCCTCTCCCGCGGTCGCGCCCTCGGATACACGATGGTGCTCCCGGAGGAGGACAAGTACTCCACGACGCGCAACGAGATGCTCGACCAGCTGGCTTACATGCTGGGCGGGCGCGCGGCCGAGGAGCTGGTCTTCCACGACCCGACCACCGGCGCGGCGAACGACATCGAGAAGGCCAGTGCCACGGCCCGCGCGATGGTCACGCAGTACGGCATGACGGAGCGGCTCGGCGCGATCAAGTTCGGCGGCGACAACACCGAGCCCTTCCTGGGCCGGGAGCTGGGGCACCAGCGCGACTACTCGGAAGAGGTCGCGGCGCTCGTCGACGAAGAGGTCAAGAAGCTCATCGAGACCGCGCACAACGAGGCCTGGGAGATCCTCGTCGAGAACCGCGACATTCTCGACGCCCTCGTCCTCGAACTCCTGGAGAAGGAGACGCTCGGCAAGGAGCAGATCGCCGAGATCTTCGCCCCGATCGTGAAGCGCCCGGCCCGCCCGGCGTGGACCGGCTCCGCCCGGCGCACCCCGTCGACGCGTCCGCCGGTGCTCTCGCCCAAGGAGCTGGCCCTCACCAATGGCGCCTCCACCGCCAATGGTTCGGCGGCTCCGGCGGAGATCGCCCCGAAGGACCTGACGAAGGACATCGCCCCGTCCACCGAGGCGATTCCGGAGGAGCGTCCGGAGAGTTAGCCCCGCGCCGACTCCGGTGTGACCCCTGTCATGGAGGTCCCGCCGGGCCCGGAATGGATGCCGCGCCCCCCAGGTTTTAGCCTGTGGGGGCGCGGCTTTTCCGTATGCCTGCGGGGTTTGCGCAGCCCGCGCTTGTGACAGCACAGAGGAACGAGGCACAGATGACCGACCCGGTGACGCTGGACGGCGAGGGTTCGATCGGCGAGTTCGACGAGAAGCGGGCCGAGGCGGCGGTACGCGAGCTGCTCATCGCGGTCGGCGAGGACCCGGACCGTGAGGGCCTGCGGGAGACGCCGGGGCGGGTGGCACGTGCGTACAAGGAGATATTCGCGGGCCTGTACCAGGAGCCCGAGGACGTTCTCACGACCACGTTCGACCTGGGCCATGACGAGATGGTGCTGGTGAAGGACATCGAGGTGTTCAGCACATGTGAACACCACCTGGTGCCGTTCCGCGGTGTCGCGCACGTCGGCTACATCCCGGCGACCACCGGGAAGATCACCGGTCTGTCGAAGCTGGCGCGGCTGGTCGACGTCTACGCCCGCCGCCCGCAGGTGCAGGAGCGCCTCACCACGCAGATCGCCGAGTCGCTGATGCAGATACTGGAGCCGCGCGGTGTGATCGTCGTCGTCGAGTGCGAGCACATGTGCATGTCGATGCGGGGCATCCGCAAGCCCGGCGCGAAGACGATCACCTCGGCGGTACGCGGTCAGCTCCGCGATCCCGCGACGCGGGCCGAGGCGATGAGCCTCATCATGGCGCGCTGACGCCGTACGGCTGCGGCCCGGGGCGGTTCAGCGGCGAAGGGGACAGGGGCACGGGGGCCGCTCACGCGGCGGCCGTGCTCTTGTCGTCGTCGTGGTCCTCGGGGAGGCGGCAGACCCGCTCCAGGAACATCGCGGCCGCGATGACGGCGATACCCGCCACCACCGCGAGGCCCGCGTAGATGGCCTGGTCGCGACGGGGCGGGATGTCGAGGGAGCCGAGCAGATGGACACCCACGCCGCCGTACATCCCGGCGACCAGAGCGGCGACCAGCGCGCTCGCCTGGCCGAAGACGACCGCGCGGGCGGCCATCAGCGGCTCGACGCCCTTCGCTCCCGGCCGGCGCTCGCGCTGGGCGCGCAGCCGGGCGCGGATGGAGATCGCCGTGGCGAGCAGGACCACCGCGATCACCGCGAGCACGACCGGGGCGGCCAGCGGCACGCTCGGCAGGCTGTCCAGCGAGTCCCAGAGCCTGGCCACGCCCCAGGACAGCACCCCGGCGGCGGCGAAGAGGCCCGCCAGCACCCTGAGCCGTAGTTGCTTCACCGCGTGAGCCGCCCTTCGCCGCCGTTGCCGGTCCGGCCGCCTCCGGGCGGCCCGTGTCCTTCGAGCCTAACGACTACTCGGGCAGCCGGAGTTCCAGATCGCCGCGGGGCAGTACGCCCTCGCGTCCCACCCCGGCCAGCAGGTCGGCGACCGCTCCGGTCCCGGGCAGCTGTGCCCCGGGGTCCACGTCGTGCCACGGGGCGAGCACGAAGGCCCGCTCGTGGGCGCGGGGGTGGGGGAGCGTGAGCGTCGGATCGTCGGAGACCACATCGGCGTACGACACGATGTCGACGTCGATCGTGCGCGGTGCCCAGCGCTCGTCGCGGACCCGGTCGAAGGCCTCCTCGATGGCCTGACCGCGCTCCAGCAGGGAGGACGGGGGCAGCGTCGTCCTCACAACGACCACCGCGTTGAAGTACGAGGGCTGGGAGCCGGGCTCGACGCCCCAGGGCTCCGTCTCGTAGACCGGGGAGACCGCTTTGACCCGGAGGCCGGGGGTGTCCTCCAGCGCGTCGATGGCGCCCTGGAGGGTCTCCAGGCGGTTGCCCAGATTGGAGCCGAGCGAGAGCACCGCCCGCTTGGGGTTGGAGAGGGTGATGTCCGCGGCGTCCACCTGCTCGACCACGGCGGCGGGGACCGGCTGTACGGTCGGGTCGCTCTGCCCCTCGGTGGAAAACGCAGTCATGCTCGGCTCCGGGTGATGGTGATGGTGACGTCGTCGAAGGGGACGGTGATCGGGGCGTCCGGCTTGTGCACGATCACCTCCACTTCCTGGACTCCCTCGTGCCTGAGGCACTGCTGGGCGATGCGCTCGGCGAGCGTCTCGATCAGATCGACCGGTTCGCCCTGGACGACGTCGACGACCTCTTCCGCGACCACGCCGTAGTGCACGGTGCGCGACAGGTCGTCGGCCGCCGCGGCGGGGCGGGTGTCGAGGCCGAGCACCAGATCCACGATGAAGGTCTGGCCCTCTTCCCGTTCCCGGGGAAAGACGCCATGGTGCCCACGGGCCTTGAGGCCGCGCAGCGCGACACGATCCACGCGAATCACTCCTGCTGTCGTTGGTCGTCGAGGCACACGACCGCGTGCGGGCGGCGATGTGCCTTCCTTCGAATCTACCTGCGAGCACCGACAGTGCTCGCCCGTGGGGGCTATGGACAGGACCTCACGGGGCTGGTAGCGGCCCCTACCCCGTGGCTCCGGAGCCCAACCCCCACCTGGCGGGTACCCGCTCAGGAGGCGTTCTCCTCGTCCTCTTCCTCACCGGTTTCGGTCAGCACGGGAGAGCCGTGATGCGACCAGAGCTTCCAGCCGTCGGACGTGCGGCGGAACACATTGGTGGCGACGACGAGCTGTCCGACGAGGGGGCCCAGGGAGTTGCCCTCCTCGGCCGGGCCGCCGCTCAGGATGTTCTCCGTGCAGGTGACCAGCGCGGTGTCGCCGGTCATGGCGACGGAGACATCGGTGAGGAAGAACTGGATGTACTCGGTGTTCGCCATGATCAGCGCGTAACTGCGCAGTACCTCGCCGCGGCCCGTCAGCACCGGCCAGCCCGGGTGCACGCAGGAGACGGTGAGGTCCTCGCCCGGCAGCCAGAGGCCGGAGAGCTCCTCGAAGTCCCCGCGTTCCATCGCCTCGTAGAAGGCCGTGTTGGCCTGCTCGACCTCCGCGATGTCCTCGGCGGCCTGTGCCCGGTCGTCGTTCACGCGGCTCCTTCCACGGCACGGGCGACCCGCACGGCGTCGGCGGTGGCCCGGACCTCGTGGACCCGGACGGCCCAGGCGCCCGCGCTGGCGGAGAGGGCGGAGACCGCGGCGGTCGCGGCGTCGCGCTCACGGGCCGGCGGCGGGGCGGAGCCCGGCCCGGCCAGGACATGGCCGAGGAACCGCTTGCGGGAGGCGGCGACGAGCAGCGGGCGTCCCAGGGCGCGCAGCTCGCCCAGGTGCGCGACGAGCGAGAGGTCGTGGGAGGCGTCCTTGGCGAAGCCGAGCCCGGGGTCGATCACCAGGCGCTCGGGGGCCACCCCGCCGGCGATCACGGCGTCCATCCGCTCCCGCAGCTCCGTGACGACTTCGGCGACGACGTCCTCGTACACCGCCCGGCTGTTCATGGACTCGCTGAAGCCGCGCCAGTGCATGACGACGAACGGCACACCGGCGGCGGCGACGACCGGGACCATGTCCGGGTCGGCGAGGCCGCCGCTGACATCGTTGACCAGGGCCGCACCGGCGGCGACGGCCTGTTCGGCGACGCGGGCCCGCATGGTGTCCACGGAGACGGTGACCCCCTCGGCGGCCAGCCCCCGCACGACGGGGACCACCCGCCGCAGCTCCTCGGACTCGTCGACCCGGCTGGCGCCCGGCCGGGTCGACTCACCGCCGACATCGACCAGGTCCGCGCCCTCGGCCACCAGGTCGAGGCCGTGCTTGACCGCGGCCCTGGTGTCGAACCAGCGGCCCCCGTCGGAGAAGGAATCGGGGGTCACATTGACGACTCCCATGACCGCACAGCGGTCCCACTCCGGCAGGCCTCGCACCGTGCCCCGTCCGCGCAACGTACTCATACGACCAGCGTAGGCCCGTACGGCGGCCGGTTACGCCGCGCGTACCCCGGGCTCCTGGCCGCGCTGGGCCTGATGAGGGCACGGGCGGGGGCGACGGGCCGGGAACGGCCGGGGCAGCGAGAGGTTCACGAAGCCCTCGGCCTGCATCGCCGCGAAGCCGATGCGGGGCAGGTCACGGCCGGTGCGGTAGACGACGAAGCGGGGTTCCCAGCGCGGCCGGAACTTGGCGTTGAACTTGTACAGCGACTCGATCTGGAACCACCGCGAGAGGAAGATCAGCAGCCCGCGCCAGCAGCGCAGCACCGGTCCCGCTCCCAGCCGCTCGCCCCGGGCGAGTGCCGAGCGGAACATCGCGAAGTTCAGCGACACCCGGGTGACGCCCAGCCTGGGGGCGGCCTGGAGGGAGGCGACGATCAGCAGCTCGTTCATGCCGGGGTCGGCGGAGCGGTCGCGGCGCATCAGTTCGAGGGACATGCCGTCGCGCCCCCAGGGCACGAAGTGGAGCACGGCCTTCAGGTCCCCGTACGGGGACTCCTCGGGGCCGGAGCCGGCGAGGTGGGCGGTGGCGATGACACAGTCGCCGTCGCCGGGGTCGCCGATCCGGCCGAGCGCCATGGAGAAGCCGCGCTCGGTGTCGGTGCCGCGCCAGTCGGCGGCGGCAGCCCGGATGCGTTCCAGTTCGGTGTCGCCGATGTCCCGTACGCGCCGGACCCGGGTCTCGTAACCGTTACGTTCGATGCGCTTGACCATCTGGCGCACGTTCCGCATGGCCCGCCCGGCGAGGGAGAAATCCGCGACGTCCACCACCGCCTCGTCACCCAGCTCCAGGGCGCAGAGCCCGGTCTCGCGGGTCCAGACCTCGCCGCCGGTCTCGCTGCACCCCATCACGGCGGGGGTCCAGGAGTGGGCCTTCGCCTCGTCCATGAAGCGCTCGATGGCGCCGGGCCAGGCCTCCACATCGCCGATCGGGTCGCCGCTGGCCAGCATCACCCCGGACACCACCCGGTAGCAGACGGCGGCCTTGCCGCTGGGGGAGAAGACGACGCCCTTGTCGCGGCGGAGCGCGAAGTGGCCGAGCGAGTCGCGGCCGCCGTGCCGCTCCAGCAGCGCCCGCAGCCGCGCCTCGTCGTCCTCGGTGAGACGGGCGGCCGGGTGTTCGGGGCGGAAGGCGAGGTACACGGTGGTGACGGCGGTCAGCAGGCCGAGGGCGCCGAGCGAGTACGCCACGGTCCAGGAGGTCCGCCCGGCGTAGTCGACGGGACCCTCGAAGCCGAACAGTCCGTACATCACGTGCTGGAGGCGGTCGGCGATGGACGGGTTCCCGACGACCCGGCCGGGGTGGACGCTGACGATGACCAGCCCGAGCACGAGCGAACCCGCGCCGAGCAGCACGAAGTTGGCCAGTGCCCTCCAACGGCTCCGCGGGTCGGGAAGCGCGCGGAATTCACTCCGGTGGCGCACCAGCAGGTAGCACAGCGTCAGGGAGACGAGGACGCCGACGACCGAGTGACGGTACGCGAACTGTGCGGCGGCCCCCGCCGGGAGCAGCACCACGGCGGCCCGCCAGGCCCTGCGCTTGTGCCGCTTCAGTCCGTGCGCCAGCAGGAGCAGCAGCAGGCCCGCGCTCAGCGAGAGCGCCGCGGCGAACGGGCCGAGGGCGCCGGGGAGCACCTCGGCGACGGTGTGCATCCGGCTGTGCCGGAATCGGGGGAAGATACCCGCGGCGACATCGATCAGACCGACGACGGCGCAGGCGCTGCCGACCAGGGCAGGTATGGATTCGGGGCGCGGCCCGCGTACGAACTTGCGTACACGTGGCGGAACCGACCCTGATTTATCCCCATCTAGCGTGACAGACATCGCTTCCCGTGGCTCCGCGAGAGATTGTTAGGTCCGTCGGCCGAAGCCCCTACGGACGATGTGCGCCCTCTAGGACGAGGCTTCCGGGGAGTGGGTTCCTCCGCATTCCGGAAATTTCCTGCACAGAAAGCTCGACTTCACTCATGGGTCTCACCAGCAAGGCAGTTCTGGCGCTGGCGGCATCACTGGCCGTCCTGCTGTTCGCCGCCACGATCTGGCTGTGGCCGCGGCTGGCGCGGCGAGGTGTCCGCGCGGTCGCGGGCCGGATCGGGCTGCTGCTGGCGACCCAGGTGGCGGTGTTCGTCTCGGTCGGCCTGATGGCGAACAACTCGTTCCTCTTCTACGGCTCCTGGGCCGACCTCTTCGGGCAGCAGCAGGAGCTGGGCGTGGTCACCGACCACGCGCCCGGTTCGGCCGCCTCCGGGAACATGGTCCGGGTGGGCACCCAGAGGCCGGACGTGCCGGGCGGCAGCCGGCCCACGAAGGGCGGGCGGATCGACAAGGTCGTCGTCTCCGGGCGGGCCTCGGGCATCGAGAGCCCGGCGTACGTCTATCTGCCGCCGGAGTACTTCCAGCCGGCCTACGCCGGGCGGAAGTTCCCGGCCGTCGTCGTGCTCACGGGCTACCCGGGCACGGCCGAGAACCTGTTCAAGGGGCTCCGCTACCCGCAGACGGCGCTGGAGCGGGTGAAGGCGGGCAAGGCGCAGCCGATGATCCTGGTGATGCTGCGGCCCACGGTGGCGCCGCCCAGGGACACCGAGTGCGTGGACATCGCCGACGGGCCGCAGGCGGAGACGTTCTTCGCGAAGGACCTGCCCCGGGCGATCTCGGAGTCGTACCGGGTCGGGAAGCGGGCCCGCAACTGGGGCATCATCGGCAACTCGACCGGCGGCTACTGCGCGCTGAAGATCGGGCTGCACCACCCGGACCGGTTCTCGGTGAGCGCCGGGCTGTCCGCGTACTACAAGGCGGCCGAGGACCCGACGACGGGCGATCTGTTCCACGGCGACGAGGCGGCGCGCAACCGGGCCGACCTGCTGTGGACGCTGGAGAACCGGCCCCCGGCCGGCGGGTCCTTCCTGGTCACGACGTCACGTCAGGGCGAGGGGAACCTCAGGGGGACCAAGGACTTCATCAAGCGGGTGAAGGCTCCCGCGCGGGTGTCCTCGATCGTGCTCGACAGCGGCGGGCACAACTTCAACACCTGGCGGCGGGAGATCCCTTCGGCCCTGGACTGGATGAGCGGCAGGCTGAGCGAGAACTGACCGCCGCGGCGGGAGGGCGGACGCCCCGTCAGGGGGAGCTGACCCTCGCCACGGTCTCCACGGCGACCTCGGCGCGCGGCAGGTCCTGGGCGTCCGCGTCGATCGAGCGGCGCAGGGCCTCGTGCAGCCGGGCCGGGGTGAGGACACCGAGGAAGCGGCCGGTGCTCTCCTCGTCGATGACCGCGATCCAGCCCGCGTCGTGCTGGAGCATGGTGGCGAAGGCCTGCTTGAGCGGGGCGCCGAGCGGGAGCCACGCCTCCATGCGGCGGGCGTGCTCGCGGACCGTGCCCCGGCCGTCGGCCGAGGCGGTTCCGGTGGCGGAGATCCAGCCGTGCAGATTGTCCTGCCCGTCCAGGACGACCGCCCAGCGCGCGCCCTCGGCCCGGAGCCGTTCGGTGGCCGTGGTGAGCGGGTCGTCGAGGTGGACGACGGGCGGCTGGTCGAGGTCGCTCTCCTCGATCGGTGTCACCGACAGCCGCTTCAGACCGCGGTCGGCGCCGACGAAGTCCGCGACGTACGGGGTGGCGGGCGCGCCGAGCACGGTGGCGGGGGAGTCGAACTGCTCGACGCGGCCCTGTCCGTAGACGGCGATCCGGTCGCCGAGGCGGACGGCCTCCTCGATGTCGTGCGTGACGAACAGCACGGTTTTCCGGACCTGTGCCTGGAGTTTCAGGAATTCGTTCTGGAGCCGTTCACGGACTACGGGGTCGACCGCCCCGAAAGGTTCATCCATCAGCAGTACGGGCGGGTCGGCGGCCAATGCGCGGGCCACGCCGACACGTTGGCGCTGTCCGCCGGAGAGCTGTTCCGGATAACGGCCGCCATAAACGGAAGGGTCAAGTCCGACCAGGTCGAGGAGTTCGGCGGCGCGCGCACGGCCCTTTCCGCGGTTCCAGCCGAGGAGATGGGGCACGGTCGCGGTGTTCTCCAGGACCGTTTTGTGCGGGAAGAGGCCGACCTGCTGGATCACATAGCCGATCCGGCGCCGGAGCCGGACGGGGTCGATGGCGGATATGTCGTCCCCGTCGAGGAATATCCGTCCCTCGGTCGGTTCGATCAGCCGGTTCACCATCTTCATGGTGGTCGTCTTACCGCAGCCGGAAGGTCCGACGAGCGTGACCAGTTCACCCTCGGCGACCTCGAAGGAAAGGTCGTCGACGGCGGTGGTGCCGTCCGCGTACCGCTTGGTGACGTGCTCGAAACGGATCATCATTCCCCATGGTGACGGGCGTTCTGTGAAGGACATGTTGCCGGAATGCGACAGCCTCGGCGATTGTCAGTGGTCGAGGATAGGCTCGCCAGACATCTGTTCGGGGCGGCAACGTGAAGGAAAGCAGGGGGTGGGGGACGGATGGCCGGAGAGAACTGCCTGGTGGCGAACGACTGGATCTGCGGGGAGTATCTGCGCTCCCGCAGCCAGGAGTTGACCGACGCGACCGTGCAGCACATCTGGATCACGGCGGTTTCCGTGCTGATCGGCCTCGCGGTCGCTTTTCCGCTGGCGCTGCTCGCGCGCCGCGGACGGCACTTCGCCGGGCCGGTGCTGGGGCTGACCACCGTGCTCTACACCGTGCCGTCGCTGGCGATGTTCTCGCTGCTGCTGCCGTTGTTCGGGCTCTCCGCCGCGCTGGTCGTCACGGGGCTGGTGCTCTATTCGCTGACCATTCTCGTACGGAACATCCTGGCCGGGCTCGAAGCCGTTCCGCGGGAGGCGAAGGACGCCGCCCGGGGCATGGGGTACGGCCCCGCCCGGCTGCTCTGGGAGGTGGAGCTGCCCCTCGCGCTGCCCGCGCTGATGGCGGGACTGCGCATGGCCACGGTCTCCACGGTCGCGCTGACGACCGTCGGTTCACTCGTCGGCAAGGGCGGGCTCGGCAATCTCATCGAGGACGCGCTGCCGAGCTTCTTCAAGGCCCAGGTGCTGACGGCGTCGGTGCTCTGTGTGCTGCTCGCGGTGGCGGCCGATCTGCTGCTGCTCGGGCTCCAGAGGCTGCTGACGCCCTGGACCCGCGTACGTGTGACGGCGGGCCCGGCGGACGGATCCGGCGGCCCGGGGAATGCGGGGGGTCCGGTGGATCCGGTGGGACCGAGGAGTGCGGCGGGGCCGTCCGCCGTCGCGAAGGTGGAGGCGGGCTGACCCGTGGGAGTCGTCGCAGACGCCTGGACCTGGCTCGTCACCGGGTCCAACTGGTCGGGGGAGAACGGGGCCGCGCACCGGCTCGGTGAGCATCTGTACGTCAGCGGGGTGGCGCTCGCGGTGGCCTGCGCCATCGCCCTGCCCCTCGCCCTGTATCTGGGCCACATCGGCAAGGGGGGTGCGCTCGCGGTCAACATCTCCAACGTGGGCCGGGCGATACCCGTCTTCGCGGTCCTGGCCCTCTTCATGGTCACGCCCCTGCGCAACTCCGGCTATCTCCCCACGGTCATCGCCCTGGTGCTGTTCGCCGTGCCACCGCTGCTGACCAACGCCTATGTCGGGATGACGGAGGTGGACCGGTCGGTGGTGGAGGCCGCTCGCGGGATGGGGATGTCCGGCGGGCAGCTCTTCGTACGCGTCGAACTGCCGCTGGCCTACCCGATGATCATGACCGGACTGCGGTCCGCCGCCGTCCAGGTCGTGGCCACCGCCTCGATCGCGGCGATGGTCGGCCTCGGCGGTCTGGGCCGGATCATCACCGCCGGATTCAACACGTACGACACCGCGCAGGTCTTCGCCGGTGCGGTGCTGGTCGCCCTGCTGGCCCTGCTGGTGGAAGGGGTGCTGGTCGCCCTGGACCGGCTGCTGTCCCCGCTGCGCCGCCGCCGGACCGTCTGACGCCGTGCGGAGCGCCGCGCCGCACCGCTGCGCGCGAGGCGTCCGGCACGGCCGTCTTCCGGCGGTCCGTCACTCGCTTCACCCTCACCACCCTCTTCTGTCTGGACGGAGAACAACATGAGCAGGACCTCGCGCATAGCGGGTGCGGTCATCGGCATGGTGGCCCTGGCCGGGTCGCTCGCGGCCTGCGGCGGCGACAGCCTGGAAAAGGAGAAGAGCGGCTCCGGCGACGCGGCCGGCTCGGGGGACAAGAAGGGCTCGCTCGTCGTGGGCTCCGCCTCGTTCACCGAGTCCAAGGTGCTCGCCGAGCTGTACGCGCAGATCCTGGCCGACTCCGGATACAGCACCTCGATCACCACCGTGAAGAACCGCGAGCTGTACGAACCCTCGCTGGAGAAGGGCGAGATCGACGTCGTACCCGAATATGCCGCCACGATCGCCGAATTCCTCAACGCCAAGGTGAACGGGGCCAAGGAGGCCGAGAAGAAGCCGGTGGCATCCGGGGATGCCACGGCCACGGTCGCGGCACTGGAGAGGCTCGCCACCCCGCTCGGGCTGAAGGTGCTTCCGGCCGGTGCGGCCGTCGACCAGAACGCCTTCGCGGTCTCCGAGGAATTCGCCGGGAAGCACAAGCTCAAGACGCTTTCCGATCTTGGTGCGTCGAAGATCGGGGTGAAGATCGCGGCGGGTGACGAGTGCGCGGTGCGGCCCTTCTGCGCGCCGGGTCTGAAGAAGACCTACGGCATTGATGTCACCGGTATCGACCCCAAGGGCGTCGGCACTCCGCAGTCCAAGCAGGCCGTCAAGGACGGCAAGGACCAGTTGGTCCTGACGACCACCACGGACGCGGTGCTCGACGGGCTGGTGTTCCTGGAGGACGACAAGAAGCTCCAGAACGCCGACAACATCCTTCCGGTGCTCAATGCCAAGGACGCGGGCGCCCAGGACATCGCCGATGCGCTCGGGAAGCTCACCGACACACTCACCACACAGGATCTGGCGGAACTGAACCGCAAGGTCGATGCCGAGCGTGCCAAGCCCGAGGACGCGGCCAAGGAGTATCTGCAGGCGAAGGGCCTGATCAAGAAGTGATGAGGTGAGGGAACGGGCGCCCGAATGAACCGGAATCGGGCGCCCGGCCGAACTCCGTACCGGCGCCCGGCCGAACTCGATACCGGGCGCCCGGTCCGTGCTTTTCCGGCTTCTCGGGGCGTCGCGGAAGTGCTTCGGCGGGGCGTGAGGTAACCGGCGGGGAACAGATTCCCGGGTGGCCCCCCAAGGCGCCCGTACACACGGTAAATTTCAGGCCATGCCACGTGGACGCCACCGCCATTCGCCACCCCTTCACAGAATCCTGCCGCCCTCGGCGGTGGCCGGAGTGTCGGTCGTCGGTGCCGCCGGCGCCTGGCTGCTGGCCGAACCCCTGGTCCTGCGTGGACTGGTGGCGGCCGTGGCCGCCGCCGCCGTCACCGGCGCGTATCTGATGCGCAGCTGGGACCGGTCCGCCGGACTGCGTGTCGCCGAACTGACGCGGGCGCGCGCCGGCGACGAGTGGCGTGCCGAGGAGCGGGCGGCCGAGCTGGAACAGGACCTGGAGGAGGCGCGTGAGCTGCGCGCCCGGCTGGAGACGAAGCTGCGCCGCAAGCGCGTGGAGCTCGCCGGACTGCGCGGGGAGCACGCGGCGCTGCTGCGCCGGTACGCGAACGCCGAGACCGAGCGGGCCAGCGCACTGGAGGGGCGCAGGCAGCTCGCGATCGAAGCGGCCGCCACCCCGCGTGCGCTGCCCGCCGCCCGGTCCACGCCGACCCCGGGCGCGTATCTGCGGGCCGCCCAGGCACTCGCGGACCTCCCGCGCAACGCCGCGCTCCAGGAGGCCCGTCGCGCCGCCGAGCAGGCCAGGAAGCGGGAGCTCACGGCAGACGCGGGGACGGCGCCCCACGCGCCCGGCACGGCCACGGAGCCCGTAGACGGTCCGGCAGACGGCCCCGGAAGCGGTCCGGCAGCCGGTACGGGCGGCCACCAGCACCGCCGGCCGCCGGCCGCCCTGCCCGCGCCGCAGCAGCTCCCCCCGGCGTCCACCGCGCCCGTCCATGTGCCGCGTACGGCCCCGGAGGCCTCGGCCGTCGTTCCGTACGCCGCAGCGCGCCGGCACCTGGTCCCGCAGGGCAGCTTCGACTTCTTCGGCACGCAGAAGGCCGGCGCCGCGATCGAGGCCGTGCAGAACGAGGACCTCGCGGACGTGGTCGGCGAGGAGGCACTGGCCGTCCACCGCACGGGCACCGGCGAGAACCGCGCCGTGGGCAAGGTCATCGACCTCACCGTGCACGACGAGACCGAACAGCTGGACGTGGCGGAGCTGCGCACCGCCATCTCCTAGGCCGGCGGGGGCCGTCGGGGCGGGCGAGCGGGGCGCGTCGTCGGGGGCGGGACGAGCGGGGCGGATCGTTCGCCGTTCGGTCGCCGTACTACTTGTCGATGTCCCCGACGACGAAGAACAGCGAGCCCAGGATCGCGACCATGTCCGCGACCAGCGTGCCCGGCAGCAGTTCGGTGAGCGCCTGGATGTTGTTGAACGACGCGGACCGGAGCTTCAGCCGGTACGGGGTCTTCTCGCCCTTGGACACCAGGTAGTAGCCGTTGATGCCGAGCGGGTTCTCGGTCCAGGCGTAGGTGTGGCCCTCCGGGGCCTTGAGCACCTTGGGCAGCCGCTGGTTGACGGGTCCGGGCGACAGGTCCGCCATCCGGTCCAGGCACGCGTCCGCCAGGTCCAGGGCGTTGACCGTCTGCTCCAGCAGGCACTCGAAGCGGGCCAGGCAGTCGCCCTCGGTGCGGGTGACGACCTTCAGGGTGTCCTGGAGTTCGCCGTACGCGAGATACGGCTCGTCGCGCCGCAGGTCGAAGTCGACCCCCGAGGCGCGGGCGATCGGCCCGGAGACCCCGTAGGCGTGCACCGCCCCGGCGGAGAGCACCCCCACACCACGGGTGCGGCCCCGGAAGATCTCGTTGCCGAGCACCAGGTCCTCGTAGACGTCCATCCGGGACCGGACCGAGGCGACGGCCTCCCGGGCCCGGCCCGTCCAGCCCGCCGGGAGGTCCTCCTTGAGCCCGCCGACCCGGTTGAACATGTAGTGCATCCGGCCTCCGGAGACCTCCTCCATCACGGCCTGGAGCTCCTCGCGCTCCCGGAACGCGTAGAACACCGGGGTGATCCCGCCGAGTTCGAGGGGGTAGGAGCCGAGGAACATCAGGTGGTTCAGGACCCGGTTCAGTTCGGCCAGGAGCGTGCGCGTCCAGACGGCGCGCTCCGGGACCTCCATGCCGAGCATGCGCTCGACGGCCATGACGACGCCCAGTTCGTTCGAGAACGCGGACAGCCAGTCGTGGCGGTTGGCGAGCATCACGATCTGCCGGTAGTCCCGGGCCTCGAAGAGTTTCTCCGCGCCTCGGTGCATATAGCCGATGACGGGCTCGGCGTGCTGGATCCGCTCGCCGTCGAGGACGAGCCGCAGACGGAGGACGCCGTGCGTGGAAGGGTGCTGCGGTCCGATGTTGAGCACCATGTCGGTGCTCTCCGCCGCGCCGCCGATGCCGACTGTCGTCTCCGTCATGCGGGACAGTATTCCCTGACCGACGGGGAGCGGGGCCTGTGGGCGTGATCCGGGGACCGTCGGAGCGGGGCCGGTGCGGGCCCGACGAGGATCCGGCGCCGGTCCGGTGCGGGTCCGCGGCCGTCCTGGTCACCGCAGCCGCCCCGGTCACCCCGGCGGGCGCGGGCGGGAGCGGGGGGCGTCCGGGGTCCGGTCCACCCGGTGCGTGAGCCACCCGAAGTCGCCGAGACCTCCCCGGGCGGTCAGCTCCGCCGCCTCGCCCGCCGCGGAGAGCGCCCGGAGGTAGCCGGCCGGATCGGCCGAGGCCGTCGCCAGCGGCGGACGTTCCCCGCTGATGCCCAGCCCACGCAGGGCCGTCCGCTGGTCGGTGAGCTCCGGCGGTACGGCACCCCGGTCCGTCCCCGCCTCCACCGCCGCCGCACACGCGTCCAGCGCCACATGCGAGGTGAGGTCGCAGGAGCCGTCCGGCACCGGCCGGACCTCCCGCCCCGCCCGGAAACCGGTCAGCGTCCCGTACGGCGGCCTCGCCCCCCGTACATGCGCGTAGTCCACCGCCACCGCGAGTCCGGCCGACAGCGACCGGACCGCCCGCGCCCAGGCCTCGTCGCGGGGACGGCCGATCTCCGCCCGCTCGCCCGGCCGGGACAGCGGCCACCAGCGCCGCAGCCACCGTGCGTCCGCCCCGTCCACCGGATCGCCCAGCCGCTCCGCACCGTCCGAGGGACGGACGAGGACGTAGCGGGCGATGCCGTCGGCGTCCGCCTCCGCGATCCGGGTGGGCACGTTGTCCAGCCACTCATTGGCGAACAGCACCCCGGTGACCCCCTGCGGCAGCTCGGCGCGCCACTCGATCCGGGGATCCAGACCGGGCGGGCGCCCGGCGAGTTCCACGGCGTACGCCCGTACCGTCAGCCACTTCGGGACAGCGCCCAGCACCCCGGTCAGCAGCTCGCCCCGGCCCGACCCCACGTCCACCAGATCGACCGTTTCCGTCCCCAGCTCGCGCGCGGTTCCGGTCAGCAGCCGGGCGACGGCGGCGGCGAACAGCGGTGAGACATGGACCGACGTACGGAAATGGCCCGCCGGTCCCTCCTGGCTCCGGTAGAAGCCCCCTTCTCCGTACAAAGCGGTCTCGGCCGCCTCCTGCCACCCACGCCACTCATCCGTCACGTGGGAAAGTCTCCACCTTGGGGAGTACGGTGCCGGGACCCGGATCGGCCCTCCGGTTGACCCGGGCACCGATCCTCTGTCCCTACGCTGGGTTACGTGCAGCGCCTCTACGATTTCATCCGCAGACACCCGACGGGCGTCGACTGCTTCTGGGCCGTCTTCCTCCTCGGGGTCTCCGGCATGTCGATCGTGGTGGACGACTACGGCCCGGCCCGGGAGCGCGTGCTGCTGGTACCGGTCGCGATCGGCCTCAGCGCCGTCGTGGCGCTGCGCCGCCGCGTACCCGAGAAGATGCTGCTCCTCACCATCCTGGTGGGCGTCCTCCAGCTGATCTTCGACATCCCGCCCAGCTTCGCGAACTTCGCCATGCTCGTGATCACCTTCACGGTGGCGGCGGTCGGCGAGCGCTGGGCGTCCCGCCTCGCCCTGGTCTGCAGTCTGATCGCGGCCGGACTGGCGCAGCTGCGCTGGCCGGAGGGCGCCTCGAACACCTGGGTCCAGTCGGCCTTCGTGGCGATCATCATGACGGTGCCGTTCGTGCTCGCCTGGGTGCTCGGCGACTCGATGCGGACCCGGCGGGCCTACTTCAGCCAGCTGGAGGAGCGCGCCGCCCGGCTGGAGCGGGAGCGCGAGGCGCAGTCCAAGGTCGCCGTCGCCGCCGAGCGGGCCCGGATCGCCCGCGAGCTGCACGACGTCGTCGCGCACAACGTGTCCGTGATGGTGGTGCAGGCCGACGGTGCCGCCTATGTCATGGACGCCGCGCCCGACCAGGCCCGGCAGGCACTGGAGACCATCTCCAGCACCGGCCGTCAGGCGCTCGCCGAGATGCGCCGGCTGCTCGGGGTGCTGCGGACGGGGGACACCCGGGAGAGCGGCGAGTACGTCCCGCAACCCGATGTCGAGCAGATCGAGGACCTGATCGAGCAGGTCAGGCAGACCGGTCTGGTGGTGGACTTCAAGATCGAGGGCACCCCGCGCCCGCTGCCCAGCGGGGTGGAGCTGACCGCGTACCGCATCGTGCAGGAAGCCCTCACCAACACCCGCAAGCACGGCGGCCCGGACGCCGGGGCCAGCGTGCGGCTGGTCTACTTCGACGACGGCCTCGGGCTGCTGGTCGAGGACGACGGCCGGGGCGCGGCGCACGAGCTGTACGAGGACGGCGGCGCCGACGGTGCCGGGCACGGGATGATCGGTATGCGGGAGCGGGTCGGCATGGTCGGAGGCACGCTGGACGCGGGGCCGCGGCCGGGCGGCGGCTTCCGCATCAGCGCCCTGCTGCCGCTCAAGCCCGCCGGCTGAGCCGCCGGGGCACGTGCCCCTCCCGAACCCGCCGCACCTCCATCAGAAGACAGGGACCCCCATGGCCATCCGCGTGATGCTCGTCGACGACCAGGTGCTGCTGCGCACCGGCTTCCGGATGGTGCTCGCCGCCCAGCCGGACATGGAGGTCGTGGCCGAGGCCGGTGACGGTGCCGAGGCGATCGAGGTCCTGCGCTCCACGAACGTCGACGTGGTGCTGATGGACGTCCGGATGCCGCGACTGGACGGGGTCGAGGCGACCCGGCGCATCTGCGCCCAGCAGGACCCGCCCAAGGTGCTCATCCTGACCACGTTCGACCTGGACGAGTACGCCTTCTCGGGGCTGAAGGCCGGGGCCAGCGGCTTCATGCTCAAGGATGTGCCGCCGGGTGAGCTGCTGGCGGCGATCCGTTCCGTGCACAGCGGCGACGCCGTCGTCGCCCCGTCCACCACCCGCCGGCTGCTCGACCGGTTCTCGTCGATGCTGCCGAGCAGTTCCAAGGAGCCGCGGAACAAGCACATCGAGAAGCTCACCGAGCGCGAGCGCGAGGTGATGCTGCTGGTCGCACAGGGCCTGTCGAACGGGGAGATCGCGGCGCGGCTCGTGCTCTCGGAGGCGACCGTGAAGACACATGTCGGCCGCATCCTGACCAAGCTGAACCTGCGCGACCGGGTCCAGGTCGTCGTCCTCGCGTACGAGACCGGGCTGGTCCGGGCGGGCGGCGCGGCGGGCTGACCGGAGGCCCGCGGGCGTCCGGGCGACCGCGGAACGCGCGGCATCCTCAGCGCAGGACGCCCTCCAGGAAGTCGCTGCCGAGCCGGGCGACGACGGTCAGGTCCAGCTGGTGCAGCACATAGCGGCCCCGCCGCCGCGTCGTCACGAGACCGGCCTTCTTGAGCAGCGACAGATGCCGGGAGACCTCGGGGGGCGTGATGCCGTGGGAGTCGGCGAGTTCGCCCGTGGTGTACGGGGACCGGGCGAGGTTGCGGCACAGCCGCATGCGCATCGGGTGGGCCAGCGCCTCCATCCGGAGCTGGAGCAGCTCCAAGGAGGCGGGGGAGGGCAGATCGGGCAGATGAACCGGGTAGTGGATCACCGGCCGCCAGCCCGGGGCGTGCAGCACCATCAGATGCGGCCAGCCGAAGCTGCTCGGTATCAGCGTGAGCCCGGGGCCGACCGCAGGGTCGGCGGCGTTGGTCCGGCCCTCGCTCAGCTTGTCGATGCTGATGCGGCCGGCGTCCGTGTCCACCGACAGCGCGGCGGAGACGGCGCCCAGTGCCTCGCCGAGCCCCTTGCGCCGCAGCAGTTCCGTCTTGTACCGGGCGTCGGCGACCAGCTGGACCCGCACCCGCATCCAGGTGTCCGAGAAGAACGCCTGGTCGCAGTCCTCGAAGAGGCGCCGGATCCAGGTCCGTACGGTGACGGGGTCGGCCAGCAGCCGCTGGGTGAACTCCACCTGCTGCGGGCCGCGGGCCGCAGCCAGGTCCAGTGCCCGGGTCCGCATGGCGGCGCTGACCAGTGGGGACGGCGCCCCGCACCCGTACAGACCGGCACAGGTGAACTCCAGCGCCGCGGCGACGAACCGCTCGTCGTCCAGCCGGTCGAGGATGTCCAGGTCCTCGGCGAGGGTCGCCCCGGCCCTGCCGTCACCACCGCGGACCCCGGCGAACGGCATGAAGATGTCGGAGAACGTGTTGCGCCAGAGGAACTCCGCCTCCAGCAGCCGGTCCGCGAGGTCCGGTTCCAGCGCGGCGGCGGTCGCGGTCGCCCAGCCGTGCAGGCCCGGGTGGTGGCCCGGCTCGGAGAGAGCATGCAGGGCCAGCCCCAGCTCGGCGAGGGGCGAGGTTTCGAAAACGATGCGGTCCGGGGGCAGGCCCGCGATGTCGATGTTCACGCTCACCCCTCCATAGTGCGGGTACGCGAACGGGCCGACGCGCCACTTGACGGCCGTCGTCAATCGGCGGGCGGCCGGCCCCTGACCTGCGCAGGCTGAGGCCATGGACGCCATTCAGCAGCAGATGCTCGACAGCTACCGCGCGGCCCGGCAGGGCGAGGCGCCGCCCCCGTTGCCCGGCCGCCACGACTGGGACACGCTGCGTACGATCCGCGACCACTGGTGCGCCCGCCGGGCCGCGCGGCCATCGGGCCCGTCCGCCGGGAAGTAGCAGCGGCCGGGTGCCCGGGTGCCCGGGTGCCCGGCCCCCGAGGCCACCGGCCCCGGGCCGGAACACCTCGGGCCGGAACACCCCGGGCCGCCCCGGCCGGAACACCCCCCGGGTCAGGCTCCCGTCCGCTCCAGCCGTGCCACGAACTCGCCCACCGCTTCGCGGACATCCTGTGCCGTCCACTCCAGGCCGGCCGAGGACACCGTCACCTCGGTGAACGACACCCCGGGCGGCAGTCCCGCCCCCTGCGCACCGTCGGACCACCGGTGGAACAGCGTCACCCCGGTCTCCTCCGCCTGCCGCACCGCCGCCTCGGTCAGTTCCTCGCTCCCGTACGGCAGCCACACCGCGAACTGGTGCGTGTGCGGCGGCTCCGGATGCACCCGGAACCACGGCACTCCGGACGCCGCGAGGCCCTCCGCCAGCGCCCCGGCCACCACCTTCGCCTGCGCCACGTACTCCGGCAGCCGCGGCAGCTCCCGCTCCAGCCCCAGCAGCGCGGACAGCGCCGCCGGATACTGCTGGAAGACGTTCCCCCCGTAGCGGTGACGCCAGGTCCGCGCCTCCTCGACCAGCACCTCGGGACCGGCCAGCACCGCCCCGGACAGTCCGTCGAGCGACTTGTAGAACGAGACGTACACGCTGTCCGAGAGCCCCGCGATCTCCCGCAGCTCCTTCCCGAAGTGCGGCCCGCACTCCCACAGCCGCGCCCCGTCCAGGTGCACCACCGCGTCCCGCTCGCGGGCGGCGGCCACGACGGCCTCCAGCTCGTCCCAGGTGGGCAGCACGAATCCGGCGTCCCGCAACGGCAGCTCCAGCATCAGCGTGCCGAACGGCTCGGGGAAGCCGCGGATCTCGTCCGCCGTGGGCAGCCGGGGCGCGGACGTCGGGTGCACCGTGCGCAGCCCGCTCACCACCCCGAGCGCGCCCCGCTCGTGCAGCTCGGGATGGGCGAGCGGATGCAGCGCCACCGTCGCGTTGCCCGTGCGCCCGGCCCAGCACCGCAGCGCGACCTGCTGGGCCATCGTCCCCGTCGGGAAGAACGCCGCGGCCTCCATGCCGAGCAGTTCCGCGACCCGCCGCTCGACCTCGGCGACGACCCCGTCCCCGTAGAGGTCCGTCCACTCGTCGAGGTCGTGCACGGACCCCGCGTCGGCCGCCAGCGCGGCCAGCCGTTCGCCGAGCGTGCCCTCCGCCGATACCCGGGCCAGCGTGCGGTGGGATCCCCGCCACGCGGTCAGTCTGCGGTGTCGCTGCTTCTGCTCTTCGGTGAGTGCCATGGGACGATCATCACCCGGACGGCCGACACGTCCCAGCCGGTCTCCCCCGCGGGTCGGCCGTTGTCCACCACGCCGTTCTCCACCACGCCGTTTCCCCTCGGACCTTCCTCGGTCTTCCCCTCCGATCTCCCTCGGACCTCCCTCGGGCGGCAGAGTTACCCACAGGCTGTGGACAGCCGGAAGGTCATTCGAAACGCTGGCGTAGCATGCAGAGAAGTCGTCCGGTACCCCCCGCGGACTGGAACGGAAGGCCATCGCCGCGTGAAAAGAACAGCTTCTGAGGAACCCCTCGACGTGAGGGACCGCCCCGCCCGTCTCACCGTCGGTGTCGTCGGCGCGGGCCGGGTCGGCCCCGCGCTCGCCGCCGCGCTCCAGCTCGCCGGGCACCGCCCGGTGGCTGTTTCCGGTGTCTCCGACGCATCGGTGCGCCGGGCGGCGGCCCTGCTGCCCGACGTACCGCTGGTGCCGCCGGGCGAGGTGCTCGCACGCGCCGAGCTGGTGCTGCTGACCGTCCCCGACGACGCCCTGCCCGGCCTGGTCGAGGGCCTGGCCGAGACCGGTGCCGTCCGGCCGGGGCAGCTGATCGTCCACACGTCGGGACGGTACGGGACCAAGGTCCTCGACCCCGCGCTGCGGGCCGGCGCCCTGCCCCTGGCCCTGCACCCGGCGATGACGTTCACCGGCAGCTCCGTCGACGTCCAGCGGCTGGCCGGCTGCTCGTTCGGGGTCACCGCCCCCGGGGAGCTGAGGCTGGCCGCCGAGGCGCTGGTCATCGAGATGGGCGGTGAGCCCGAGTGGATCGCCGAGGAGGCCCGCCCGCTCTATCACGCGGCCCTGGCCCTCGGCGCGAACCACCTGGTCACCCTGGTCGCGGAGGCCATGGAGCTGCTGGCGAAGGCCGGGGTCGCCGCCCCCGACCGGATGCTCGGCCCGCTCCTCGGCGCCGCGCTGGACAACGCCCTGCGCTCCGGCGACGCGGCGCTGACCGGACCCGTCGCGCGCGGTGACGCGGGCACGGTCGCCGCCCATGTCGAGGAGCTGCGCAGGCACGCCCCGCAGACGGTGGCCGGCTATCTCGCGATGGCCCGTGCCACGGCGGACCGGGCGCTCGCCCACGGCATGCTCAAGCCGGAGCTGGCCGAGGACCTGCTCGGCGTCCTGGCCGACGGCGAGCGGACACCGGGGGAGGAGCGATGAGCACCGCACCGGCCCCGGCACCCGGGCCCACCCCGAGGCCCGGTCCCGCGTCCGCCTCCGCGCACACCCCCGCGGGCGGCGCGGCCCTCCTGCGTACCGCCGCCGAGCTGGACGCCCTCCGCCGCCCGGCCGGCGCCCGGCGCGCGGTCGTCATGACGATGGGCGCTCTCCACGAAGGCCACGCCACCCTGATCCGGGCCGCCCGCGCCGCCGCGGGTCCGGCCGGACAGGTCGTGGTCACCGTCTTCGTGAACCCGCTCCAGTTCGGCGAGGCGGCCGACCTCGACCGCTACCCGCGCACCCTCGACGCCGACCTCGCGCTCGCCGGGCTGTCGGGCGCCGACGCGGTCTTCGCCCCCTCCGTCGACGAGGTCTACCCCGGCGGCGAACCCCAGGTCCGGATCACCGCGGGCCCCATGGGCGAGCGCCTCGAAGGAGCCGCCCGCCCCGGGCACTTCGACGGCATGCTCACCGTCGTCGCCAAGCTCCTCCACCTCACCCGCCCCGACGAGGCGTTCTTCGGACAGAAGGACGCCCAGCAGCTGGCGCTGATCCGGCGCATGGTGCGCGACCTGAATTTCGGCGTCGGGATCACCGGCGTACCCACCGTGCGCGACCCGGACGGCCTGGCGCTCTCCAGCCGCAACCGCTTCCTCTCCCCGGAGGAACGGCACACCGCTCTCGCCCTGCCGCGCGCCCTGTTCGCGGCCCGGGACAGACTGGCCGCCCAGCAGGCCCTGCACGAGCGCGCACAGGCCACGGCGGCCAGTGCGGACCGGGCCGCCGGGCTCACCGCGCTCGGCGAGTCCCGGGCGGCGGCCGACGCCCAGGCGGTGGCGCTGGCCCGGCCCGGCGGCGGACCCGCCGCCGTGCGGGCCGCCGCACAGCTCGTCCTCGCGGACGCCGCCCGTGAACGGCAGCCGCTCGTCCTGGACTACCTGGCCCTCGTGGACCCGTCGGACTTCACCGAGATCCCCGACGACCGCGAGAGCGGGGAGGCGATCCTCGCCATCGCGGCCCGGGTCGGCGCCACCCGCCTGATCGACAACATCCCCCTGACCTTCGGAGCCCTCACGTGACCGGAATACGGCTGACCGCCCCCGCCCCCGGCTGGGCCATCGACGCGGATGTCGTGGTGGTCGGCTCCGGCGTGGCCGGTCTCACCACCGCCCTGCGCTGCGCCGCCGCGGGCCTCGCCACCGTCGTCGTCACCAAGGCCCGCCTCGACGACGGCTCCACGCGCTGGGCCCAGGGCGGCATAGCGGCCGCGCTCGGCGAGGGCGACACCCCCGAGCAGCACCTCGACGACACCCTCGTCGCGGGCGCCGGACTGTGCGACGAGACGGCCGTGCGGACCCTGGTCACCGAAGGCCCCGACGCCGTGCGCCGGCTCATCGGGACGGGTGCCCACTTCGACACCACGGACAGCGGTGACATCGCGCTGACCCGGGAGGGCGGCCACCACCGCCGGCGCATCGCGCACGCGGGCGGCGACGCGACGGGTGCCGAGATCTCCCGCGCCCTGGTCGAGGCGGTCCGCGAGGCCGCCCTGCACACCGTCGAGAACGCCCTGGTCCTGGACCTGCTCACCGACGCCGAAGGCCGTACGGCGGGCGTCACCCTGCATGTCATGGGCGAGGGCCAGCACGACGGCGTCGGCGCGGTCCGCGCCCCCGCCGTCGTCCTGGCCACCGGCGGCATGGGCCAGGTCTTCTCCGCCACCACCAACCCCTCGGTCTCCACCGGGGACGGGGTGGCGCTGGCGCTGCGGGCCGGAGCGGAGGTCTCCGACCTCGAATTCGTCCAGTTCCACCCGACCGTGCTCTTCCTCGGCGCGGACTCCGAGGGACAGCAGCCGCTGGTGTCCGAGGCGGTACGGGGCGAGGGCGCCCATCTCGTCGACGCGTCCGGTACGCGCTTCATGCTCGGGCAGCACGAGCTGGCCGAGCTGGCCCCGCGCGACATCGTCGCCAAGGCCATCACCCGCCAGATGCACCTGCGCGGCACCGAGCACATGTATCTGGACGCCCGGCACTTCGGCGCCGAGATGTGGGAGCGGCGCTTCCCCACCATCCTGGCGGCCTGCCGCGCCCACGGCATCGACCCGGTCACCGAACCGGTCCCGGTCGCGCCCGCCGCGCACTACGCCTCCGGAGGCATCCGCACCGACCTGCGGGGACGTACGACCGTGCCCGGCCTGTACGCCTGCGGAGAGGTCGCCTGCACCGGCGTGCACGGCGCCAACCGGCTGGCGTCCAACTCCCTGCTGGAGGGACTGGTCTTCGCCGAGCGCATCGCCGAGGACATCGCGGGGAACACGGCCGGGGACGGTGACCTGGCGGAGGTCACCGCCGGGGACCGCCCGCGGCGGAGGGAACCGGTGTCGTCCGGCGACGGCGAGCCCGCGCCGCTCCTCGCCCCCGAGTCCCGTACCGCGATCCAGCGGATCATGACCCGGGGCGCCGGAGTCCTGCGCTCCGCCGAGAGCCTCGCCGCGGCGGCCGAGGAGCTGGAGGCGCTGCACGGCCGGCTGACCGCGGACGCCGGTACGGCCGAGTCCAAGGCCACCGTGCCCGGGGTGGAGGCATGGGAGGTCACCAACCTGCTCCTCGTCTCCCGGGTCCTGGTCGCCGCCGCCCGCGCCCGCGAGGAGACCCGCGGCTGCCACTGGCGCGAGGACCGGCCCGACCGGGACGACGAGCACTGGCGCCGCCACCTCGTCGTCCGGATCACCCCGGACCGGAGCCTGGATCTTCACCGGACGGAGACCGCCGCGTTCCCGCCCGTACGCCCCACGGATTGAGCAGACTGCTCACCACAGCACCACCCGCAGCAGTCCCAGCAAGCAGCACCACCCGCACCCCCCGCCGACGCCCCCGAGGAGCCGTAACCGTGAGCACGCCCGAAGAGAATCCGCGCCCCACACCCGTGGACGTCCCGCTGATCCAGATCGGCGCGCCCGCACCGTCCGCGGGCGGCTGCGGCGACGACTGCGGCTGTGGCGACGGCTACGACCCGGACGGCCTGGAGTGCGGCCTCGACCCCGCGCTCGCCCGGCTCCTCGCCGAGGCGGGCCTGGACCCCGTCCAGGTCGAGGACGTCGCCCATGTCGCGATCGAGGAGGACCTCGACGGCGGCGTGGACGTGACCACCGTGGCGACCGTCGACGAGGAGTCCGTCGCCACCGGTGACTTCACCGCCCGCGAGGCGGGCGTCGTCGCCGGGCTGCGCGTCGCCGAGGCGGTGCTGTCCATCGTCTGCACCAGCGAGTTCGAGGTGGAGCGCCATGCCGAGGACGGCGACCGCGTCGCCCCCGGCCAGAAGCTCCTGACCGTCACCACCCGCACCCGCGATCTGCTCACCGGCGAGCGCAGCGCGCTCAACCTGCTGTGCCGTCTCTCCGGCATCGCGACCGCGACCCGCGCCTGGGCCGACGTCCTCGAAGGGACCGGGGCCGAGGTCCGCGACACCCGCAAGACCACCCCGGGGCTGCGTGCCCTGGAGAAGTACGCGGTGCGCTGCGGCGGCGGCGTCAACCACCGTATGTCGCTCTCCGACGCGGCTCTGGTCAAGGACAACCACGTCATCGCGGCGGGCGGTGTGGCCGAGGCGTTCAAGCGGGTGCGGGAGGAGTTCCCCGACGTACCGATCGAGGTCGAGGTCGACACGATGCAGCAGGTCCGCGAGGTGATCGACGCGGGCGCCGATCTGATCCTGCTGGACAACTTCACCCCGGGCGAGACCGCCGAGGCTGTCGCCCTGGTCGGTGGCCGCGCCGTGCTGGAGTCCTCCGGCCGGCTCACCCTCGACTCGGCCCGCGCCTACGCCGAGGCGGGCGTCGACTTCCTGGCCGTCGGGGCGCTCACCCACTCCTCGCCGATCCTCGACATCGGCCTGGACTTCCGGGACACCGCCCCGGCCACCGGTGAGGCCCAGGCCTGATGCTGCTCACCATCGACGTCGGCAACACCCACACCGTCCTCGGCCTG
This sequence comes from Streptomyces sp. NPDC001787, assembly GCF_040297465.1. NCBI lineage: Bacteria > Bacillati > Actinomycetota > Actinomycetes > Kitasatosporales > Streptomycetaceae > Streptomyces > Streptomyces sp. NPDC001787. Next base: position 58,036 of record NZ_JBEOZE010000037.1, read on the forward strand.
TTCGACGGCGAGGAGATCGTCGAGCACTGGCGGATCTCCACCGATGCCCGTCGCACCGCCGACGAGCTCGCCGTGCTGCTCCAGGGCCTGATGGGCATGCATCCGCTGCTCGGTGTGGAGCTGGGCGACGGCATCGAGGGCATCGCGATCTGCGCGACCGTCCCGTCCGTCCTGCACGAGCTGCGCGAGGTCACCCGCCGCTACTACGGCGACGTCCCCGCCGTGCTGGTGGAGCCGGGCGTCAAGACCGGTGTGCCGGTCCTGATGGACAACCCCAAGGAGGTCGGCGCGGACCGCATCATCAACGCGGTCGCCGCGGTCGAGCTGTACGGCGGACCGGCGATCGTCGTCGACTTCGGTACGGCCACCACGTTCGACGCGGTCTCCGCCCGGGGCGAGTACGTGGGCGGGGTCATCGCCCCCGGTATCGAGATCTCGGTCGAGGCGCTCGGGGTCAAGGGCGCCCAGCTCCGCAAGATCGAGCTGGCCAGGCCGCGCAGTGTGATCGGCAAGAACACCGTGGAGGCCATGCAGTCCGGCATCGTGTTCGGTTTCGCGGGCCAGGTCGACGGGGTCGTGGCCCGGATGAAGAAGGAACTGGCGGCCGACCCCGACGACGTGACGGTCATCGCGACGGGGGGCCTTGCTCCGATGGTGTTGGGGGAGTCGTCCGCCATCGACGAGCACGAGCCCTGGCTGACGCTCATCGGGCTGCGCCTCGTGTACGAGCGCAACGTCGCACGGATGTAGGCGCGAGGGCGCACGGAGCGGTACGGAGGCGTACGCAGGGCGGGGCGGAGCCGTACGGGGGACAGCCGGGCACACGGCGTCGGCACGCCCTCCACCTGCGACAACGTCCGCCGGGATGGTGGCGGGGGGACACCGGCGGGGGCGGCGGCAGGACCGTCCGGGACGTGCCTCCGGGGCCCTGCCCGGACGGCTGTCGGCACCTCGCGGACGCCGCGCCGCCGACGACCAGTTAAACGGATTTTGTCCATTTAGCACGTATTGTCGCGTCATGCCCACGCCCTACGGTTCACGAGGCGGCATGGCGTTCAGCGCGGACGAGCTGCGGGTGCTCCGACGTGCCCTCGCCATCGCCCTCCACCCGACGCCCCTGCCCGACGAGGATGTCCAGGACTGCCTGCGGCTCGCCGGTGCCGTGGACGAGGCGGTCAGCGAGGCGGGGCGGCTGCGCGCGTTCCTCCTCGCCGACCTCGCCCGCTACCGCGAAGCGCTCCCCGGCTCCGTCAACGGCTATCTGGAGCTCCTCCAGGACGCCGTCGCCGCCGGGTACGACCCCCGCCCGGACGATCTGGCTGCCCTGCGCGCGCTGCGCGGCAAACCGGTCGCGGCCGCGCTCCTGGCCCGCTGCCAGGTGCTCGCGGAGCGTTCGGTACGGGCCAGGCTGGCCGGCCGTGCCGTCGCGGTGACGGCCCCGGCGCCCCGCGGCAGGCTGCTCGCCCTGCCCGGCGGACGCGCCGCCGACCGGGAACCCGAACGCCCCAAGGCACCGGTCTCCCCCGGCCGTCCGCAGCCCCCCGGGGAGCGTCCGATGCCCAAGCCCTCCGAGGTCTTCCCGCCCCGCCGCCGCCCCGCCCCGCCGCCCGGCGAGCGCGCCGCCGGCTGAGCCGGGTGTCCGGCGGGACGCGGCGCTCTCCCCGGGAGGGCGCCGCGTCCCGCCGCGCGGGGCTCGCTACTCTGGACGGCATGGACTACGTATCCGCGCTCGTGCCCCCCGTGGTGATGGCCATCTTCTTCATCGGCCTCGTCGTGACGATCGTCAAGAGTCAGGGCGGTCCGAACAAGACCAAGGAAGACGCCGCGGTGGACGCGACGCTCACCCGCGCGGAGTCGGTGAAGCAGACCGCGCATCCGGAGAGTGTCTGACCCGGCCCCCCGGGCCCCCGGACCCCACCGGCCGCCTCGGCCCCCGGACCCCTCGGGTCCCGGGCCCGTGACCACCCGGTCGCGCGTGCCCGCGGGACCGTCCGGAGCACCCCGTGCACCGTCAAGGGCGTACGGCTCATTGGAGCCGTACGCCCTTTCGCTGTGTAAATAACGGCCTATTCCAGACATCTGGCACTAAGGTGACGCTGTGCCTCGCCAATTGGGAGAGCTGGAAGACGCCGTGATGACACGCGTCTGGCAATGGAACCGTCCGGTCACGGTGCGGGAAGTCCTTGAGGACCTTCAGCAGGAACGGTCCATCGCCTACACGACGGTCATGACCGTAATGGACAATCTCCATCAGAAGGGCTGGGTGCGCAGGGAAGTCGACGGCAGGGCATATCGATATACGGCCGTCTCCACCCGTGCCGCCTACTCGGCCGCACTCATGAACGAAGCGTGGTCGCGCAGTGACAACCCCGCGGCGGCTCTTGTGGCGTTCTTCGGCATGATGTCCGCCGAGCAGCGCGAAGCCCTCCAGGATGCGGTACGCATGGTTTCCCCGGGCCTCACCGATCAGCCGTCCACGAGTCCCCCGGGTGACGTGCCCGCGGACGATGACGGGGCCCCGGCCGATGGAGCGGCGCCGGAGAGCGGGCGATAGCGTCGGGGCATGTCCTCAGAGCTGTCGCATGCCGAAGAGCCGCCGTATACCGAAGAGCCTCCGCATACCGGGCCGGATACCGATTTTGATACCGACCCGTCGGTAAAAAGGCCCGCCATCACCGTCCGGCGCGCCCGGACGAGCGATGTGGCGTCGGTCCGCCGTCTCCTCGACGGGTACGTGACGGAAGGGATCCTGCTCGACAAAGCGACGGTGACGCTTTACGAGGACATCCAGGAGTTCTGGGTCGCGGAACGCGACGAGGACGCCAGGGTCATCGGCTGCGGCGCACTCCATGTGATGTGGGAAGACCTCGCTGAAGTGCGCACCCTTGCCGTCGATCACAGCATCAAGGGCGCCGGAGTGGGCCACCACGTACTGGACAAGCTCTTGCAGACCGCACGCTGGCTCGGGGTGCGGCGGGTTTTCTGTCTCACCTTCGAAGTCGACTTCTTCGCGAAGCACGGCTTCGTGGAGATCGGAGAGACACCGGTCGACACAGATGTCTACAGCGAGCTGCTGCGTTCCTATGACGAGGGTGTCGCGGAGTTCCTCGGTCTCGAACGAGTGAAGCCGAACACCTTGGGCAACAGCCGGATGCTTCTGCACCTGTGAACCGCAGAAGACACCGGAACCCTATGTCCGAATCGCACATGTTTCCCGCGTCCTTGTGCTCCTCAACCTCTCCCGGGGGTTTGTGTTTTCCGGGGAAAAGCGGTTTCCTTTCCGCGTACTCCATTTTCGATGAAAGGAAATCCGGTGGCACAGAAGGTTCAGGTCCTTCTTGTCGATGACCTCGACGGTGTCGAGGCGGACGAGACCGTGACGTTCGCACTTGATGGCAAGACGTACGAGATCGACCTCACCACGAGCAACGCGGACAAGCTCCGTGGTCTTCTTGAGCCGTACACCAAGGGCGGCCGTCGTACCGGTGGCCGTGCCGCGACCGGTCGTGGCAAGGGCCGCGCCGTCGCCGGTGGCAACAAGGACACCGCGGAGATCCGTAAGTGGGCGCGGGAGAACGGCCACAACGTGAATGACCGCGGCCGTGTTCCCGCCGAGATCCGTGAGGCCTACGAGAAGGCCAACGGCTGAGCTGCCGGCCCATCGGTCAGCAGCCCCGCACGGGCACGCAGCAGCCGGACCCGGTGGCATTCCGTTGCCGCCGTGTCCACCAGCCGTACGAGATCGGGGGCACCCCCACCGCTGCTCCCGAAGCCCGCGAGAGCCGGCAGTGCCGGCTCCACCTCGTGGCGCGGCCCGGGGGGCCGCAGCCAGAGCGCGGCCCCCGGCGAGCCGGCCCGGAACGCGGCCGGCGCCGGGGCGGTGATGCGGCCACCGGCGCCCAGGGCCGTCAGGCCGAGGGTGATTCCGCCCCACTCCAGCCAGTCGAGGAGCCCCGGCAGCTCCTCCGCGCTCCCCGCGGCCACCAACAGCTGCATCCGCGCTCCGGTCAGCGCCACGGGACCGGTGCGGCCCACCCGCCGCAGGACCGCGCGGCCGGCGACGGCGGGCAGCTCCAGCACGTCGAAGCGCAGCCCGGTCGGCAGCCGCACCGGGGCCCTTCCGGCGGTGGTCCAGCCGAGCTCCCGCTCGTACCACCGGGCGAGGGCTTCGCCGGGCTCGACGGCCGCGGTGATCGCGGCGGCCTCTCGGGCACCCCCGGCAGCTGGGGCACCTCGCGTACCTTGCGTATCGCGGGTACCGAATTCGGGGGACGAACGGGGCGTCGGGACGGGAAAGGCCATGTCCGATGAACCGTTGAGCAGCCTCCGGGGTTACGCAGAGTTCATGATCGATCGCTTTGAGTGCTCATGGCGGGGGCGTGTGGGGGTATTCGGGAGCGCCGGGTTGTTCGCCCGTAGCGGAGGGAACCAGGGCGCGCCGCATGGACTGTCAGTGATTGCGGGTAAGACTTTCCTAGTGGGAAGGGGCGACACGCGGGCCGAGGCGTCTCACGTTCGCCATCGGCGTACTGGCGATAGGGGTATCTGCCTGGCCTGCGGGAACATCGTCTCGCACCATCGGGTTGGAGCAGTTGTCAGCTGTTCGGCAGTAAGTTTCCCCGCCGGTGCGGGGGTGATCCGGACGGATGTCGGCAGTTGGAATGAGCTGTCCCGTCCTGCGGGACTAGCATGCGGAAGGACTGGGAGGGGACCGACCCCTCACTGACCGACCGCTCTGAGGAGCGATTAACGATGTTCGAGAGGTTCACCGACCGCGCGCGGCGGGTTGTCGTCCTGGCTCAGGAAGAAGCCCGGATGCTCAACCACAACTACATCGGCACCGAGCACATTCTCCTGGGCCTTATCCACGAGGGTGAGGGTGTCGCCGCTAAGGCCCTGGAGAGCCTCGGGATTTCGCTCGAGGCGGTCCGCCAGCAGGTGGAGGAGATCATCGGTCAGGGGCAGCAGGCCCCGTCCGGCCACATCCCCTTCACTCCCCGTGCCAAGAAGGTCCTGGAGCTGTCGCTCCGCGAGGCCCTTCAGCTGGGTCACAACTACATCGGCACCGAGCACATCCTGCTCGGCCTGATCCGCGAGGGCGAGGGCGTCGCCGCCCAGGTCCTCGTGAAGCTGGGCGCCGACCTGAACCGGGTCCGGCAGCAGGTCATCCAGCTGCTCTCCGGGTATTCGGGAGGCAAGGAGGCGGCCACCGCGGGCGGCCCCGCGGAGGGCACCCCCTCCACTTCCCTGGTGCTCGACCAGTTCGGCCGGAATCTCACCCAGGCCGCTCGTGAGTCCAAGCTCGACCCGGTCATCGGGCGCGAGAAGGAGATCGAGCGGGTCATGCAGGTGCTGTCCCGCCGTACCAAGAACAACCCGGTTCTCATCGGCGAGCCCGGCGTCGGCAAGACGGCGGTCGTCGAGGGCCTGGCACAGGCCATCGTCAAGGGCGAGGTGCCCGAGACCCTCAAGGACAAGCACCTCTACACCCTGGACCTCGGCGCGCTGGTCGCGGGCTCCCGCTACCGCGGTGACTTCGAGGAGCGCCTGAAGAAGGTCCTCAAGGAGATCCGCACCCGCGGCGACATCATCCTGTTCATCGACGAGCTCCACACCCTGGTGGGTGCGGGCGCCGCCGAGGGCGCGATCGACGCGGCGAGCATCCTCAAGCCCATGCTGGCGCGGGGCGAGCTCCAGACCATCGGCGCCACCACGCTCGACGAGTACCGCAAGCACCTGGAGAAGGACGCCGCTCTTGAGCGACGCTTCCAGCCCATCCAGGTCGCGGAGCCGTCGCTGCCGCACACCATCGAGATCCTCAAGGGTCTGCGCGACCGTTACGAGGCCCATCACCGGGTCTCCATCACGGACGAGGCGCTGGTCCAGGCCGCGACCCTGGCGGACAGGTACATCTCGGACCGCTTCCTCCCGGACAAGGCGATCGACCTGATCGACGAAGCCGGTTCCCGGATGCGCATCCGCCGGATGACCGCGCCGCCGGACCTCCGTGAGTTCGACGAGAAGATCGCGGGTGTCCGCCGCGACAAGGAGTCGGCCATCGACTCCCAGGACTTCGAGAAGGCGGCGTCCCTCCGCGACAAGGAGAAGCAGCTGCTGGCGGCGAAGGCCAAGCGGGAGAAGGAGTGGAAGGCCGGCGACATGGACGTCGTCGCCGAGGTCGACGGCGAGCTGATCGCCGAAGTCCTGGCCACCGCCACCGGTATCCCGGTCTTCAAGCTGACGGAGGAGGAGTCCTCCCGTCTGCTGCGCATGGAGGACGAGCTCCACAAGCGCGTCATCGGGCAGAAGGACGCCATCAAGGCCCTCTCGCAGGCGATCCGCCGTACGCGGGCCGGTCTGAAGGACCCCAAGCGCCCCGGTGGCTCGTTCATCTTCGCCGGCCCGTCCGGTGTCGGTAAGACGGAGCTGTCCAAGACGCTCGCCGAATTCCTCTTCGGTGACGAGGACGCGCTGATCTCCCTCGACATGTCGGAGTTCAGCGAGAAGCACACGGTTTCCCGCCTCTTCGGTTCGCCCCCCGGATACGTGGGCTACGAGGAGGGCGGGCAGCTCACCGAGAAGGTGCGCCGCAAGCCGTTCTCCGTCGTCCTCTTCGACGAGGTCGAGAAGGCCCACCCCGATATCTTCAATTCCCTGCTCCAGATTCTGGAGGACGGTCGGCTGACCGACTCCCAGGGCCGGGTCGTGGACTTCAAGAACACGGTCATCATCATGACGACCAACCTCGGGACCCGGGACATCTCCAAGGGCTTCAACCTGGGCTTCGCCGCCCAGGGCGACGTCAAGACGAACTACGAGCGCATGAAGACCAAGGTCAACGAAGAGCTCAAGCAGCACTTCCGGCCCGAGTTCCTCAACCGTGTCGACGACACGGTGGTCTTCCACCAGCTGACCGAGGAAGACATCATCCAGATCGTCGACCTCATGGTCGCCAAGGTGGACGAGCGCCTCAAGGACCGCGACATGGGCATCGAGCTCAGTGCCGAGGCCAAGTCGCTGCTGGCGAAGAAGGGCTACGACCCCGTGATGGGCGCCCGGCCGCTGCGCCGGACGATCCAGCGCGAGATCGAGGACATCCTCTCGGAGAAGATCCTCTTCGGCGAGCTGCGTCCCGGTCACATCGTGGTCGTGGGCACCGAGGGCGAGGGCGAGGAGAAGAAGTTCTCGTTCCGCGGCGAGGAGAAGTCGGCACTGCCCGACGTCCCGCCGATCGAGCAGGCGGCAGGCGGCGCCGGCCCGAACCTGACGAAGGAAGCGTAGGGGCGCGTAGCGCCGAAGCGTGCGGGGGCTGCCCCGGACCGGTTTCCACCGGTCCGGGGCAGCCCCTTTTCGTGGGTGGTGGGGTGCGGCTCAGTAGGTCTTGACCATGAGCCGGTCGCCCAGGTCCTCGCTCCCCAGCAGCGGCGGCGGCTGATGGCGGCCGGGGAGGACCGTCACCTGGAGGCCGGGCCACGCCACCAGCGGTGTGAGGTCCAGCTCCAGTGCGTCCGGGGACGCCATCAGGGTGAGGCCGGCGAGTCCGGGGAAGAGCCCGCGAAGGAGCGACACGTCCTCGCCGCCCGGCGGCGCCGGGACCGTCAGGTTCGTGAGCGAGGGGACCGCTGCGGCGGCGGTGAACGGGCCGGTCCACGGGAATTCCATGAGCCGTAGCCGGACGACACGGGGGCTCGCCCGGAGCTCGGCCAGTGCGCCGTCCAGCGAGTCCAGCGCGAAGACGGCCAGTGAGGTGAGTGACTCCCACGCGCCGAGGCCGTCCAGCGGCAGCGGGAGATCGCCGTCCACTCCGAGATGACGCACCTTCGGGTGGGCGGGCAGTTCGTCCAGCCGGCCCGGACCGACGTTGCCGAGGCTCAGGCGCTCCAGATTGCGGATGTGAGAGGTCGCGGGCAACCGATCGAGCGGCCGTCCCATCGCGTCCATCATCAGGTTGGTCAGCGCGGTCAGCGGGGCGAGCGGGGCGAGGTCCTCGGCCGAGGGGCAGGCGTAGAGGTTCAGGTACGTCAGCGTCCCGGCCTGGGAGCTCAGCGAGGCCAGGTCCAGCGTGGTGCCGGTGACAAAGAGTGTGTTCAGCCGCATCCGGGTCAATGCGGACCGGATCTCCGCGCTTTCGACGTCGCTCTGGAGATGGAGGTGCCGGAGGGCGGGCAGATGCCGCAGGGCACCCACCTGTCCTCGGCCGACCGAGACGGGTGTGTTCGTGAGATCGCAGTGGGCCAGCACCTCGGAGGCGTACTCGTCCGCCGGGAAATTGGCCCATGTATGGGCGAAGAGACTGCCGTGAGCGGGGTGGGCGAGGGCCCAGGCGCGGGCGTGGGGGATGGCCTCCCGGCCGCCGATGCGGCAGATCAGGTCGATCACATGCGCGGTGGAGGGAGCGTCCGGGGGAAGACTCTCCGGCGCGGGAAGGAACGGCAGCGCCGCCGCGCCGAGCCGGGCCAGCGAGGCGACATGCTTGTGGTCGTCCGGCGGGAACAGCGCCGCTGTACTGAGCCGGACCCGTTCCCGTACCGCGCCGTCCAGCCAGGTGGCGTGCTGTTCGCACAGTGCGGCCAGGACATGGATGTCGGTGCGTTCCTGGAACTGCTCGGCGTGTTTCTCCCCGGCCATCAGCAACCCGTCGATCAGCACCGGGAGTTGGCGGCGTCCGCAATGGCCCGCCGCCAGCAGGATCACGTCCTGCCAGGCCTCCTCGTCCGCGTGCCGCAGCAGCTCGTTGAGGTGGTCGTCCTCGATGAGCTCCTTCGCGGCGAGGAAGTCCTGGAAGGTGCGGTGGACGAACTGGTAGGTGTCGTCGCGGTGTTCCTGGAGGAGGCCGCTGCGGTTGAGGAGATGGGTGAGGATCTTCTCGGGCGGTCCCTGCGCGCCCACCCGCTCCATTCCGGTCAGGCCGCGGGCCAGTTGGCGCAGGGCCTGTTCGCGCGTGAACTCCGACTGGCCCTCGCGGACCAGCCAGACGGCGAGGCGCTGGAGGAGCTGCGTGTGCTCCTCGACGTCCATCTCGATGCCCTCGGGGTCCTCTATCCGGCGGCGCCGGTCCCGGTGGCCGAGCAGCATCTCCAGGGACGAGCGGTAGAGCTTCCAGCGGGTCTCCGGCAGGAAGCCCTCGCGGCGGCGGTGCAGGGCGCAGATCACCGCGCAGAGGAGCGGGGTGCGGGCCAGATCGCGCAGGCCGGGGTTGTGGGCGAACTGCCGCGACAGATCGCCCTCCAGCTCCTCCAGCCGCTCCCGGTCGTCCTCCTCGGTCAGCCGGGCCGCCCGGTGCCAGGAGGCCACGAAGGCCTGGATGTCCTCGTCCCGCATGGTCAGCAGGCGCAGTTCCTCGAACCCCTCCGAGCGCAGCCAGTCCGGCTCGACCGCGAGCGGCCGCACCGTCGCCACACAGCGGGTCTCCGGGTAGCGCCGCAGCAACTGGGACAGCCAGGTGTGCGCCTGCTCACGGTCCTCGGGCGGCACCTCGTCCAGCCCGTCGACCAGCAGCAGCGCCCGGCCCGACTCCAGGACCCGGCCGGTCCACCCCTCGGGCGCCCGGTCGACCACCAGGCCCGACGCGTCGGCGAGCCGCGCGGGCCCCGGGAACGTACCGCCCCGGGCCCGCAGGGTGCGCAGCGGGACGACGAAGGGCACCAGCCCGTTCAGCGGGGCCAGCGCGCCGTCCAGGGTGCGGGCCGAGGCATGGGCGGCCAGCCACCACAGCAGGGTGGTCTTGCCCGCGCCCGCCTCGCCCCGCAGCAGGACGCGGGGACGGTCGGTGAGCAGGGCGTCGATCCGCTGGGGCGGGGCCGGTGGGTGCTTCGCCGTCCGGCCCGCCGGTGCCTGTGCCTCCAGGCTGAGGTAGGCGGTGTCCAGGTCCCATTCGGAGTCGTGGCGGCTCAGCTCGTCGAGCCCGAAGATCTTGGTGCGCCGGTACGCGGCCCCGATCGCGGTCGCGTACTCCTCCTCGTACCGCAGGTCCCTGGGGTAGTGGCCGCGCACCTGCTCGTACCGCAGCGGGGTGCCGGACTGCTCGTAGACGAGCGAGAAGGGCCGGGAGGCGACGAGGGAGGCGACGGGTACGCATTCGACCCGGAGGCCGACGCGCTGGCGCGGGATGTGGCGCGCGATCCCCAGCAGGACGTTCCCGGCGAACACCGGGCCGCCGGACAGCCCGCGCAGGGTGGGGAGCCCGTGTTCGTTGACGGCCGGGGGCGGGCCGTCGAGCTCGCAGACCAGGAGGTTGCGTACGCGCCCGGCGAGCGGCAGCACCGTGGCGGTGTACTGGTCCGCCTCCAGATGGCTGCCGGCGTGCCGCTGGATGTCGGGGAAGCCGGTGATCTCGCAGTCGAACAGGGCCTGGTCGGTCGCCAGCGTTCCCAGTCTGACCGGGCCGGCCGGCAGGACCGGTTCCTCGGTGCGCAGCAGGGCCGCGTCGGTGTCGTGGTCGATCCAGGCGACCGTCGCCGCCGTCCGCCGGGGCAGGTCCATGTGGGAGACGCCGCTGCGGCTGCCGCCCTTGACGACATGGGCGCAGGTCAGCACCAGGCTGTCGGTGAGGAGCACCCCGCTGCCCTGGACGGATCCGGCGCCGTGGACGACGACCGTACGGGCCGCCGGGCTCAGCGGAGTCGTGCGCACGGTGCCTGTCGTGCTCACCGGGGGCGCGCTCATTCGCCGCCCTGCCCCCGGCCGAAGTACGCCGTGCTGCCGCCGTCCTCGTGGCCGATCTCCCAGGCCTCGCCGGTGACGGCGTTGCGGGGGGTCAGGGTGAGCGCGACCTTGTGCGTACGGCCGGTGGCGCGGGACGCGTCGGCGCCCGCCTCCACCACCCAGGCCTTCACCTTGCCGCCCGCCTTGGCCTCCTTGCGGAGTTCGAGGGTGAACTCCATCTGGATGTCCCCGACCGCGAAGGCGAGAGGCAGGCCGGTGGCGCGGGTCGCGGCCTCGACGAGCTGGTTGCGGATGGATTCGACGGCGTCGGCCAGTTCGATGCCGTCGAAGTCGTGGTTGCTGTCGCTGGCCATGCTGCGGTGTCCCCCCGAAGTGCTCGACCGGTGCCCCGTCAGCGTAGTGAAGTTGCCCGCCGAAGGTCCCGAATCGGAAGGACCTTGGTCCCACCGGCGGTGACAAGGCGCACAGCCCGATCGAGGCCTACTAGGGAGGGTAGGAGAAGCGCCCATGATCACGGGAAGGACTTTGGGCCTGCGGCGGACGGGGGCTTTTGGTGTTTGGGGCGATTAGTCCTTATCGCCGATACATGTCCGAATCGCGACGTATCGAACTGGGGTTAAACCTGTTCCGCGCCATGGATTCCGAAGATCGCCGGCGCTCTCCCGCGGGGTCTTCCGCGGTGAATTCCCGAGGTGCCATCTACGGCTTTTGATCGTAGATGGGGTGTTTGAGTACCGGCCTGGGTGCGGGTTACCAAGGTTGAGCAAGCCCGGACAGTACGCCGGGTCCACTCACCTCCGGAGGACTTCCCCGTATGTCGAAGCGCGCAACGATCCAGCACTCCACCCGCCCGTCCGTGTCCCGTGTCCGTGGCGCCGTCCTGGCCGCCGGCCTTGGTGCATCGATGGTGCTCGGTGCGGGCGCCGCGTTCGCGTCCGGCACCACGAGCGCCCCCGGCACCGCCACGCTCGCGGCCGGTGCGACGGCCGACTCGGTCGCCCAGCAGGCCGCGGCCCAGAGCAAGGCGGCCACCGCCGCCAAGCAGGCGGCGGCGAAGAAGGCGGCCGACGCGAAGAAGACCGCGGCTGCCAAGAAGGCGGCGGCCAAGAAGAAGGCCGCCTCCTGGAAGGCCCCGGTCGACCACTACGAGCTGAGCGCCAGCTACGGCACCGGCGGTGCCCGCTGGGCCGCCAAGCACTCCGGCCAGGACTTCGCCGTGCCGATCGGCACCAAGGTGAACGCCGCCCACGCCGGTACGGTCGTGAAGGCCGGCCCGAACGGCGGCGGCGACGGCCCCGCGTACGGCAACGCCGTCGTGATCAAGCACGCCAACGGCAAGTACTCGCAGTACGCGCACCTCTCGAAGATCAACGTGCACATCGGCCAGCACGTGAACACCGGCCAGAAGATCGCACTGTCCGGCAACACCGGAAACTCCAGCGGCCCGCACCTGCACTTCGAGATCCGCACCACGCCGAACTACGGCTCCGCGCTGAACCCGGTCTCGTTCCTGCGCTCCGTGCACGTCTCGGTCTGATCCGGCCTTCCGGCCCGGCCTGAGCCGATCCGGCCTTCCGGCCCGGCCCGGCAGGGCGCGGGCCGGTGCCGCGCTCCGGCGCGTCGCCCGGTCCGCACTCCGGTGCCACCGGCCCGGCGCCGTGCCCCCCGTGCCGTACCCCGGGTCAAGCCCCGGTTCCGGCGCCCGGACCGTGGGCCCGCGTCACCAGTTCGACGGCGACTTCGAGGACAGCCTTGCGCTTGTCCTCGGGGTCGCCGTCGACGTCGTTCATGGCGAACATCCCGGCGTGCAGCGTGAACAGCGCGCTGAAGCAGCGCACCTGGTCGGTGAGCGGTGCGTCGTCGTCCCGGATCAGATTCACCAGGGTCACGACCCGGTTCTTGATGGTGTGGCCGATGCTCAGGTCGCGCACGGTCGCCTGGTTCTCCTGCATGAAGCGGAAGAGCGGGGCGGCGCCGGCCAGCGCCTCGCTGTACCGGGTCAGGATCTCCGTCTTCGTCTCCAGTGTGCGCGGCTGCGACTCGCCCCAGACGATCAGCTCCTCGACCGGCCGGTTGAGATCGTCGAAGATGCTCTTGAGGATGTCTTCCTTGGTCTTGAAGTGGTAGTACAGCGCGGCCTTGGTGACATCCAGCTGTTCGGCGATCTCGCGCAGCGAGGTCTTCTCGTACCCCTGCTCGGCGAAGAGCCTCAGCGCGACGTCCTGGATGCGCTGGCGCGTGTTGCCCCGGCGCGTGTGCGGCGCGCTGCCCATGTCCATCGTGCTCTCCCAAAAACTTACTTGACGCCCGGCTAGTTACGGGTCTACCTTCCCCAGTGTAGTCAACTAGCCGGGCGGCAAGTAAGTCCCCGGTGTACCGGGGAAACAGGGGAGTGGGGACCATGGCGGAGCTGAAGAAGGCGTCTGCGGGGCGGACGGCCGGAAAACCGGAGCCGGAGCCACGCAGCGTACGGGTGGTGATTCTCGCCCTGATGATCGCGATGCTGCTGGCCATGCTCGACAACCTGATCGTCGGCACCGCCATGCCCACGATCGTCGGTGACCTCGGGGGAATGGAACATCTTTCCTGGGTGGTCACCGCCTACACCCTGACCACTGCGGTCTCCACCCCCATCTGGGGCAAGCTCGGCGACCTGTACGGCCGCAAGAGCATCTTCCTCACGTCCATCGTGATCTTCCTGATCGGCTCCGTGCTGAGCGGCATGGCCCAGGACATGGGCCAGCTCATCGGCTTCCGCGCGGTGCAGGGCCTCGGCGCGGGCGGTCTCATGGTCGGCGTCATGGCGATCATCGGCGATCTGGTGCCGCCCCGGGAGCGCGGCAAGTACCAGGGCATGATGGCCGGAGTGATGGCCATCGCCATGATCGGCGGCCCGCTGGTCGGCGGCACCATCACCGACCACCTCGGCTGGCGCTGGAGCTTCTACATCAACCTGCCGCTCGGCGCGGTCGCCCTCGCCATGGTCACCGCCGTGCTGCACCTGCCGAAGAAGGAGCGGTCGCACGCGAAGATCGACTACCTGGGCGCGGCTCTGCTCACCGTCGGCATCACCGCGATCGTCCTGGTCACCACCTGGGGCGGTACGGAGTACGCCTGGGACTCGGCCGTGATCATGGAGCTCATCGCGCTCGGCGTGGCCTCCCTCGTCGGCTTCCTCTTCGTCGAGCGCAAGGCGGCGGAGCCGATCATCCCGCTGCACATCTTCCGCAACGCCAACTTCACGCTCATGTCGGTCATCGGCTTCATGGCGGGCTTCGTGATGTTCGGCGCGGTGCTCTTCCTGCCGCTGTTCCAGCAGTCGGTGCAGGGCGCGTCCGCGACCAACTCCGGACTGCTGCTCCTGCCGCTGCTCCTGGCGATGATGACCGTCTCGCTGGTCTCCGGACGGATCACCACCAGCACCGGCAAGTACAAGATCTTCCCCATCGTGGGCAGCGTCCTGATGGTGACCGGCCTCTTCCTGCTCGCCCAGATGGACACCGGCACCTCGCGCCTCACCTCGGGCGTCTACATGGCGGTGCTCGGCGCGGGCATGGGCTTCCTGATGCAGATCACCATGCTCGTCGCACAGAACAGCGTCGAGATGAAGGACATGGGGGTCGCCTCGTCCGCGACCACCCTGTTCCGTACGCTCGGCAGCTCCTTCGGTGTCGCCATCATGGGTGCGCTGTTCACCGGCCGGGTGCGGGACGAGATGGCGGCGCGCGGCGGCGGGGCCGCCACCGAGCACTCCGCCCAGCTGGACGCTGCCAGTCTGGCCAAGCTGCCGGTCCCGGTGCGCGAGGCGTACGAGTTCGCGGTGGCCTCGGGCACTCATATCGCCTTCCTGGTCGGCGGCTCGACCGCGGTGGTGGCCCTGGTGGCCTCGCTGTTCGTCAAGGAGGTCCCACTGCGGGGCGCGGGCCCGGCGGCCACCTCCGACGACCAGCCCCCGGCACCCGACGCGAAGGCCGATGCGAAGGCCGATGCGAAGACCGGGACGAAGGCGTCGCAGACCGTCTGAGCGGAGTCCCGGCCGGTACGCGCGGCCGGACCACGAGCGGCGAGAACGCGGACGCACACGGACGCGGCAAGAACGCGGACGCACGCGGACACGCGGACGGGCCCCGGAGACACCCACGTCTCCGGGGCCCGTCCCCGTACCCCGCCGAACCCGCTCAGCCGGCGGGCTGCCGCTCGTCCTCCGGCCGGAGGATCGGGAAGCTCCCGGTGTTCGTCGGGGCGTGCTCCGGCAGCCACAGCACCGCGATCGCCCCGCCGGTCCCCTCCGCCGCACCCATCGGCGCCGCGTTGCGGAACGTCAGCCGGGCCCCCAGCACCCGGGCCTGCCCGGCCGCGATCGTCAGCCCCAGCCCGTGCCCGTTCCCGGCCCGGTCGACGCTGCCCGTACGGAACCGGCTCGGCCCCTCACGCAGCAGCGCCTCCGGGAACCCCGGCCCATGGTCGCGGACCCGTACCACCCGGCCCTCGACCGTGATCTCCACCGGGGTGGACCCGTGCTTGGCCGCGTTGCCCAGCAGATTGCCGAGGATGCGCTCCAGGCGCCGCGGATCGGTGGAGACCCACGACTCGTGCACCACCCGCACCGCGATGTCCGGGTCCAGCACGGCGATCCGCCGGCTGACGAACTCGCCCAGCTGCAACTGCTGGAGCTCGGCCCGCTCCGAGGCACTGTCCAGCCGCGCCACTTCAAGCACGTCCTCGACGAGGGTGCGCATCGCCTGCGCCCGGTTGCGCACCAGTTCGGTGGGGCGGCCCGGCGGCAGCAGCTCGGCCGCCGTGAGCAGCCCGGTCACCGGCGTACGCAGCTCATGGGCGATGTCCGCGGTGACCCGGCGCTCCGCCTCGATCCGCTCGTTCAGCGCGTCGGTCAGCGCGTCGACCGCCCGCGCCAGCTCATCCGTCTCGTCGCGGACCACCCCGCCGACGGCCTCCCTGACCCTGACGTCCGTGTGCCCCTGCGCGACCTTCCCGGCCGCCGCCGCCGCCTTGCGCAGCCTGCGGGAGAGCTGGCCGCCGATCAGGACGCCCAGGGCGCAGCCGCCGAAGACCACCGAGACCGAGCCGATGATCAGCGCCCGGTCCAGGTCCTTCATGATCGTGGCGCTGCGGTCGGCGAACCGGGTGTGCAGCGAGAGGACGTCACCGTTGGCCAGCGGTACGGCCGCCCAGACATCGGGCACCCCGTCCTTGTACTCCTCGACATGGGTGGCCCGCCGGTTGTTGCGGATCTCCTCGCGCAGGCTCGGCGGCAGCGCGGGGTCGTTGAGCTTGGCGCCGAACTTGGGCGCCGGGCTCTTCATGTTCATCGCCTCGTAGAACCGCTGGGCGCCCAGCAGCCGCTCCAGCTGCACCTCACGGGCGTTCTCGATCATCGAGACCTGGGCGGCATTGTGGACGACAAGGCTCAGCGCCACCGCGATGAGCGCGCCGACCGCCGCGATCGCGATGCTGATCTTCCAGCGGACACCGGTCCGCAGGGCCAGTTTCTTCATGCCCGGAGCTTGTAGCCGAAGCCGCGGACGGTCTCGATCCGGTCCTGTCCGATCTTGGTGCGCAGCCGCTGCACATGCACGTCCACGACCCGGGTGTCACCGCCCCAGCCGTAGTCCCAGACCCGCTCCAGGAGCCGGTCGCGGGAGAGTACGGTGCCGGGCGCGGACGAGAACTCCAGCAGCAGCCGCATCTCGGTCGGCGTCAGCGCCACCTGCTCGCCCCCGCGCCGTACCTCCATGCCCTCGGTGTCGACCTCCAGATCACCGAAGGCCAGCACCCCGCCCTCGGCCGGTGCCTCCGCGTCCGTACCGCCCGGCTGCCCGCCCGCGCCCGCCGCGTGGCCGAAGCGCCGCAGCACCGCCCGGATACGGGCGACGAGCACGGCACCGTCGAAGGGCTTGGTGACGTAGTCGTCCGCCCCGGCCTCCAGGCCGAGTACGACATCGATGGAGTCGGCCCGCGCCGAGAGCATGATGACGGGCACGGTCGACTCGTCCCGGATGCGGCGGCACAGGCTCACCCCGTCGAGCCCCGGCACCATCACATCGAGCAGGGCGATGTCCGGGCGGTCGGCCCGGAAGGCCTCCAGGCCGGAGAGCCCGTCGGGCATCGCGGTGACCGCGAAACCGACCCGCTCCAGGGCGAGCTGGGTGGCCTCACGGATGACATCGTCGTCCTCGACGAAGAGGACATGGGTCTCGGCCATGCGACTGCTTTCGGCTGCTTTCGGTAGCTCTTGCCTGCTGTTGCTGTGGTGTTCCCGCCGCTGCTTCAGTTCCCGGGTGACACCGGCGGCTCCGGGAGGGGGACCTCCCCGCTCCCGACTGCCCGGTTGAAGTCGTTGTGCACGCGGTCGTGCTCGCCGAAGCGGTCGTTCGCCCAGCGGTAGGTGACGACCTCCGAGCCGGACGGGTAGGCGAGCGGGTCCTTCGACCCGTACACCTGTGTCGTCACCACCAGGTCGCCCCGGTCGATGGTGCCGTAGACCGCGGGCGTCTCGGCGGTGAAGACGTTCCGGTACGAGCCGTCGTCGCTCTTGCGGTACACATACGTCCCGACGCCCACCGAATCGGCGCAGGACATCACGTTGACCACGACATCGGTCACCGGGCCGTCGGTCAGCGAACCGTAGGAGGTGTCCACCGGGTAGGCGTCCCCGGCACACGGCCGGAGGCCCTCCTTGACCCGCTCGCTCACCTTCGCGTCGCCCCGGAGCAGCGCCACGGCATCGACCCGGGTGGCGGGCTTCGCCGTGCCGGACGGGGTTCCCGAGACGGGGGTCGTGACCTGGGCGACGGGCTGGGTGCCGGCCGGGCCCTCGTCGCGGGTGCCGGTGCCGCCCGTGGAGCAGCCGACGCAGAACAGCCCGAAGGCGGCGAGTCCGGCCAGAGCCGTACCACTCGCCGCCATGCCCGCCCGGAGCCGTGTGCTCCGGCCGGTGCCTCCGTGCCCGTCGCCGTCCGCCGGGCCGCCGCCCGCGCCGTCGCCGCTGTCCGTCAGGCCGCGCACCGCTCCCGCCCCCGCTCGTCGTGGCGCCGGTCCCGCGGCGCCGATGTGTGCACCCGGGCCGCCACGACCGTGGTGGGGCCGGAGGGACGGGCTGCCGTCGTCCGGCGGTCCCCGGCCTCGCGGCCGACCGCCTCACGGCTCATGATCTCGCGGCTCTCCAGCTCCTGACGCAGTCGCGCCAGTGCCCGGTGCAGCGTGCTCTTCACCGTACCGGCCGACATGCCCAGCGCGGCAGCCGTCTCCTCCGTGCTCATCTGTTCCCAGTGTCGCAGCACGACGACGCTGCGCTGCTTGGGAGCCAGGACGCCCAGGATGTCCATCAGCAGGGCGCGGTCGGCGCGTTGCTCGGTGCCGTCCTCGACGCTCGCGTCCGGCAGCTGCTCGGTGGGGATCTCCTCCAGCTTGCGGGCCCGCCACCACTCGGTACGTGTGTTGATCATGACGCGGCGCAGATAGGCGTCGGCGAGGGACTTGTCGGCGATGCCGTCCCAGCGGCCGTACGTACGCACCAGAGCGGTCTGCAGCAGGTCCTGCGCGTCCACCGGGTCGGGGACCAGACGGCGGGCGCTGCGGAGCAGAGCCTCCTGCCGGGTGCGTACGTAGTCCTCGAACTCGAGCACCTCGCCCTGCGCCATTCCAACCGCCTCCGTCCCCGTAGATCCCCGTGTGCACTGCTGACGGAGACGCTACGGAGGCGTTGTCACGAGGGTGTGCGCAGCAGCCATACGCGGACGCACGGCTGTCCATCGGTTGTGTAACAGCGCACTTCGGGCCCGGCCGACCGCCCAGGTCAGGACCGTACGGGCCCCGGCCGGCCAGGTCCCGTACGGTTTCCCGCTCAGGTCAGCGGCAGCCGGTACAGACCGTCCGGCAGCGGCTCGACCAGCCCGTCGGACACCAGCCCGTCCAGTGCCCTGGCCCGCTGCACCGGCTCGTCCCACACCGCGTCGAGCGCGGCCTGCGGAACGGGGTTCACCGCCTCACGCAGGACCGCGAGCAGCCGGCCGCGTACCTGCCGGTCCGTACCGGCGTACGTCTGCCCGCGGCGGGCGGGCCCCTGGTGCGGGGGCTTCCCGGCCAGCAGCCAGGCGCACTGCGAGGCGATCGGGCACTTCGAGCAGTCCTCGTTCCTGGCGGTGCACACCAGTGCGCCGAGCTCCATCGTCGCGGCGGCCCAGCGTGCCGCGCGTTCGTCCTCCTCGGGGAGCAGTGTCCTGGCGAGCTTGCGCTCGGCGGCGGTCGTCGCGTTCGGCGGGTACTGAATGCCGGACGCGGCGCGGGCGAACACCCGGCGGACGTTCGTATCGAGCACCGCGTGCCGCTGCCCGTACGCGAACGAGGCCACGGCCGCCGCCGTGTACTCGCCGATCCCGGGCAGGGCCAGCAGCTGGTTGTGCTCGCTCGGTACGTCGCCGCCGTGCCGTTCCGTTATCGCCTGCGCGGCGCCGTGCAGACGCAGCGCCCGGCGGGGGTAGCCGAGCCGGCCCCAGGCGCGGACCGCTTCACCGGGCGCCTCGGCGGCCAGGTCGGCGGGGCGCGGCCAGCGGGCCAGCCACTGTTCGTAGACCGGGAGGACCCGGCTCACCGGGGTCTGCTGCAGCATGAACTCGCTCACCATCACGCCCCAGGCGCCCGCTTCGGGGCGGCGCCAGGGCAGATCGCGGGCGTGCTGCTCGAACCACCCGATGACGGGGGTGTGGAGGGACGTGGGGGGCATGTGTGTCGAAGTCATGGCAGTCATCGCACGTCCGATCCTGGCACGGAAGACGGGACGACGGTCCCGGGGACGGGGGTGTCGGCCTTCCCGGCGGCTCAGGGAGTGATAACGCCACCCGTTCTGTCCCCTGTGCCCGTGTCCGGAGGCCGTAACCGGGGGTTCCATGATGATGATCCGCAAAACTTGACGATCAGAGCGGCGGGTGGGGCGGGAGTTGGCCCGGATCTCTCGTAGAGTTTGGGCCGTGGGTTCTATGCGCAATCCGGTCGGGCCGCTTCCCTCCACCATTTACTGGCGACGGAGGGCAGTAGCGGCGACGCTGGTTGCGCTGCTCGCGTTGCTGATCGTATGGGTCGTCACCTCGGGTGGCGGCAAGGAGAACACCGGCGACGCGAAACCGAGCGGATCGGATCCGGTGGAGTCGATCACTCCGGGCCCCTCGGGATCCGGGCCGGCGATCAGTCAACAGCCGGGCGGCCGTGACGAGTCGGGCGACGACGCGGGAAGCGACGGCAGCAACGGTGACACCGGCGCCGCCGACGGCGCGGGCTCCGGCACGGGCGGCACGACGGGATCAGACGGTGCGTCATCGGGCGGCGCGGGCACGGGCGGAACGGCGGGCCAGCAGGTCCCGGCCGGCTCCCCGCTCCCCGACTGCACCCCCGACGCACTCCAGTTGAGCCTGCGTACGAAGTTGAGTTACGGCCCCGAGGACCGGCCGAAGTTCGAACTGATCGCCAAGAACGGCTCGGCCACCACCTGCAAGGCCGACCTCGGCCCGAAGAACGCGGTCCTCACCGTCACCGAGGCCGGTGACGACGACACCCGGGTCTGGTCGTCGAAGGACTGCCCGGCCGCCCCGGGCAGCCTGCTCCTGAAGCTCCCGGCGGGCGCGACCGTGATCCACACCGTGGCCTGGGACCGCACGCGGAGCGCTCCCCGGTGCGCCACGCCCCCCGCGGCGAAGGCCGGTCCGGGAACGTATCTCCTGGAGGCCACGGCCCCGGGCGAGCCGCTGCAACGCGCCTCGTTCGTCCTGTCGAAGGACTGACGGGACTGACGGGACTGACGGGACTGACGGGACTGACGGAGGACCGGACCCGGGCCGGCCCCGACCGTGTACGGGCGGCGCGCCCGGCCGTGTGCCCCTTGCGCGGGCGCCGCGCTCAGCCTTGTGCGGGCGCCACACCCAGACCGTCCGGTGTTCGAGGACGGAACCGTGCCGGTGGGTCCGCGGGCTCTCGTCCCCGCCCGACGCGGGCAACCGGTCGACCGGTCAGCCCGTCCGGCGCCCGAGGACAGAAGGAAACCCCGCCGAACAGCCCCCGCGCGGTCTAGACGTACCGCTCCAGGATCGACGACTCCGCCAGCCGCGACAGGCCCTCCCGTACGCTCCGGGCCCTCGCCTCCCCGACCCCGTCCACGGTCTGGAGATCGTCCACGCTCGCGGCCAGCAGCTTCTGCAGACCGCCGAAGTGCTCCACCAGCCGCTCGATGATCGCGCCCGGGAGCCGCGGCACCTTCGCCAGCAGCCGGAATCCCCGCGGGGACACCGCGGAGTCCAGCGTCTCCGGCGAACCGCTGTACCCCAGGGCCCGTGCCACCGCGGCGAGTTCCAGCAGCTCCGTGTGGGTCAGGGCGTCCAGCTCGGTCAGCGCCTCGGCGACCGTGCGGGACCGCTTGGCCGTCGGCTCCGGCACATAGTCGCGCACGACCAGCTCGCGCTCCGGCTCGACGCCCGCGATCAGCTCGTCCAGCTGGAGCGCGAGCAACCGTCCGTCGGTGCCGAGCTCGACCACGTACTCCGCGATCTCGGTCGCGATCCGCCGCACCATCTCCAGACGCTGGGCGACCGCCGTCACGTCCCGCACCGTCACCAGGTCCTCGATCTCCAGCGCGGAGAGCGTGCCCGCGACCTCGTCGAGGCGCAGCTTGTACCGCTCCAGCGTCGCGAGTGCCTGGTTGGCCCGGGACAGGATCGCGGAGGACTCCTCCAGGACCCGCCGTTCCCCGTCCACGTACAGCGCGATCAGACGCATCGACTGCGAGACCGAGACGACCGGGAAGACACACGCCTTGGAGACCCGGTCCGCCGTGCGGTGGCGCGTGCCGGTCTCCTCGGTGGGGATGGAGGCGTCCGGGACCAGCTGCACACCGGCCCGCAGGATCTTGGTCATGTCCTTGTCGAGGATCAGCGCGCCGTCGAGCTTGCACAGCTCGCGCAGCCGCGTCGCCGTGAACTCCACGTCCAGGACGAATCCGCCGGTGCACATCGATTCGACGGTCTTGTCCATACCGAGGACGATCAGTCCGCCGGTGTTGCCCCGGAGGATGCGCTCCAGTCCGTCGCGCAAGGCCATTCCGGGCGCGACGGCGCTCAACGAGGCGCGCATGAGCGCCTCGTTGCCGGTGCCTTGGCCGGACTTTCCGGGCGATGCTGCCCGGTCGCTGGCTGCCACTGCACTCCTCCGGTCACAGGTTTGCGATGCCCTTGCGTCCCTCATACCGTTCGTACGGGCGGGCGAGACCAGGGCAAAGTCTACCGGCGCGCGTTGTCCTCCCGTGGTGCCTCCGTGCGAGACCGGCGCGGGAGTGCTCTCAGAGCGTCGCCCATGTCGGCGACTTCCGTGACCTTCATACCGGACGGGACCTTCCCCGGGTCGGTCGGAACCAGGGCGTGGGTGAAGCCGAGACGGTGCGCCTCGGCCAGTCTGCGCTGGACTCCGGTGACCCGTCGGACCTCGCCCGCGAGGCCCACCTCACCGATCGCCACCAGGTTCTTCGGAAGCGGTGTGTCACTGGCGGCGCTGGCCAGGGCGAGCGCGATCGCCAGGTCCGCCGCCGGTTCGGTGAGCTTCACGCCGCCGACCGTCGCGCTGTAGATGTCCCGCTTGCCGAGCGCGCTGATGCGACCGCGCTGCTCCAGCACGGCCAGCATCATCGAGACCCGGGAGGTCTCCAGGCCGGAGGTCGTGCGCCGGGGCGAGGGGATCTGGGAGTCGACGGTGAGCGCCTGCACCTCGGCGACGAGAGGGCGCTTGCCCTCCAGGGTGACGGTCAGACAGGTGCCGGGCACCGGTGCGTCCCGGCGGGTGAGGAAGAGGCCCGAGGGGTCCGCGAGTCCGGTGATGCCCTCGTCGTGGAGCTCGAAGCAGCCGACCTCGTCGGTCGCCCCGTAGCGGTTCTTGACGCCGCGTACCAGACGGAGCCGGGCATGGCGGTCGCCCTCGAAGGAGAGCACCACGTCGACGAGGTGCTCCAGCAGCCGGGGTCCGGCGATGGCGCCGTCCTTGGTGACATGGCCGACCAGGAGCGTGGCCATCCCGCGCTCCTTGGACGCCCTGATGAGCGCTCCGGCGACCTCGCGGACCTGGGCCATGCCCCCCGGGGCGCCGTCGATCTCGGGCGAGGCGACGGTCTGGACGGAGTCGAGGACGAGCAGCGAGGGCTTGACCGCGTCCAGATGGCCGAGCACCGCGGACAGATCGGTCTCCGCCGCGAGGTAGAGGTGGTCGTTGATCGCCCGGATCCGGTCGGCGCGCATCCGGACCTGACTCGCGGACTCCTCGGCGGTGACGTAGAGCGTGCGGTGGTCGTCGCTCGCGGCCTTGGCGGCCACGTCCAGCAGCAGCGTCGACTTGCCGACGCCCGGCTCGCCCGCCAGCAGCACGACGGCGCCGGGCACGAGCCCCCCGCCCAGCACCCGGTCCAGCTCGCTCACTCCGGTCGAGCGCGCGGTGGCCTGGCGGCTGTCGACCTGGCCGATCGGGACGGCGGCGGTGGAGACCCGGCCGGCCGCGGTGGTCCGCACGGCGGGGGCACCGCCGAACTCCTCGACCGTCCCCCAGGCCTGGCACTCGGGGCAGCGGCCGAGCCACTTGGCGGTGGTCCAGCCGCACTCGGTGCAGCGGTAGGACGGCCGGTCCTTCGCGGATTTCGTACGGGCAGCCATGGCGTCACCGTATAGGGGAGGTACGACAGCCCTGCCCGGGGCCGGTGCGGAAGCCCGTCGGCGCGGGTACGGCGGCCCGGCCAGGGCGGGTGCGGCAGTCCTGTTTCGGGCGGGGCGGCAGCCCGGTTACGGGCGGGGGCGCACGGGGGCGCGCAGAGCGGAATCCACGATTCCTGTCCCCTTTCGAGGGATACGTTCACCCGTAAGGGTTAAAAGTACTGAAGGGGTACTAAGGCATCCTCTCCACTGCCTACGGTCGCCGAGTGACGAGCAGCAGGCTGGAGACCCCCACGCACACCACCGGCGCACACCGGGCGCACCGCCGTGCGCCCCACTCGTCGGCACAGCGAACGCCCGCATGTTACGAGCAGTACCTCGACGGTCTTTTCACCTACTGCCTCTCCGTGCTCTGCGACCACGAAGCGGCGGCCGACGCGCTCGGCGCGGTCCTGGCCGTCGCGGAGCGGGAGGACAGCCGGTGCCCGGCGGGCGAGGAGGAGCGCAAGACCTGGCTGTACGCGCTGGCCAGGTGGATGTGCCTGCGCAGGATGACCGAGCGGAAGCGGGGCCGCCAGGCCCATCGTCACTCGGCGAAGGAGACGAGGGCGGAGCGCGGGAGGACCGCGTATCCGAACTCCGCACACCCGCAGCCCGCCCCGCCGGAGAGCGCCCCGCCGGAGGGTGTGCGCCCCGGGAGCGCCTGGCCCGCGGCTGCGCGGGCGGGGGCGCACGCGAGCCATCGCGCGCCGGGCCCCAGGCCGGGCGCCCCTCTCGCCGACCGCGCCCTCCCCGCTGACCGCACCCTCCCCTTCGATCTCACCCTTCCCGCCAACCTCCCCCTTGCCACCGTCCCCGCGATCCCCACCAATCCCTCTCTCCCCACCAATCCCGCAGTCCCCACCGGCCACACCGTCCCCGCGATCTCCACCCGCCCCGCCGCGCCCTACGCCCCCGCCACGCCGCCCACCCCCGAGGAGGCGGTCACCCCGGCACCCGCCGAGTCCCCGGCGGCCGAAGCGCGCCGGCGTGAACTGGCCCAGCTGGCCTGGCCCGAGGCGGCGGGCACCACCCCGGAACAGCGCGAGGCGCTCGAACTCTCGGTACGCCACGGGCTCCCCCCGCGCGCCGTGGCCTCCGTGCTCGGCCTGGAACCCGCCACCGCCCGCGAACTGCTCGCCGCCGCGACCTGCGAGGTGGAGCGCACCCGCGCCGCCCTCGCCGTCGTGGAGACCGCGGACTGTCCCACCGTCGCCCGTCTCACCGGTGACCACCGGGTGCTGCTCTCCGCGGTGCTGCGCCGCGAGCTCGTCCGGCACGTCGACGACTGCCCCCGCTGCCGTCTCGTCGCCGAACGCGCCGGTGCCGCCGGTCCCTGGCCGGGTGCCGCCGTCACCTCCACGACCGTGCTGCCCGTCGTCGAGGCGCCCCGCCCCTCCGTCCGGGTCGCCATGGTCCACGCCCAGCGGTCCCGGGCGGGCACCCCGCGCTTCGACCGCACGGGCTATCCGCTGGACCCGAAGGACCAGGCCGCGCGTCGCGACCGGCTGCGCGCCCGGGTCGTGACGACCACTGTGGTCGCGACCGTCGTCGCCGCTCCCGTGATCGCGCTGTGGGCCGCCTACCGGGGGGCGCCGCACACCGGGGAGGGGCACGACGGCTCCGCGGTCACCGCGACCGAGCTGGACGACACGGGGGGCATGGAGGGAACCCCGTACGACCGTTACGAGAACGCGGGCAACGCCCGCCCCGGCGCGAAGGGCCGCTTCGGCCACCGCCCCAACGAAGGCTCCGGCTCCCCGGACGTGACGGCCGAGGTGATCAGCTCCGACGACGGACGGCACGGTCCCGGAGGCCTGGACGTCACCGCGCGGACCTCGGGCGATGTCACGACCATCACCCTGACCGCCTCCGGTGGAGGTTTTGTCACCTGGTCGGCATGGGTGGACGCGCCGTGGCTGCGCCTGAGCCGCTCGTCGGGCCTCCTCGCCGCCGGGGAGAGCGTCACCATCCGGGTCTCGGTGAACCGCGCGGCCGAGCCGGAGGGCCCGTGGCGCGCGCGTATCGGTATCGCCCCGTCGGGCTCCCAGGTCATGATCGAGGGGTACGGGGCGACCTCCCCGTCGAACGGTGGCGCGACGGGTCCGACCCGCCCCACCACGAAGCCGGCGGACCCCGGCACGGACCCGACCGGTCCCACCCCGGGCCCCACCCGCCCCACCGACCCCACCCCGGACCCGACGGACCCGACCGGTGGTCCCACGCCCGGCCCGACGGATCCCACGGACCCGGGCACGGCCGGGCCGACACCCACGTCCTCCGGCCCGTCCGAGCCGTCCACCGGCCCGTCCGTCCCGGCCCCCACGGGCTGACCGCTCCCGGACACCGCCGCCGGACGCAACTGTCGACCGGACCGCGCCCACCGGACACCGCCGCCGGACGCGCTGTCGGCCGGACCGCCGCCGCCGGCCGTGGTGGTCAGGCGGCGGGGCGGTCCGGCGACCGTGCGGTCAGGCCGAAGGGTCGGCCGGGTGCGGGGCCATCGGCAGCAGCGAGGACAGCCTCTCCTCGCACAGCTCGACCAGCCGGCCGTAGGCCTTCTTGCCCATCAGCTCGGTGAGCTCGGGGCGGTAGGTGACGTACACCGGGTCCCCGGCCCCGTGCGCCGATGTGGCCGAGGTGCACCACCAGTGCAGATCGTGACCGCCGGGACCCCAGCCCCGGCGGTCGTACTCACCGATCGAGACCTGGAGCACCCGGGTGTCGTCGGGCCGGTCGATCCAGTCGTACGTACGCCGGATCGGCAGCTGCCAGCACACGTCGGGCTTCGTTTCGAGAGGGTCCTTGCCCTCCCGCAGCGCCAGGATGTGCAGCGAACAGCCCGCCCCGGCCGGGAAGCCGGGCCGGTTCTGAAAGATGCAGGAGCCTTCCCAGCGGCGCGTCTGGCGCTCGCCGTCCTCGTCGACACCCACCCAGCCCGTCTCCGTACCGACATCGTGGAACTGCCACAACTCCGGTGTCAGCCGTGCGACATGGCCGGCCACCCGCTTCTCGTCGTCCTTGTCGGAGAAGTGCGCGCCCAGCGTGCAGCACCCGTCGTCGGCGCGGCCCGCCTGGATGCCCTGGCAGCCGCTGCCGAAGATGCAGGACCACCTGGAGGTGAGCCAGGTCAGATCGCAGCGGAAGACCTGCTCGTCGTCCGCCGGGTCGGGGAACTCCACCCAGGCCCGTGCGAAGTCGAGCCCCTTCTCGTCGGAACCGTTGGGTCCGTTGTTTTCCGGCTGCTGTGTCTCCCGGTTCGTCTTCTGCTTCTTCGTGGCTTTGCCCGGCTTCGCCTTTTTCGTCTTTGGCACGCGCCAAGAGTAAGACCGACCGGTACATGGGTGGCGGCGTCGCGGGGCCGGGCCCGCACATCCGCGGCGGCACGGCCGCCCGTCACGGCTTCTCCCCCCGGGCCCCGACCCCGCTCCTCCCTCTCCTCCCAGGGGCCGGTCGGCCCCGGTCCGTGGCCGCAGTAGCGTTCCGGTATGAGACTCGGAGTCCTCGACGTGGGGTCGAACACGGTTCATCTGCTGGTGGTGGACGCCCACCCCGGCGCCCGCCCGCTGCCCGCGCACTCGCACAAGGCGGAGCTTCGGCTGGCCGAACTCCTCGACAAGGACGGCTCCATCGGCCCTCCGGGCGTGGACCGGCTGGTGTCGACCATCGCCGCGGCGGTCCAGGCCGCCGAGGACAAGGGGTGCGAGGACGTCCTGGCGTTCGCCACGTCCGCCGTGCGCGAGGCGACCAACGCGGACAGGGTGCTGGCCCGGGTGCGCGACGAGACGGGCGTCGACCTCGCCGTTCTCAGCGGTGAGGAGGAGGCCCGGCTCACCTTCCTCGCCGCGCGACGGTGGTTCGGCTGGTCGGCCGGGAAACTGCTGGTCCTGGACATCGGCGGCGGTTCCCTGGAGATCGCGTTCGGCATCGACGAGGAGCCCGACGCCGCGGTGTCCCTGCCCCTCGGCGCCGGGCGCCTCAGCGCGGCCTGGCTGCCGGCCGACCCGGCGGACCCGGCGGAGGTGAAGGCGCTGCGCCGCCATGTACGGGCCAGGATCGCCCGGAGCGTGGGCGAGTTCACCCGCCTCGGCCGCCCCGATCATGTCGTCGCCACCTCCAAGACCTTCAAGCAGCTCGCCAGGATCGCGGGCGCCGCACGTTCCACCGAGGGCCTGTACGTACAGCGCTCCCTCAGCCGCAAGGCCCTGGAGGACTGGGTGCCGAAACTGGCGGCGATGTCCGTCGAGGAGCGGGGCCGGCTGCCCGGGGTCTCCGAGGGGCGCGCCGCACAGCTGCTCGCCGGGGCGCTGGTGGCGGAGGGGGCCATGGACCTGTTCGGGGTGGAAGAGCTGGAGATCTGCCCCTGGGCGCTGCGCGAGGGCGTCATCCTGCGCCGCCTGGACCACCTCCCGGCGGAACAGGTGGCGCTGCGCTGATGTCATGAGCCTGGCCGGTCCGCCGGCGCGACGCCCGACCGCCGGCGCGACGCCCGACCGCCGGCGCGACGCCCGGCAGGTCGGCTGCGGCGACGCCCCGCCGGCTGCACCGGCGCCCGGCGCAGC
>NZ_JBEOZE010000038.1:0-85076 GCF_040297465.1 Streptomyces sp. NPDC001787
CCATGAGAAGCATGTTCTCCGCACCCGTGATCAGCCCGTCGACCGCGGAGAACTGCCCCGTGACCCCGATCGCCGCCCGCACCGCCTGCGGCTCGGCCACCGGATCATGACCACCCACCCGCACCTCACCACCGTCCGCCGCGATGAGCGTCGACAGGATCCTCACCACCGTCGTCTTCCCCGCACCGTTCGGCCCGAGCAACGCGAACACCGACCCCGCCGGAACACACAGATCCACACCGTCCAGCACAACCTTGTCACCGTACGACTTACGAAGACCGGTGACCGTGATCGCCGGAGCCGGAGCGTTGGTGGTGCCGGCGATCGGAGTGGATGCCTGAGTGGCAGTCATGCCGTTTTCCTTTCGAGGAAGGGGAGTTGGGGCAGGCGGAGTCAGGCGCGGCGGATGATGATGTCGCCGACCGTGGTCCGGGCACGGACCTGGACCGGCTCGCCGGAGCCCGCGGGGCCGGCGGCGGGGTCGAGCGAATTGCGTACGGTGCCGTACTTCGGGTTCAGGTCGAGCCGGGCGGCGGTGCCCCCGTGGATGCCGACGTCGAGGTCGCCGACGGAGGTACGCAGATCGACTCGGCCACGGATGACCTCACCGACGCGAATGCCGCCGTTGGAGGACGTCGCTTCGACTCCGGAGTGTGCGAGCCCGACCTCGATCCGGCCGTTCGCACAGGTGGCGCCCACGCTGCCGTGCACGATGCCGATGGAGATGTCGCCGTTGGCCGCGCCGACCGTCAGACCACCGGTGACCTCGCCGACCTCGGTCGCGCCGTTGAGGTTCTTGACGGTCGCCGCGCCGACGACGCTGCCGAGCTCGATGCGGCCCGAGCCGACGACCTCGATGTCACCGGTCGAGCGGGTCAGGCGGATGCCGCCGTGGTCGGTCCTGAGGTCGGCACCGGCCGCCTCGTCGACCTTGAGGTCACCGAGCGAGGACGTGAGCACGACCTCCCCGAAGCGGCCCTCGCAGTGGAAGCCGCCCAGGCCCGTGCTTCCCCGGAGATCGGATCCGGCGGGCAGTTCGATGCTCACCTCGATGGATCCCGCCTTGCCGAACGGAGACCGCTTCTTGGGTGTCCTGACGCTGAGGCGGCCGTCCGTGCAGCTCACCCGGGTCTGCCGCACGGCATGTACGTCGTCGTCGTCCGAACCGTTGCTCGGCAGCACCTCCACGACCGTGTCGGTGCGCTTGCCCGCAGTGATACGGGCGGTGCCGAAGTCCAACTCGACGGTCGCGGTGAGGGGTTCCGGGGTCTCGAAAGCAGGCATGGCTGTTCCGTCCTCTTGGCTCGTGTGGGTGGTCCCGCCGGTGACGGTGGGGCGGGCGCCGGAAGGTATCGGCTGGGGCGTGAGGCCCATTACGCCATCATGGCACATTGATAGCGCCATTGCGAGCCACGCTGACGCCGCCTTGGCGCACACCCTTTTGACCTGCGGTTTTCGCTCAGGCATATGCGCACACCAGGATCACCCCTGGCGGGAGATGAGATGCGATGGCGTCGATCAGCGCCATGGTGGCACCACTGAGGCAAAGGGGTCCGGCACCAGCGTCCGCAGAGATCGGCGTCATGGCTGAGGACGCCTAGCGCCCCGGCCCAGCCACCGCCCGGTCAGCCGTCCTCGGTCAGCTGTCCTCAGCCTGCGTGGGTCCCGAGGTGTCCGAGGGATCCGGCGCGTCCGAGAGATCCGGCGTGTCCGAGGTGCTCATGCCGCTCGCACGGGCGATCTCCTCCACCGTCCGCTGGTCCCGCGTCCGCTGCCCCTGCTCGGCGTCTATCCGGTCCCTCATGGCGCGCAGCTTCTCCGGGTCGGCGGCGACGTCCGGCGGGACGAGGGACATGGCGCCCCTGGTGTGCTCGCCGTCGCCGAGCCGGGCGACGACATGGTCGGCGCGGTCCTCGTGACCCGGCTGCATCGCGCCGATCAGACCCATGAGGTTCAGGAATTCCTGCTGGACCTCCGGGGTGAACAGTTCCCGCTCCGGGCCGTCCAGCTCCAGCCGCGCGGTACCCCCTCCGCCCCGTACCCACAGGCGGACGATCTCCATGAGCAGGGCGAACTGTTCCTGCGGCATCCGGGCCCGGAGCGACTCCACGTACAGGGCGTAGCGCGCGCGTACGAGTTCGGCCGGGTTCTCGTGCTCGTCAGGCATGGTGAGCCTCCCCCGTGACCTCCGACGGAACGTGACCGGCAGGGCGTTTCACGGGGTCAGCCATGTGCGCGGTGTCCTCAGTTGTTCGCATCGGTGATCCTGGAGTGCCGGACGAGGGATTCCGCCACGTCAGATCCCCGCGGCGCGAGCCGTCCCGTACACCTCGGCGGCCAGGTCCGTCAGCTCGGCGGCGTCGCGTGCCGTGGCCTGGAGGTCGAGCAGGAACTCCGGTACGCCGGTGGCCGCGTGGACCGCCAGGTCGTCCACGATCTGCGCGACGTTCCCGTGGAAGGCCGCGCGGTCCCGGTCCTCGACCGGCTTGGCGCTGTAGATCACGTTGGCGCGGACGCGTGCCCGGAGGGGGCGGTCGCGGCCGTGTTCGGCGGCGAGGTCCTGGATCCGCTGCCACTGCTCGGCCAGTTGCCGGGCGCCCATGGCGACGGGCATCCAGCCGTCCGCCCGTTCCACCAGGCGACGGATGGCGCGCGGGCCGCCCGCGGCGAGGTACACCGGGATCGGCCGGACCGGCTTGGGGCCGACCTCGGAGGGGGTGATGGTCGTCAGCTCGCCCTCGTACGCGACCGGGTCCGGACCCCAGACCGCGGCGCACACGTCGAGCAGTTCGTCCAGGACGGCACCGCGCTTCTCGAAAGGGGCCACGGCGGCAGCGGCGTATTCGTCGAGCGACCAGCCGGTGCCGAAGCCCGCGACCACCCGGCCCCCGCTGGCGGCGTCGAGGGAGGCCAGCGAGCGGGCCAGTTGGAACGGAATGTGCAGCGGGGCGACCAGGACGCTGGTCCCGAGCAGGGCCCGGTCCGTGGCGGCGGCGGCCAGGGTGAGCGTGATCAGCGGGTCGGCGATGCCGCGGTACCGATCGGGCCAGGGCATCCCCGGAACGCCGTACAGGCCCTGGGCCGTGTTCTCGGGGAACAGCACACGCTCGAAGACCCACAGACTGTCGTACCCGGTCTCCTCCGCCGCCCGTGCCACGTCGGCGACATCGCGACCGAGGTCGTACCGCTTCATCTGGGGAAGACCGAGACCGAGGGAAACCGGCATGCGTGCACTCCTTCGTACGGGCGGCGGGGCAACCACCGTATGCCGATCCGGAGTCGGGCTCCAGACCGTCACCGCGTCCGGGAGCTGCGGTGACGGCGGCGGAGGCGGTGATCCGGGGCGGGCTCAGCCCCGGAGGAACTCCACGAGCCCCGGCGCGAGCTTTCCGGGCGCCATGACCACCGCTCCGTGGCTGAGGCCCTGGAGCGTGCGATGACCGGCGTCGGGCAGCACCTCGACGATCGCCCGCGCCGCGCTCCGGAAGCCGTCGGGGCTCTTGGAGCCGGTGATCACGAGGGTCGGCGCGGCCACGGACGACCATTCCTCGGCGCGCAGCGGCCTGCCCTGCTGGGTGTCGCCCATGACCGCGATGTCGTACGGCAGGGTGTGGGCCATCGCCGTGAGGTTCGACCACACTTTGGGCATCAGCCGCATCGTCGCGACCATGAACCCGGGCATGCCCTGGGCCTTGGTCATGAAGGCCTTGACCGCTTCGCCGCGCCGGTCCTCGGCGAGCAGACCGTCGATGTGCCGGGCGAAGCCCTCCGGCGGTCCGAAGTCGCCGGGGACGACGGCGAAGGGCGGCTCGTAGAGCGCGAGCCGCTCGATGTTCAGTCCCGCCGCGGCGGCGCGCAGGGCGAGCACCGCGCCGGAGGAGCTGCCGAACACCGAGGCGGAGCCGCCCAGGTGCTCGATCAGGGCCGCCATGTCGTCGATCTCGCGCCGCACCGCGTAGTCGGCGCCGTCGCTGCTGGCGCCCCGGCCTCGGCGGTCGTAGTTGACGACGGTGAAGTGCGGGGCGAGAAGGCCGGCGAGTTTCCTGGTGTCGGAGCGGTCGGCCAGGGCCGAGGACACCAGGATCACGGCAGGCCCACGGCCCGACCGCTCGAACGCGATGGTCGTGCCGTCGTGCGAGACGACCGTCGACCTCACGGTGGCCACCTGCTCGTGCGTTGCTGACATACGGTGTGCTCCG
Source organism: Streptomyces sp. NPDC001787 (assembly GCF_040297465.1). Lineage (NCBI taxonomy): Bacteria > Bacillati > Actinomycetota > Actinomycetes > Kitasatosporales > Streptomycetaceae > Streptomyces > Streptomyces sp. NPDC001787. Next base: position 4,200 of record NZ_JBEOZE010000038.1, read on the forward strand.
CTTCGCTCGGGAGGGGCGTCGTACCCCTGACCCAGAGGTGACAGCGATTCACCGGGGAACTCATCGGTCCAGCGGCTCCGGAACCGACGGCAGGCCGTTCGCCCGCTACGAGGTCGGGTGAACAGCCTGCCGTCGGTGACGGATGTACCGGGTGTCCGGAGATCAGGGGCGGGTCCTCTTCCCGTCCAGCCAGAGGGTGTCGGACTCGTCGCGGTGCGAGCCGGACGATCCGACGTGCTTCGCGTCGATCGTCGCGCCCTTCTTGAAGACGTGCACCAGCGCCATTCCGTGCCCGCGGCCCAGGTTGTGGTCCGTCATGAGCCACTCCAGGATCGTTCCGGCCTTGGTGGCGGGGTCGTCGTAGCCGCGCTCGTGCGCGAGCGCGATGAACTCTCGCGGAGTCAGTCCGGTCTTGTCCTCGATCGTGTCCAGATACGCCTGAAACGACATTCTTATCTCCCGCGCCCGTGGCTCTGTTGCTTGTCCGGTGGTCAGGTCCTGGTCCCCTGCGCGGGGAGCCTGACAGTCGTTCGGGGAGTAGACCTCGTCCGGGCCGGAAACTCATCGCTCATGCGGGCAGGGTCTCATCCCACCAGGCTGAATCCGGGAGACGGGGCGGCGGGTGCGGGGGCGGGCGAGCGCATGAAGGCCGCCGGCCAGGCGAGCAGGACCATGGCCATCACCCAGGCCATGGTCCAGCCCGACGCATCGCGTTCCGCCAGATAGGTGGCCAGTGCCGGTGCGATGCCGCCGAGGACGGCCGAGGTGACGGCGTTGGGCAGGCCCAGCCCCAGTGCACGGTTCTCCGTGGGGTAGAGCTCGGAGAGGATGCCGGGGAGCGTCGTCGTGACGCAGGTCAGGTAGACCGTGCCGCTGAGGTAGGTGAGCAGCAGGCTGGTGAAAGTGCCCTCGATGGTCAGGTAGGTGTAGGAACCGGCGGCGGCGAAAGCGACGCTCGCCCCCAGGAGGAAGCGCCGGGGGCCCACCTTGTCGGCGAGCAGGCCGATCGGAACGTTGACCACCATGAGGACCGCCGTGGCGCAGACGACGACCCAGAACATCAGTCCCGGGGCACCCAGCTTCTGCCCCATGGCCGGCACCACGGAGGTCCATACGCCGCCCACCGCGGCCATGCCCGCGATGAACAGCACGGACCTGAGGACCTGACGGCGGTAGGTGACGAGAACCTTGCGCAGGGACCCACGGGCAGGACGCTCGCTGGCCTCGCGCCGGAAGACCTCGGTCTCGGCGAGTTGGCGACGCATGATCATCAGTACCGCGCCGAAGAGTCCGCCGACGAGGAACGGGACGCGCCAGCCCCACGAGGCCATGGCATCGGGGCCGAGCAGCGCCGTCAACCCGCCACCGAGGAGGGACGCGGTGAACGCGCCCGCGACGGTGGTGAGGGAGAAGAGGCTGCCGTAGAGGGACTTACGGCGCTGGGGCGCCACCTCCATGAGGTACGCGGCGGCCGCCGGCCACTCGCCGCCCGAGGAGATGCCCTGGGCGATACGGGCCAGGATCAGGACCAGCGGGGCGAGCAGGCCGATCTGGTCGTAGGTGGGGGTGATGCCGATCAGTACGGAACCCGCGGTCATCAGGCTGATGGCGAGCATCAGGGCGGGGCGCCGCCCGCGCCGGTCGGCGAGGCGGCCCAGCAGGATGCCGCCCAGCGGCCGGACCAGTACGCCGATGCCGAGTACGGCGAACGCGCCGATCAGGGACGTGACAGGGTTCGAGGAGGGGAAGAAGCGGGCTGCGAAGAGATGGGCGAAGAGCCCGTATCCCAGCCAGTCGAAGGATTCGACGAAGTTGCCGACGACGGTCGCGGTGACCGCTCGGCGATGGGCGCGCTTCGGGGAGAGCGGCTTGCGTGGCTGCCCGGGCATGTGGTCCCGCCTCTCAGATGATGGGGGCGTAGCCGTGGGCGGTGATCCGCCGGCCCGACTCCTCGTAGTAACCGGGTTCGCCCGGCAGCTCGGTCGCGAGGCCACTGACGTAGCGGTTGTACATGCAGAACGCCGAGGCGATCAGGACGGTGTCGTGCAGATGCGCGTCCGTGGCTCCCTCGGCGCGTGCCGCGGCCACGGCTCGGTCCGAGACGGGCCGGGCCGCGTCCTGGACCTCCGCGGCGATCCGCAGCAAGGCCCGCAGCAGCGGGGACAGCGGTGCGGTCCCGACGTGGTGCCGGACCGCCTTGACCAGGTCCGCTCCGCCCGCCAGTTGCGCCGCGGCGGCGGCGCCGTGCGTGTCGGCGCAGAAACGGGTCTCGTTGAGTTCCGAGACGTACGAGGCGATCAGTTCGCGTTCCCCGCGGCTCAGCGGTGACGGTCCGCGCAGGAGGACGTCGGCGAGCGCGTTGAGCGGGGCGGCGGTGTCGGGGCGTTCGGCCATCAGGCCTCTGATGCCGGGAAGGCCATTGCTGATCGCTATGTGCGGCACCGGGTGTGTCCTTTGCTGGTGGCTGTCTCACGGATGGATCTGTTCATCGTCGGCAGCCGCTCGATGGGGGGCCAACTCCTGTCGTGCGCAGATCCGGGCGTGGCCCGGTAACCGGTCCCAGGGGCGTCCCGCCGGCGTCTCCTCCCGCCCCGGCAGCGGGGCAGGACACGGGCTCCGGGGGCGCGAACGGCACCGCCACCGTCATCGCCACGGATCGGTCGTCTCCCGTGCGGGACCGTCAGCACCCCTGCCAACTGCTGAGTTTCATGAAGCAACCTGGAAGATGCCGATGCCTTTCATGATTACTAGATTCATTCACAGGTCGGACCAGCCCGCCCCTACACACGACACACACGACACACACGACGCACACGACGCACACGACGCACACGACGCACACGACAGGGAGTCAGAGAACATGACTGCAAAGAACAAGCTCGGCCTCATCGCTCGCATCGGTGCCACCGCCGCGGTCGCCGCCGGACTGGCACTCGCCGTCCAGCCCGGCGCCATGGCCGCGGCCGCCGCGGTCACGGTGTCGCAGTCGACGGGCCTGTCCGACGGTCAGCAGATCTCGGTCGCGGCCACGGGTCTGACGCCGAACACGCAGTTCCAGGTCGGTCAGTGCGCGTTGGTGGAGCCCGGCAAGTTCGGCTGCGACAAGACCACTTCGGTGAACGTCACCGCCGACGCGCAGGGCAAGATCAACAGCTCGATCACCGTCCACACCTCCTTCCAGGCGGTCGTGGGCTCCGACGGCACCGTCTGGGGCACCGTGGACGCCAAGGCCACCCAGACCCAGATCGTCGTACTCAGCGCCACGGGTGACGGCGGCAGCCAGCCGATCAACTTCCTGTAACCCGCGCGGCTTCCCACTCCACGGCCCCGGCATGTCGCCCCGCGACGTGCCGGGGCCGAGGAATGCGCACCACCACGACTGCGCAACCTCGAAGATGCGTGCTCCCGTGGCCTCTGAAAAACTGGGCGCGAAAGCCATCCCCAGAAGAATTCAGGGAGATCACGTGGCGAATTCCGCCACCACCGACGAGTACGTGGCCGCCCTCGACAGGAGCCCACGAGGTTCCGCTCTCGGTGAGCTCACTGCCACAAGAGTTTTCAACGCCCCGCGAGAACTGGTTTTCAGAGCCTTTGTCGAGCCGGAACAGTTCGTCAATTTTTGGGGCCCGGCAGGTACGACGGTGTCACCCTCCAGTATCACGATCGAGCCGTGGGCCGGCGGGCGGTTCGAAGGCACCGCCGTCAGGGACGCGGACGATGACGAGTACGCGATGACATGCGTCTTTCTCGCGGTGGTCGAACCCGAACTGCTCTCCTACCGGGACTCCATGTCGGGCATCGTCTCCAGCCTGGTCTTCGCCGACCTCGGTGACGGACGGACCCGGACCTCGGTGTTCCACAGCACGGGCCGGGCCGACGCCCTTAGCTTCCCGGTTCCGTAGTTCCCTCGCGCCTTCAGTTCCCCCGCGCCTTCATCCCCTCGCGCCTTCAGTTCCCTCGCGCCGGACCCGTTGTGAACCCCCGCCGACACCTCGGCGGGGGTTCACGAGTCTTCCGTGCCGTCCCGCCGATACCGCCGCCGATACCGCCGGCCGGGCGGTACCGAGGGCTGTTCCGTAATCCCCCAGTACCGGGTGTTCTTCGTGCGGCGGAAGTGCCCGGAGAGACGCCACCCTGCAGGAAAAGTTCCCGGAGTCAGGGCTTCCGTCGAATACCGCAACCCAAGAGATGCGCCACGAATGTCTTGAAAGCAAGCTGATGCGGCCCATTGAAACTGGAGGTATCCGCCATGACGGCACTCGGGACCGGGTCCACTGTGAGACCCCACGACAAGAAACGCATCGGAAGCCTCGATGGGGTTCGCGGACTCTGTGCGATGGTCGTGGTCATCACCCACGTCGCATTCAGCACAGGTGTGGTTCTCGGCTCCGAATCCGGACCGCCCCAGAAGGGGATCTGGTCCATCCTGTCGGTCGGCGCGGAAGTGGGTCTGGGGCCCTTCTTCATCCTGTCCGGCATGCTGCTCTACAAGCCTTTCGCCCGTGCCACTCTCGGCGGGGCCCGGAAGCCCGTGCTGGGCGAGTTCTTCCTCCGCCGCGGGCTGCGGCTCATGCCCGCCTACTGGCTGCTGACAGCGGTCTGTCTGCTGCTCCTCAACTACTCGAGCATCAACTCGATCTGGTACGTGCTGCGTCCGATCCTGCTGATGCAGGACTACGACTACGTCTGGTACGCGGGTATGGACCCGACGTGGACCATTCCGACCGAGGCTCAGTTCTACCTCGTGCTGCCCCTGCTCGCCTGGCTGATGCACTGGCTCGCGGGCCGGGTCGTCGACCCGGCGCAGAAGATACGCCGGATGATGATCCCCCTCGCCGTCATGATAGTGGTCGGGTTCCTGTTCACCGGATACATGCACATGGAGTCCATGGGCCCCTGGCCGCCCGAGTACTGGTGGCCGTTCAGCCGTCTGGGCCTCTTCGGGATAGGCATGGGACTGGCCATACTCTCGGTCCGGGCGGAGCAGTCGCCGGGCGAGATGCCCGCGCTCTACCGCCTGGCCATCAGGAGGCCGAACCTGTTCTGGGTCGGGGCGCTCGCGGCCTACCTCGTCAACTGCACCTCCCCTCTGGGCAAATGGGGCACCTGGGACTACGGAACACCGCAGTTCGCCATGCTCCAGCACATATCGTTCCTGGCGTTCGCCTTCCTGCTGATGGTCCCGCTGGTCGCGCCCGACGCCAGCTCGCCGTTGATGGACAAGGTGCTGACGAATCGCCCGACACGCTTCCTCGGGCGCATCTCCTACGGCATCTACCTCTGGCACTTCGTGGTGATGTACCTCTGGTTCCAGAGCGGGAGCATCTTCGGCGCCCCGCCGGTGCCCGCCGCCTTCCTGGTCGGGAAGGTCGGATTCTGGGAGATGCTGGCCGTCGTGGTGGCGGGCACGCTCGTGATCGCCACGGTGAGTTACTACTTCTTCGAGCGTCCGCTGCTGAACTGGGGCGAGCGGGTCATCAAGAAGCGGAGGGACACCCGTAGCGCGGCGGACACCGGTGGGAGCCGGCCCGCGGTCGAGGAGAACGAGCCCAAGCGGGCGTCGGTCTGACTCGCCCGCCCGGCACCTGGGTGCCGGGCGGGAAGGCACCCGGTCCGGTGGCACTTCGGAGGTACGACGACACGGCGGACCGGGCCGGGGCCGCACGCTGATCCGCCAGAGGTCGCGGGACCGCCTCTAACCGACCGCTACCGGAAGCCGCTCGTGGCCCGGGACGATCAGCCGGTCGCGGTACGTCGCGGGGCCCGCGGGCGCGAGGCGCGGGAAACGGCGGAGCAGCATGGGAAGCGCGATCCGCGCCTCCACCCGGGCGAGCGGTGCCCCCAGGCAGAAGTGGGCGCCGGCGCCGAAGCTCAGGGGCTGGTTGTCCGGCCGGTCCGGGACGAAGCGGTGCGGCGATGGGTAGCGCAGCGGGTCCCGGTTGCCGGCGGCCAGCAGAACGAGCACCTTGGTTCCTTCGGGCACGAAGGTGCCCAGCACGTCCATGTCCGATTCGGCGAAGCGGCTGGTGGCGTGCACCGGGGCCGCGAACCGCAGCGTCTCCTCGACGTATCCGGAGGCGAGAGCGGGCTGTGTACGCAGCCCGGCGGCCTGGTCCGGGTTCTCGAAGGCCAGCTGGAGGCCCTGGCCGAGCAGATGGGTGGTCGTGTCGAATCCTGCGGCCAGCAGCAGTACCAGGTTGCCGACGAGCTCGTCGTGGCTGAACCGCTCCCCATCGGTGTCCGCGGAGGTGACCAGGGCACTGACCAGGTCGTCCGCGGGGTGGCGGCGCCTCTGGTCGACCAGCTCGGCGAAGTAGGAGGCGAGCTCGTCCATCGCCCGGTTCGCGGCGTCGAGCCGGGAGACCCGGCTGATGCCCTCCAGGGCGACGGTCACGTCCTCCACCGCGGCGCGGAACCAGATCCGGTCGTCGTCGGCGACTCCGAGCATCTCTCCGATCACCGCGACCGGGAGCCGGTAGGCGAACTCGGCCATGAACTCCACCGGTGTGCCGTCCGATCCGAGGTCCGCCATGCGGTCCAGCAGCCGGCCGGCCATCCGGACGATCGCGGGTTCGAGCTCGGCCACCCGCCGCGGGGTGAACGCGCGGCTCATCACGCGTCGCATCCGGGAGTGGTCCGGCGGGTTGCTGTAGAGCACGGAGTCGGTGAAGCGGCGCAGCGAGGAGTGCGAGCGCCAGTCGGGATAGAGCAGGTCGTGGCTCTTGGCGTCCTGGACCAGCAGCCGGGGCTCCCGCAGCGCGCGCGAGCACTCGTCGTACCCGACGGCGGCCATCAGGCCCGGTTTGATCCGCACCAGGTTCCCGTGTTCCCGGATGGCGTCGTAGAAGACATAGGGGTCGCGGCGCCCTTCCGGGCTCACGAGCGCCGCCAGCGCCTCACGCGGCCGCATGGACATCACGTACTCGGTCATCGGTATCTCCTCAGCGTGGACATGAGGGCCGACCCACACCAAGACCGCACCCCGGATCGTGCGACGGGCGCGGCATCGGGGTGCGTGCCGCCGCTACCTCAGGGCGTGGCCAGTTCGATGATCGACAGAATGCCGGCCGGGTGCACCGCGAGCTGAGTGAGCCCGGCGTCCGCCGCGAGGGCGGTGAGTTCGGCGGCCCCGCGTTCCCTGCCGCCGTAGTAGGCGAGCATCCGCAGATCCATTCCGGTGCCCGGTGACTCACCGTCGGCGCCGATGCGCTCCACGATGAAGACCTTCCCTCCGGCGCCCGCGGCCTCGGCGCAGCGGCGCAGGATCGCCCGTGCCTCCCGGTCGCCCCAGTCGTGGATGACCGATGAGAGGAGGTAGCCGTCGGCGCCCGGCGGCAGTGGGTCGAAGAAGCTGCCGGGTACGGCGTCACCGCGGTCGGCGAGACCCGCGGCCGCGAGTGCCCCGCGCGCCACCTCCGCGGTGTCGGGCAGGTCGAGGACCGTGCCGTGCAGAGCACGGTGTCCGTTCAGCAGGGCGATCAGCAGCGAACCGTTGCCGCCGCCGACGTCGACCACGCGCCCGAGCGACCCCCAGTCGTAGCCGGAGACGATGTCGTCACCGCGGGCCGCGGCCAGGTCGGCGCCCATCCGGGCGTCGAAGGACGCGCCGCGCGCGGGGTCCTCGGCCAGGTCCTGCCAGAACGAGCGGCCGAACTGTACGGGGAAGGCGGCCTCTCCGGTGCGGACGCTGTGCAGCAGCTGGACGAAGGAGAGTTCGGCGCGGCCGACCGCCCCTTCGATGTCCAGCATGGCGTGCAGGCCCGCCGGGTGACCCGAGCGGAGCGGTTCGCCGACAGCGGTCAGCGCGTAGCGGCCGGACCGGTCGCGGTCCAGCACTCCCCTGGTGGCGAGGTGTCTCAGCACCCGGTCGAGTGCGCCGGCGTCGGCGCCTGCGAGTGCGGCCAGTTCCGCCGCCGTTCTCGGGCTCTCCGCGATGTGGTCCGCGACCCGCAGGGTTGCCGCGACACGTATCGCCATCGGGGTCGCCAGGTGAGCCATGGCCCAGAGCCTGGTGCTCGCCTCGTCCTTGCCCGCCAACACGTCCCCCTCGGCCACGGTGCGCCCCGGCGCACCGACTCGATCATGTTTGCCAGCCATTGATCGAATCGTCGCGTCGAGGCCTGCCGTGCCGCATCTTCCAGCGTGCGATGGCTCCTGCCGGCCGGGCGTGTCGCCGCACAGGGCCGCGGCTTCGGCGGGGAGCGGCCCTTCCTCCGCAGCGGCGGAAGAGGTCCCCTCACGTCGCCCCGTCCGGACCGCGCGCAGACGTACGGTGCGCGGCCCGGACGGGGGCACCACGGCCCCGAACGGGATCACTGACCCGCGGTGAGCACCTTGTGCACCTGCTCGGCGAACTGCGGGCTGTGCGTCAGGAAGCCCTGGTGGTCGCCGGGGAAGTCCACGATCTCCGATCCGACACGGTCGGCCAGGATCACGCCCGCCTGGTGGATCGGCGTGCCCTTGCTCGCTTCTCCGGCGGCGAGGACGACCCTCGTCGACGCGGCCTTCAGCGCGTCGGCGTCCGGAACGAAGCGGCTGAACGGCACCATGACGTGGCCGAGGAAGAACTCGGCGTTCGCCGCCATCCGCCCCATCATCTCCATCATCTCCGGGTCCGGCGGGCCCATCTCCGCGCCCGGGGGGGCCGCCTGGGGTGCCGGTGCGCCCGCCTGCGGGCCGTCGGGCTCCTCCACACCGGCGATGAACTTGCCCATGGCCGGGCCGACGCCGTCCTTGCGGTAGGTGTCGTGCACGTCCTGGAAGTGGTCACGCCACCGCTGGCTGTCGGTGAGCAGTTCCATCGCCGGCGGCTCGTGCGCGATCAGGGTCTGCACCTGCTCGGGGTGGCGGGCGGCGAGGTCCAGCCCGACCAGTGCGCCGCCGCTGCTTCCGACGACGAACGCGGGGGTGTCCCCGAGGGCCGCCAGCAGGCGGTGGGCGTCGTCGCTGTAGACCTCGATCTCCTGGTCCGTGGGCGTGCCGGTGAGGTTGCTCCGCGAGTTTCCCCGCGGGTCGTACCGCACGACGGTGTAGTTCTCGGCGAGAGCCGCGGCGAGTCCTCCGTAGATCGCGGCGTCGGTCGGTCCGCCACAGATGAGGAGGAGAACGGGGCCCTGCCCACTGACCTCGTAGTGCAGTGTTGCGCCCGGAACTTCCAGGTTTTCCACGTTGGTTGCAGACATCGCATGGTCCTCTCGGTTTTGACTTTCCTGGCTGTCCGGGAACTGCCAGGACACAACGTCCTGAAGGGTCTTGCTACGGGATCCCCGACGGGGACCGGTGCTTCCGGCGCCCTCACGGTGCGGGAATCAGGCGTCAGGGGCCATGAGTGACCCCGACGCGCACGGTTCCGCTGATCGAGTGAGCGCGGAGGACGGCCGCCCCATCAGGGGAACAGGCGGTCATGTGCCGGTCCCACCGGAGGTTTTCGTCCTTGACGCACACCGCCTCGAGAGGCATCATAAACCATCTGGTTGATCAATTGGTAGGTTGAATATGAGATGACGGGTGACGAGCTCAGCAACACCTTCTCCGCCCTGGCGGATCCGACCCGCCGGGCGATCCTGGTCCGCCTCGCCGCTGGGGAAGCAACGGTCAATGAGCTGGCCGAACCATTCACGATCAGTCTTCAGGCGGTCTCCAAGCATCTCAAGGTCCTTGAGCGGGCCGGACTGATCACGCGGGGCCGCGACGCGCAGTGGCGGCCCTGCCGACTTGAGGTGGCACCGCTGGACGCCGCCGCGGAATGGATCGAGAGCCAGGCACAGGTCTGGCAGTCGAGGTTCGACCGCCTCGACCAGCATCTGCAGGAAACCCAACGAAAGCAGAAAGAGACAGAAACATGACACTTCCGAGCACGGCCGGCACAGACCTCGGAGAACTCACCGTCACCCGCGTGTTCAACGCGCCCCGGGAGCAGGTCTTCAAGGCGTTCATCGAGCCCGAGCAGCTGTCCCGCTTCTGGAGCCCGGTCGGCACCTCGCTCCCGGTGGACAGGATCACGATCGACGCCCGTCCGGGCGGCGCCTTCGAGACGGTCATGGTGGCCGACGCCGATGGCACCGAGTACCCGATGAGCGCCACCTACCTCGATGTCGTCGAGCCGGAGAAGATCGCCTTCACCGTGAACGCCACGGGCCTGGTCTCGACCATGACCTTCTCGGACGTCGACGGCCGGACCGAACTGGTCGTCCACCAGACCAACGTCTCCGCGCAGTTCCGCACCCCGGAGGCCGTGGCCGGCCTGAACAGCAGCTTCGACCGGCTGACCGAGCTGCTGGCGCAGTCCGCCTGACGGACCGCCGACCGGGCGGCGCCCGGCCCGGCGCCCCGGAGAACCTGACGGGTGACCTCCGACCGGAGGTCACCCGTCGGGCTCCCGGCGGGCCGCCAAAGCCCGCGGCCGTCAGTCGGCCGCGATGACCACCTTGCCGAAGTGGCCACCGGACTCAAGACGCCGGTAGGCCGCCCCGGCATCGGAGAACGCAAACGCATGATCGATGACAGGACGGATCCGGTGCAGCTCGACCGCACGGTTCATCGCCTCGAACGTCTCTCTGCTCCCCACCTGCATCCCCTGGACCGTCACCGCCCTGCGCAGCAGCTGTACGGGATCGATGCCGGGCCCCTGGCTCAGTACACCGATCACGCTCACCCGCCCGCCCGCCCGCACGGCCCTGACCGACTGCGGCAGCGTGCCCGGGCCGCCGACCTCCACGACGTGGTCGACGCCGCCGTTCGTCATCCGCTGGATGTGCTTGCCCCACTCCGGTGTCCGGGAGTAGTTGACACCGGCCACCGCGCCCATCGCCAGCAGCCGCTCCAGTTTGGCGTCGCTGCTGGAGGTGACCGTCACCTCGGCACCGGCCAGCACGGCGAACTGCAGCGCGAAGACGGAGACTCCGCCGCTGCCCAGGGTCAGGACGGACTGACCGGGGACGATTCCGCCGTACACCACCAGGGCGTGCCACGCCGTGACGGCGGCACAGGGAAGGGTGCACGCCTCGGCGTCCTCCAGGTGCGACGGCGTGGCGACCAGCGCGTCCTGGTCGAACGCCACGTACTCGGCGAGCACGCCGTCGACCGGACCGCCCAGCGCACCGGCCGTCCTGGCCGCGTCGGCCGGGCCGGAGATCCACCGGGGCAGAAAGACGCTGGTGACCCGGTCCCCGGGCTTCCAGCGCGTCACTTCGGAACCGGCGTCCACCACCTCCCCCGCGCCGTCGGAGAGCGGCACCACGTCCGGCTTCATCCCCCGCCCGTACCGGCCATCGGCGATCATGAGGTCCCGGTGGTTCAACGACCAGGCCCTCATCCGGACAAGGACCTCGCGCGGCCCCGGCACAGGCACCCGGCGCTCGTCCAGCCGCAACGCGTCCACGCCCGAGAATCCGGTCAGGTGGTAGTACCTCACGTCGTCATCGCCCGTGCCGTGCGGTTCCCGGCACAGGCGGCGCCGGGGTGACCCTCGGTGATGGATTCCGAGGTGAAAAGCCGTTTCACCATGTCCCTGCCTCCTGTCGTATGGGGGCTTCGGGAGTCATCACATCCCTCGTGTTCCGGTATCCGCAAGCGGACTTGGTCAAGTCGCCCGGGAACAGCACGCCGTGAGATGCGCCGGGTCACGGCGCGGAGGACCCTGTGGGGTAAGTCCGACGACACAGACGGTGCCGGTCAGCGAAAGCCTGCCCGTATCCGAGCGGGGCACCAGGCTCCTTCCACCATCCCTTCATGACGACGGAAAGTAGTAGGCATGACTGCAGGCAGTGCTCCCAAGGCAGGGCGGAAGGAGTGGATCGGGCTGGGTATCCTCGCCCTCCCCACCCTTCTTGTGGCCCTCGACGTGTTCGTTCTCCTTCTGGCGCTGCCGCATCTGAGCGCGGATCTCGGCGCCGATTCCACCCAGCAGCTGTGGATCATGGACATCTACGGCTTCATGGTCGCCGGATTCCTCGTCACGATGGGAACGCTGGGTGACCGCATCGGCCGTCGCAAGCTGCTGCTGATCGGCGCCGCGGCCTTCGGCGCGGCCTCGCTGGCCGCCGCGTTCGCCACCAGTCCCGGCATGCTGATCGCCGCCCGTGTCCTGCTCGGCATCGCGGGTGCGAGCCTGACGCCGTCCACCCTCTCCCTCATCACCACGATGTTCCAGGACGCCAAGCAGCGGACGGTCGCGATCAGCCTCTGGGCCAGCTGCTTCACCCTGGGCGCCATCATCGGCCCGCTGCTCGGCGGCGTCATGCTGGAGTACTTCTGGTGGGGTTCCCTCTTCCTCATCGGTGTGCCGGTGATGGTCCTGCTGCTGATCGTGGGGCCGCGCGTCCTGCCGGAGTTCAAGAGCGGCGAGGCGGGCGGAATCGACCTCCCGAGCGTCCTGCTGAACGTCGGCGCCACCATCCCGGTCATCTACGGCATCAAGGAACTCGCCCGCAACGGCTGGGAGGCCCTGCCCGTCGTCGTCCTGGTCGTCGGCCTGGTGCTGGGTGTGCTGTTCGTGCAGCGCCAGCGCCGTCTGTCGAGCCCGCTGCTGGACGTGGGCCTGTTCGCGCACGGCCGCTTCACCGCCGCGCTGCTGGCCCTGCTCGCCTACAGCCTCATCGGCGGCACGATCATGCTGTTCATGACCCAGTACTTCCAGTCGGCGCAGCGGATGTCGCCGTTCGAGGCGGGTCTCGGGCTGCTGCCCGGCATGGCCGCGGCCACCGTCTCCTTCATGGTGTGCCCGATCATCGCCCGCAAGGTGCGCCCCGCGTACGTCATCGGCGCGGGCATCGCCGGTGTGGTCGCCGTACTGCTGACCTTCTCCCAGCTCAACCCGGAGTCGGGCACGGCCGTTCTGATCGTGGGCTTCGCCGTGTTCTCCTTCTGCGGCGCTCCGATCGTGGCGCTGGGGACCAACATGGTGGTCGGGACCGTTCCGCCGGAGAAGGCCGGTTCGGCCGGCGCCCTGTCCCAGATGAGCAACGAGTTCGGGGCGGCGCTGGGCGTGGCGACCCTGGGCACCCTGGGCCTGGCCATCTACCGGTCCGACATCGCCGACTCCGTGCCGGGGGCAGTGCCCTCCGGTGCCGCGGAGGCCGCCCGGGACAGTGTCGCCGGGGCGTCCGCCGCCGCGGACAGCCTGCCCGAGCAGGTGGGCAACATGCTGATGGACGCCGCCCGGGTCGCGTTCACCGGGGGCCTGCACACCGTCGCCGCGGTCAGCGCCATCCTGATCGGGATCGCCGGCGTGTTCTTCGTCCTCCTGCTTCGCGATGTGCCGCCGGTCGGTGCCGAGGGCCCGCCGGAAGGGGCGGAAGCCTCCGAGGAGTCCGCGGAGGAGACCGCGGCGTCCGCCGACGCTCCGGCGGACCCCGCCGGTACGACGGACGCACCGGGCACGACGGACACGTCGCTGAAGGTGTGACGGCCCCGTACCGCCCCTGAACCATCGGCCGATGGCCCCCGTCCCGCGGCGGGGGCCATCGGCCGTGCACGGGGCCGGTGTCCCGGGCACGCGTGTGTGGGCCCCCGGACCTGTCCCGGGGGCCCACACGCGCGCGGGTGTCAGAGCGATGCCGCTCCGGCGGAGACGTCGTCCGCGAACACGCCGCGCGGGTCGTACCGGCGGCGGATCCGGGCGACGTCCGCCGCCCGGTCATCGGTGAGGTGGCGCTGCGGCCGGGTGAACCCCTCCACGAGCGAGGGCACCGTACGGCCGGTGTCCCAGGGAGCCAGGGCCGCGCGCACCGTCGCGCAGTGCCGCTCCAGGGCCTCCACGGTCACCGGGCCGAACGGGGGGCCCGATCCCATGTAGGCGTACGCCGCGTCCACGTGGTTCAGGACGCCGCCCGCCGGGTCCTCCTCGGCGAAGGCGCCGCCGAGCTGCCGGAGCGTGGCGACGGCCAGCGGCGAGCCGGAGCCCGCTCCCACGGCGCCCAGGAACGCCTCGGCCCCTTCGTCGCCGAACTCCCGCAGCAGGAGGTGGTCACCGATGAAGGGGACCGGGTCGGCCGGATCCATGTGCGCGTCGAGCACCCCGGCCGGGCCGGTGAGCGCCCAGGTGTCGAGCAGGGCGGGCGCGATCTCCCGCAGTGCGCCGAGGAGTTCGTCCGCGTGCCGCTGGGCCGCCGGGACGTCCTGTTCCGTCGGGGCGAGGACGGCCCCGTCCACGCAGAGCACGGGTCCGGCGGCGAGCTGCGGCGGGACACCGGGGACCGGGGGCAGGTTCATCAGGCGCAGGGAGGTGGTCGCCTCGCGCGGCGCGTCCTTCGTCCAGGCGCGCCAGGCGGCCAGGAGCGGTGCGGCGTCGGCGGCCGGCCAGTACGTCGCGCCGGTGACGACCTGTGCCACCGGGAAGAGGGAGACCTCCACGGCGGTGACGACACCGAAGCCGCCGCCGCCTCCGCGCAGTGCCCAGAACAGTTCGGGTTCGGTGGCGGCGTCGGCGCGGACGCTCTCGCCGTCGGCGGTGACGAGTTCGACCGCCCGCACCGTGTTCGCGGCCAGCCCGCTGCGGCGGCCGTAGAAGCTGACTCCCCCGCCGAGCAGATAGCCGACCACGCCGACGTCGGCCGCGGAGCCGTGTGCCGCCGCGAGCCCGTGCGGTGCCGCAGCCTCGACGACATCGCCCCAGCGCGCGCCCGCCGGAATCCTGGCGGTCCGCCGGGCCGTGTCGATCTCGACCTTGCCGGACGGGGCGGTGCGGATCAGCGCGGAGCCGTCGACCGGGCGTACGGCCCCGGAGGCGTGCCCGGAGGTGTGCACCCGGACGGACAGCCCCCGGCGGGTGGCCGCGAGGACCGCGGCCCGCACCTCGGCCGGTCCGCACGCGGTGACGGCCGCGGCCGGGCGGGCGGGGGCGGCCAGGTTGAAGACCCGGGCGGCCTCCTCGTACCGGGGGGTGCCGGGTTCGGCGAGTGCGTCGTCCCGCACCTCGGCCGCGCTCATGAACGGGTCTCCGTACGGTCGTCGCGGACGGCGGTCAGGAAGACGAACGTGCCCGGTCCGCTCTCCTCGCGCACGCTCAGGCCCGCGGCGGCGAACCAGCGCCGGAGGTCCTCGGGGTCGAACAGCTGGAGTCCTCCGTCGTGCTGGGGGAAGCGGTGGGCCGACTGGAAGTAGCGGTAGACCGGGTCCTCGGAGCGGCGGAACGTCAGCACCGTGAAGGTGCCGCCGGGCCGGAGGATCCGGCCGACCTCGGTGATCGCCGCCTCGGCCTCGTGGTAGAAGGCCTGGAGGGCGTTCCAGCAGACGACCGCGCCGACCGACGCGTCCGCGAAGGGCAGGTCGCAGGCTCCGGCCAGGACCGAGGGGACGTCCGGAAGCCGGCCGCGCAGCACGTTGAGCATGGGCAGCGAGCTGTCGACGGCGACCAGCCGGGCGGCGCCCACGGTCTCGGCGACGACGGCGGTCCAGCGTCCGGCTCCGGCGGCGAGGTCGACCACGGGGCCGTCGACCGGCCGTACGTGTGTGGCGATGTAGCGGTCCTCGTCGGCCGGTGTCACCTGGCCGCCCCAGTTGGATCCGGAGACCCGCAGGAAGGAGGGCCGGGCCACCGCCTCGTAGAACAGCCCCATGCTCGGCACCTGGGAGAGCTTCTCCAGGAAGTCGTCGACGGCGCCGTCACCCGCGGCGGGCGCGGTCAGGTCGAGGATGCCGTTCGCGGCGGGGTAACGGGCCGCGCAGCCGGTGCAGTTCAGGAAGTCCTCGCCGGGCTCCAGGGTGCCGTGGCAGTCCGGGCAGCGCAGCGCGGCGGTGTGCGGCGCGAAGAGGGAGGTGTCGGCGGCCGGGGCGCTGGCGTGGGCCCGGTCCGGGACGGTGGCCGCGGGGGCGTCCTGCGGGTCGCCGTTGAGGACCGCCCAGTAGGCGCGGGCGCCGATGCAGCCGAGGACCGTACGGGTGTCGTTCTCCCAGGCCGCGAGGATCTGTTCGCTGCTCAGTGCCTTGATCCAGCTCGCGTCGAAGGCCCGCTCGTCCTCGTTGAGGGTCCAGGCCGACGGGGAGGGCCACACCCGGCCGAGGTCGGGCCGCTCGGGGTCCAGTTCGCTCAGGGCGCGGTCCAGCCGGGACAGGTCCTCGGGCTCCAGGCCGAGGTCCAGTGTGGCGGCGAGGACCGTGTCCCGGTCGGCCGGGAAGTGCGCGAGGAGATAGAGCAGGGCGAGGGTGAGCGGCGTACCGATGCCGTCCGTGCGCACCAGGTCCAGATAGCTGCCGAGGTGGGTGCGGACCTCCTCGGTGACCGGGCCTGGCGCCGGGTACTCGGCCTCGGCGAGCAGTCCGAGCAGGATCGCCAGATGGCCGCGGCCGTCGTGGCCCTCCCGTTCGAGTGCGGCCACCAGCGACGGCACCGCCGTGAGCGCGGCGGGCGAGAGTCCGCCCTCGTGCCAGAGGCCGTCCACCAGAGCGCGGAACTTTGCCTCGCGGGCCTCCGGGGCCGCGTCGGCGAAGGCGTCGACCAGACCGGCGGCGGCGTGAGCGGTGGGGAAGTTCATCTACGCGTCCTCTCGGGATCGGTGCGGCAGGGCCTGCGCCGCGCGGGACACGGCCGAGCGCGCCGGGCCGGTCACCCGGACGGTGATGCTGCCAGCCGGCGGAGGCCGCTCGCATCTTCTGAACTGCGGTTACGCGGACGGCTCATGGAGCAATTCGCGAGATGCGGGGGGATTCGGCGGCGGCGCACGATACAGCCGGGCGCGCCAGGTTCAGCCGGGTCCGATCCGGTTGTCAGTGAGCCCTCCATCCTCCTTCGACGACCCTTCCGGCCCGGACATCACGGAGTGCTCTATGCGTCCCTTCCGTATCGACATCCCGCAGGACCAGATCGACGACCTGCGTGCCCGCCTCGGGTCCACCCGCTGGCCGGACGAGCTGCCCGGCGTCGGCTGGGACCGCGGGGTGCCGCTGGAGTATCTGAAGGAGCTCGCGGAGTACTGGCGCACCTCCTTCGACTGGCGCGCCGCCGAGGCCGAGCTGAACCGGTATCCGCAGTTCGTCGAGGAGATCGACGGCGCCCCGGTGCACTTTCTGCATGTCCGCTCGCCCGAGCCGGACGCGACCCCGCTGCTCCTGACCCATGGCTGGCCCGGTTCCGTCGTCGAGTTCCTGGATGTGATCGGCCCGCTGTCCGACCCGCGTGCGCACGGCGGTGACCCGGCGGACGCCTTCCATCTCGTCATCCCGTCCATACCGGGGTACGGGTTCTCCACCCCGCTGCCGGAGAAGGGCTGGGACACCGCCCGGATCGCGCGGGCCTGGGCGGAGCTGATGGCCCGGCTCGGGTACGACCGCTACATCGCCCAGGGCGGTGACGCGGGGGCGGTGATCTCGCTGGAGCTCGGCCGCACCGATCCCGAGCATGTGCTCGGGGTGCATGTGAACATGCTGATGACGTTCCCCTCCGGCGACCCGGCGGAGTTCGAGGGCCTGGCCGAGCGGGACCTGGCCCGGCTGGGCAAGCTCTCCCGCTTCGACGCCGAGCTGTCGGGCTACATGAAGGTCCAGCAGACCCGTCCGCAGACGCTGGCGTACGCGCTGACGGACTCCCCCGTGGGCCAGCTGGCCTGGATCGCGGAGAAGTTCCTGGACTGGACCGGGGCCGAACGGCTGCCGGAGGAGGCCGTCGACCGCGACCGTCTGCTGACCATCGTGTCGGTCTACTGGCTGACGGCGACGGCCGGTTCGTCCGCCCAGTACTACTACGAGGGGGCCGAGGCGGTACGCGCGGCGGCGGGCGGGGCCGTGCCGCCGCCGCTCACCGTTCCGGTGGGAGTGGCGGTCTTTCCCGACGACATCTTCGTACCGATCCGCCGCTTCGCCGACCGTGACATCCCCACCCTCACCCACTGGACGGAATTCGAGCAGGGCGGTCACTTCGCGGCGCTGGAGAAGCCCGTCGAACTGGCCGGGGACATCCGGACGTTCGCCCGGACCCTGGTCCGGGCCGCCGCTGTCGCCGCCGTCTGAACCGTTCGTCACCGAAGAGCAGAAAGAGGTATCTGATGACCGCCGCAACCGTGATCGACGTCTGGGTGGCCGACCTGACGTTCCCCGGCTACATGGACCGGCTGCACGGGCTGGCCGCCGCGTTCGAGAAGGCGCACCCCGAGTACCGGATCAACCTTGAGGGGCGTGACTTCCGTACGCTCTCCGAGGAGATAGCGGAGGCGGCCGAGCAGGGCCGTCCGCCGGCGGTCGCCGAGTACTACTTCGCCGTCACCCAGGCCGCCCGCGACTCACGGACCCGCGACGGGAGGCCGCTGTTCACCTCGGTCGAGAAGGCCGTCGCCGGGCGCACCGAGATCCTCGGCGAGCCCGTCGTCCTCGGCGACATCCTGCCGGCCGTGCGGGAGTACTACTCGGTCGACGGCGACCTGACCTCGATGCCGGCCGTGGTGACGGCCATGCTGATCTACGGCAACAAGGACCTTCTGCGGGCCGCCGGTGTGGACGAGCTGCCGCGGACCTGGGGGGAGATCGAGACCGCGTGCGAGGCGGTGGCCGCCCTGGAGAACGGGCCGTCGCACGGGGTGACCTGGTCGAACCACGGTCTGTTCTTCCAGCAGGCGCTGGCCGTCCAGGGCGGGCAGCTGGCCGACAACGACAACGGCCGCTCCGGCCGGGCCGGCCGGCTGGACCTCTCCTCGCCGGAGATGCTGGGCTGGGTGCAGTGGTGGCAGCGGCTGCACAGCGACGGGCACTACCTCTACACCGGCAAGATCCCGGACTGGGAGGGCAATATGAAGGCCTTCGCGGACCAGGACGTCGCGCTGCGCATCACGTCCTCCAACGACCTGAACTACATGGCGCAGGCCGCGCAGAACTCGGGCTTCGAGATGGCGGTCGGCCGCTGCCCGGGACCCGACGGCCAGCCGTACGGCGGGAACATCATCGCCGGTACGTCGCTGTGGCTGGCCAACGGTCTGGACGAGGTGACACAGGACGGCGCGCTGGCGTTCATGCAGTTCATGAACAGTCCGCGCAACGCCGCCGACCGTCATGTCGCGAGCAGCTTCGTGCCGGTCACCCGCTCCTCCTACCGGCTGCTGGAGAGCGAGGGCTGGTTCGAGGAGAACCCCTTCCACGGTCTGGCGAGCGCGCAGCTCAACACCTACGCGGAGGGCGAGGGCGAGGGTGTCCCGCCGTGCCGCGGCGCGCTGTTCGGCGACTTCGCCGGGGCCCAGGACGTGATGACGCGGGCGATGGGGGACGTGCTGCTGGACGGCGTGGACCCGGTCGAGCGCTTCGCGCAGGCGACCGAGGAGGCCCAGCAGCTGCTGGACACCTACGAGCAGGACCGGGACGAGAACGGGGTCCGGAGCCCGCAGAGCCTGCGCGTGGAGTACTTCACCGGTATGGAGGTCTACACCGGGGCGCAGCTGGAGAACGCGGTGCGGGGCAGCGCCGGCTGATCCGCGGGAGGTGATGCCGAAGGGGCGGTACCCCGGCCGGGGTACCGCCCCTTCGGCATCACCGGGCGGTCACACGCTGAGCACCCGGTCGGTGTTCCGGTAGTAGTCGAATTCCACGGCCTGCCCGTCGAGGGCGATCCGGAGCTCGGCGAGCGAGGCCCGTACGGCGGCGAGCACGGACGGGACCCGGCAGTTCTCCGCGAGGTAGCCCAGCGTGCGGTAGCTCTCCAGGAGGTGGATCTCCTGCTCCGCGGTCAGGTACTCGTGCTCGGCCACGGGCTGCCGGGGCGTCAGGATCCCGGCCGCCGGGGGCTCAGCCGTGAGCTGTGAGGACTCGTTCGTCATGAAGTCGTGCCGCCTTCCAGTTCGTTCGGGGCAGGCTGCCCGCCGGAGCCAGCTCCACTTGGGGCCGGATGCCGATCTCGCGCTTGAACTCCTCGGTGATGCGCGCGCACAGCAGGCGCGCGGCCTCCGCTCCGAGCCCTCCCGCGTCGATCTTGACGTGGATGGTGTCGAGACCGCGGACGGTGCGGATCGCGGAGTGGAACTCGTTGACCTCGGCGAAGCCGCGTACGACGTCCTCGATCATGACGGGGGTGATGGAGACGCCCCTGATCTTGCGCATGTCGTCGACGCGCCGCAGGATGCCGCCGTCGTAGAAGTCCCAGGTCCTTCCACAGCCGCACTCGCCGTACGGCCGCTTGACCACCACGTCCTCGGTCCAGTGCCGGAAGAGCTGGATGCTCTCACGGGCCAGGCCGGTGGTGACGCGGACGCCCTCCTCGCCGTAGCCGACCGGCTGGAGGGTCTCGGGGTCCAGCACCTCGTCGTAGCAGGAGGGCTCGTTGATGTGGCAGGCGCCGCGCCGCTGCGGGCACTCGAACATGAAGACACCGCCGAACTCGGTGGTACCGGCCGCGTTGAAGACGCGGGCGCCGAAGGCCTCCTCGATGGTCCGGGTGGTGAAGTCGGAACGCGGTTCGGCACCGGCGAGCATCACCTGGACGTTCGCGTCGCGGGCGAGGTCGACCCCCATCTCGCGGGCGGTCTCGATCAGCCGCATCGCGTAGCTGGGGGTGAGTCCGAGCACTTCGATCCGGTAGTCGACCAGCAGCCGTACGACGGTCCTGGAGTCGAGGCCGCCGGCCGGGACGATGGTGCAGCCCATGCGCTCCAGCGCGTAGTGCATGCCCCAGAACCCGGCGAAGAGGCCGTAGCCGAAGGCCACCAGCCCCTTGTGGTGCGGGCGCACCCCGTTGGCGTGCAGCGCGGTGCAGAAGGTGTCCACGGACCACGCCAGGTCGCGCTCGGTGTCGAACGTGCGGATGGGCGGGTTGCCGCTGGTGCCGCTGGTCTGGTGGTGGCGCACTCCGCGCGAGGGGTCCAGCGAGGGCCAGGTGCCGTACGGAGGTGCGGCTGCCTGGGCGGCCAGCAGGTCCTTCTTGTACAGCAGGGGCATCCGCGCCGCGTAGTCCTGCGGGGAATCGATGCCGTCGGGTATCCGTCCGTTCCAGAACGGCGAGTTCCGCTTGGCGTGGTCGAGGGCCTGCCGGAGCCTGCGCCATTGCCATGCCTCAAGTTGGGGGCGGGGCATGGTCTCCGCCCTAGTGTTCCAGTACGTCACGACGCCTCCGTTGCACAGTGCCGACACCACTGACTCTTCTCGCTCGGCGAGGGCCCGGCATCTTTGGATGTGCGCACTTTGTGTCCGGTGTCCGGTGGTTCGGTGTATTCGGTGTATTCGGTGATCAGGTGGTTCGGGGTTCGGTGGTTCGGTGGTTCGGGGTTCCGCGTCACGCCGCCTCGGCGTCGGGCAGGGCCGTCGTGAAGGCGCGCACCCCGGACAGGAAGTTCGTGATGATGCGCATGCCGTGCTCGGTACGGAAGCTCTCCGGGTGGAACTGGACCGCCTCGACCGGCAGGGCCCGGTGCCGCAGGCCCATCACGTACCCGTCGTCCGCGGACCGGGCCGTCACCTCCAGGCAGGCCGGTACGGTCGTCTCGGGTACGACGAGGGAGTGGTAGCGCGTGGCCAGGAAGCCGTCGGGCATCCCGGCGAAGAGTCCACGCCCGTCGTGCCGGATCCGGCTGGTCTTGCCGTGCATCAGATGGTCGGCCGGCAGCACGCTCGCACCGTAGGCGCGGGCGATGGCCTGCTGCCCCAGGCACACCCCGAACAGGGGGAGCCGGCCGGCGAACGCCCGGACGATCTCGACGTGCCCGGACACATCCGGGTGCCCCGGTCCCGGGCCCAGCAGAATGCCGTCCGGGCGCATCAGCGGCACCTCGTCCAGCCGGAGCTTGTCTGAGCGGACCATGACCGGAACCGCCCCGGCCGACATGAGGTACTGCCGCAGGATGTCGACGAAGCTGTCGAACGCGTCGACCACCAGCACACGCGGCCGCCCGGTGTCCCGCTCACCGGCGGGGTCTGCCACATGCAGTTTCACAGCAACTCCTTTCCGGTGACCGCCCAGTAGGCGGCGCTCATCTTGGCCAGCGTCTCGCGCCATTCGCTCTCCGGGCGGGAGTCGGCGACGATGCCCGCCGAGGCCCGGGTGCGATAGGCGCCGTCGTGGTGGAACAGCGTGCGGATGCACAGGGCCAGGTTGGTGTAGCCGCCGATGTCCATCAGGCCGAGCGCGCCCGCGTACAGGCCGCGGCGGCTGCGCTCGACGGACTCGATGATCTCCATGGCGCGGATCTTGGGCGTGCCCGTCATCGTTCCCGCGGGGAAGAGAGCGGCGATGGCGTCGAAACTGTCCTCGCCCTCCTCGACCCGCGCCTCGACGGTGGAGACGAGGTGCAGCACGTGCGAGTAGCGCTCGACAATCAGCTGGTCGGGCACATCGAGGGTGTCGGCCCGGCAGATCCGGCCGATGTCGTTGCGGCAGAGGTCGACGAGCATGGTGTGCTCGGCGATCTCCTTGGGGTCGCGGGCCAGCGTCCGCGCGGCGGCCTCGTCGTCCGTACCGGTGCGCGGCAGGGTCCCGGCGATGGGCCGCATCACGACCTTGCCGCCCTCGATGCGGACGAACAGTTCGGGGCTGGCGCCGATGGTGCAGTGACCCCCGACGTTCGCCATGTACATGTACGGGGAGGCGTTGCGCTGCCGCAGCCTGCGGTAGACGTCGAGCGGGGCCGCCTCGGAGCGCATCGTCAGCTCGTGGCCGATCTGCACCTGGTAGATGTCACCGACCGCGATGTGTTCCAGACACCGCTCCACATCGGCCCGGAACAGCTCGGGGTCGCTGTCGTCGGTGACCGTCGCGGGGGGCGGGTCCGCGTCGTCGAAGTGCGGGGAACCGGCGTCGGGTTCACGCACCAGCAGCGCCGCGATCTCCTCCTCGTCCAGGGGCGGCCAGTGCTCGGACTCGTGCAGGAGCAGCTCGGTGCCGCCGTCGGTGAGGTCCGTCGTGACACAGCCCTGGTGGAGGACCAGATGAATGTCCGGCAGGGCGGAGTTCCGCTCGATGAGGTACGGGAGTTCCTCGACGTAGCGTGCGGTGTCGTAGCCGAAGTAGGCGAGGAACCCGAAGCGGAAGCGATCCGCCGATCCCCGGGCGTCGAACATGCCCTGGGCGGCGCGCAGCAGCGCCCACAGATCGTCCGTGCCACGCAGTCTCAGCCCCTGGCCGGGTGCCTCGGTGAGCAGCGGCCCGGCCCGCTCCAGCAGCAGCCGGCACAGCGCGGGCCTGCCCTCGACCCGTACGGCGCTCCCCGTGACCGAGAGGGACAGCAGGGCGCCGAACCCGGTGAACTGGTACTTGCGGTCGCGCAGCGGGCCGGCCGCGGATTCGAGGAGGTACGCCTCGTCGGGGCCGAACCGCGCGCAGAGATTGCGGTACGCGTTCAGCAGGTCGACAGGAGGCAGGCGGCGCGTCCGGGTGGTCACGCCGACGGTGCTCACCGCCGGTGCTTGCGGGGTCATCGCGTGCTCCTCCCGTTCATGTCGTGATCGCGTAGCGGTGCGCGACCTTCCGGGCGGCACGCACCGCCCGGTCGAGGCCCGACCTGTGGTCGAGGACCCGGGCGGCCTTCCAGCTGACGAAGGAGCCGGTGTGGGTGACCGGGTCCATGTCCGCGTCGACGGCGATGTCGACCCGGGCACCCGTGCGTTCGCGCAACCGGGCCGCGATGTCGGCCGCCGGGTCCGCCGCACCGGGCAGCAGGTCCATCCGTACGGTGATCCGGTCGCCGTCGGGGCCGCCGTCGACGACGACCTGGTATCCCAGGCAGCCCCGTACGCCGCCCAGTACGGCCGCCTCCAGTTCCGCGGGGCGCAGCAGGGCCTCGCCCAGCGGGATGCGGTCGGCGGCGCGCCCGACGACCTCGACGACCGGGCCGGGCAGTGCCGCTCCGGGCGGCGCCGGGGAGATCCGGACGAGGTCCCCGGTCCGGTAGCGGACCAGCGGCTTGATGCCGTCGATGAGCATGGTCAGGACCAGTTCGCCCTCGCCGTACTCGCCGCGCGGGGCCCCGGTGTCGGGATCGACCAGCTCCGCCAGGTAGTTGGGGGTGGCCAGGTGGAGGGCGCCGCTGTCGGCACCGGTGGCGATGCACAGGGCCTCCTGGGAGCCGTACAGGGCGGGGCGGACGACGGCGTGCGGCCACACGGAGGAGACGTTGGCGGCGAACTCGGGGGTGCAGATCTCACCGAGGACCAGGAACAGCTTGACGGGGAGTTCCGCCAGGTCGTACCCGTAGTGCAGGGCCGCCTTGGCCAGGCTGAGGCACAGGGCGGGGGCGCAGACGATGACCTCGACCCCGAGCTCCTCGATGAGCCGCAGGGCCTTGCGGAAGCCGACCCGGGGGGACTCCGGCCAGATCTTGACGTGGCAGGCGCCGATCGAGGCGGCGACATCGGTGAACACATCACCGAACGCGTACAGCTCCGAGGGCCCCATGAGTCCGACCACCGGCATGCGGTCACCGAAGTGCGTACGGAACAGGCGGCGCCAGGACTCCTCGACGGAGACGTTGGAGGTCGCGATGTCCACGGCGCCCCGGGGGCACGGGGTGGCGGCCCCGGTGGTGCCGTTGGTCTCGTAGTAGATGCTCGCCTCGGAGAGGGGGCCGCTGAGCACGTCGTACATCTCGCGGCGCAGGTCGTCCTTGGTGGTGAAGGGGAGCGTGTGCAGGGTGGCGAGGGTGACGGCCCCGATGTCGACGCCGGCCAGGTGGCGCCGGTAGAAGGGGGAGCGGCAGGTGACGTGCCGGAGCACCGAGGTCAGCCGCCGGGCGCGCCAGTCGTCCAGTTCCCCCGGCGACAGCGTGTGGTCGTGGAAGGCCCGGCTGACACGGCGGTAGCCGGTGAGGAAGTCCTGGAGGTCCGCTCCGGCCGGGGCACAGGGCATGGCCGGCGCGCTCACAGCCGTGCCCACAGTTCGTCGCTGGGCTGCTCGTCCGCCGCGGGAGCCGCCGCGTCCGGTGCGGCTTCCCCGGCGGCGGACGGGCCCGTCTCGTTCAGGGCGAGTCCGATGCGCTCGTTGACCTCGCGTGCGGCGAGCAGGTTGTCACGTCCGGTCAGGCTGCGGTGCTCGTCGAGCAGTTCCATCATGTCGGTCATCCGGTCGATCAGGCGCCGGACGTTGGTCAGGCCCTCGTCGTCCTTGAGCGCGTCTCCCCGGTGGAGTGCGTGGACCGTGGCGGGGAACCCGCTGCCGACCACGATCATGCGGTTGAGCAGCGCGTTCACCGTCAGCTGGGCCCAGACCTCGCCGGCGCTGTAGCGGCGGGCGAGGGAG
This sequence comes from Streptomyces sp. NPDC001787, assembly GCF_040297465.1. Taxonomy (NCBI): domain Bacteria; kingdom Bacillati; phylum Actinomycetota; class Actinomycetes; order Kitasatosporales; family Streptomycetaceae; genus Streptomyces; species Streptomyces sp. NPDC001787. The sequence goes on from NZ_JBEOZE010000038.1 coordinate 29,335, forward strand.
ATGACACCCGCGACCTTGTTGCTCAGCGGCCGGTCGAACCGCAGATAGCCGACCCCGGCCCGTTCGATGAAGGTCTGCATCAGGCTGGCCGTCCCGAAGCCGTGTACGGGAGCGGCGAAGACGATGCCGTCCGCCGCGACCATCTTCCTGATCACCCCGGGCACCCCGTCCTCCAGCGCGCACGGGACCGGTCGGTCGTTGCAGTCGCCGCAGGGTCCGCAGCGCGACATCCGGATGTCGCGCAGGTCAATGGTCTCCCACTCGACCCCCCGCGCCGCGGCGACCGCCGCGGCATGGCGGAGGACATCGCTGGTGTTGCCGTCCCGTTCCGATCCGTTGATCGCGAGGATCTTGAGTGGTGTGGTCACGGGATGTCTCCTTCGCTGGATTCGGCTGCGGGCACCGGGTCCGCCGTGCTTCGGGTCGCTGCCACTTCGGCGACTCCGCGAAATCGTCGCGTCTGCGGGTGTGAGGAGGCATCTCTTGAAATGCTGGGTAGACGTGGTCCGTTCCGGGCGAGGGCACCGGGGGCAAACGCGCCCGTGCCGCCGAGATCCTCCCTGGGAGGGCCTCGGCGGCACGGGCGGAGCAGTGGTGGGACCGTCGGCGTCGCTCGGACGCGCTCCGGCTCAGACGCGCTCCAGCTCGGGCTCCTTGCCGTCGAGGGACGTGCCGGGGGCGGCGGTTTCCCGGTCGGCCGGCTTCGCGGGCCACCAGAAGCGGCGGGCGCCGAGATCGAGCGCGAGCGCGGGAACCAGGATGGTCCGGACGAGGAAGGTGTCGATGAGGACGCCGATACCGACGATCACGCCCATCTGGGCCATGGCCACGAGCGGCAGTACGGCGAAGACCGCGAACGTCGCGGCCAGCACCAGTCCCGCCGAGGTGATCACACCGCCGGTGCTGCGCAGGCCCGCGATGACCCCCTGGGCGTGGCCGTGCAGCGCCGACTCCTGCTTCACACGGTGCATGAGGAAGATGTTGTAGTCGACGCCGAGCGCCACCAGGAAGACGAAGCCCAGCAGGGGGACCGACCAGTCCATGCCGGGGTAGTCCAGGACGTGCTCGAACAGGAGACTCGCGGATCCGAAGGCGGCGAAGTACGAGGCGACCACGGTGGCCAGCAGGACCAGCGGGGCGACCAGCGAACGCAGCAGCAGGGTCAGCACCAGCAGGATGACGAGCAGCACGGCGGGAACGACAACCCACAGATCGCGCTCGGTGGCGTTCACCTTGTCGAGGGTCTGCGCCGCCTGGCCGCCGACCAGCGCGTCCGTGCGCTCGCGCAGCTTCTCGACGGTTCCCTGTGCGGCCTCGCCCGCGGGGGCGCCTTCGAGCACCACGGCCAGCTGGGTCAGTTCGCCGTCCGGTGTGCGGCCCGCGACGGTGACGTCGACGACGCCGTCGGTCCCCTGGACCGCCTTGGTCACGGCATCGGTCTGCGATGTCTTCACGATGACGACGGCCGGGTCGGCGGCACCGGAGGGGTAGTGCTTCGCGAGCGTCTCCTGGGCAGCCGCCGAGTCAGGCTTGCCTTCGAGCAGTTCGGACTGTCCCAGGCCCATGTTGACGCCGAAGGCACTCAGGGCCAGGACGCCGGTGACGGCCAGCGACAGCAGCCAGGACCGGCGCGGACGGGCGGCGACCACGTTGCCGACGCGATCCCACACCGAACGGGCGGCGCGCGGGGTCGTGCCGTAGCGGGGAATGAGGGGCCAGAACAGCCAGCGGCCGGCGATGACGAGGAGGGCGGGCAGGATGGTGACCATCGCCAGGAAGCCGAAAACGACGCCGATCATGCCGACCAGGCCCATGGAGCGCGAGGAGTTCATGTCGGCCAGCCCCAGGCAGGCCAGGCCGACCGCGACGGTCGCGGCGGAGGCGAGCAGCGTGGGGCCCGAGCGGCTCAGGGCGATCCGCATCGCGGCGTGCCGGTCCTCGTTGCGGTACAGCTCCTCGCGGTAGCGGGAGATGAGCAGCAGGGCGTAGTCGGTGCCGACCGCGAAGACGAGCACCATCAGGACGCCCGAACTCTGCGGGTCGACCTGAAGACCCGCGTACTCGGCGAACAGGTACGTCCCCGCCTGGGTCAGCACGGAGGAGAAGCCCACCGCGAAGATCGGGAACAGCCACAGGAAGGGGCTGCGGTAGGTGAGAAGGAGCAGGATGATGACGACCAGTGCGGTGGCCGCCATCAGCGTGCTGTCGAGCGTCTCGAAGATCTTCACGGCGTCGGTCGTCACGGCGGCGATGCCGCCGACCTCGGTCGTGACACCGGGCGGTGCCTGCGCGGCGGCGACGGTACGCAGCTCCTCGACCTTGTCCGCCATGACCGCCTGGTCCGTGGAGGACAGCGGTACGACCACCATCAGGGCCTTGCCGTCCTTCGAGGGGACCGCCTCGGGGATCTGCTGCCCCTTCGCCGCGATCTTCGCGAACGCGGTGCGATCGGCCTCCACGGCCGCGCGGACGTCACTGCCCAGGACCTCGTCGCCGCTGTAGACCGCGACGGCCGCCATGAGCTCGTCCGTACGGAACTTCTCCAGCTCGGTGTTGACCTGCGTGGACTCGGCACCGCGCGGAAGGAACGCGTTCGCGCTCGTGTCCTGGACCTCACCCACCTTCCCTGCCAGGGTGCTGAACGCCATGACGGCGATCAGCCAGCCGGCGAGAACGATCCATTTGCTGCGTCGACCGGCGGGCACGGCGATGCCTGCCTTGAGCCAAGCTCGCATGGGGTACTCCTTTTCAGTGGGGACGTCCTGGGCGCCGGACGCGCCCAGGCCGTTCGAGCGGGCGGGTCCGGGCTGCGGCCGTGCTGAGCCGGGGTGCGGTGGGGTCCGGTGAAGGCCGGCGGCACGGAGTCAGCGCTGTCGCCACGACTGCCCTGGCCGTGGACGGCGAAGCGCACGGCGGGCTCCGGATCCGTACGCTCCGTGCCCCGCGCACGCGCCGAACGGTCCGCCGGCCAGGACCGGCACCCCTTCCTCCACGGAGTGGACATGGGCGATGGCGTCACCGTCGGCGAGCTGGACGGTCTTCATGGTTCTCCTGGATGAGCGGCTCTTACGCGGGTGCACACGGAGGTGCCGCGATCAGGCTGCCCGGCGACGGACCCGGTGCGCATCTTCGAGCGTGCTCTCCGTGATCGCGGGCGGGAACCGGGTGCGGCGCGAGGACCGCGTGCGGGTGGCCGGATCCTGGTTCCCGGCAGGTCCGGGCATGAGTGACGTTCCGTCAGATATGCACGGCAATCCAGGAGATGCGGCCCCACGGCGCGTTCTGTGAACGTGGCCGCCATACCCGAGAGCGCGCCGTGCCGGGCCACATCGCCCGCGGACGCGGATACGGCTGAGCGGATTGGACGGACGATGGCCTTCAGCAATTCCGAGGACACCGCCTCGGTGCAGCGGCGCTTCGCCGCGCAGGCGGCACGGACGCCCGACGCCGTGGCCCTGTCCGGACCGGACGGGTCCCTCACCTACCGGGAGCTCGACCGCCGCGCGAACCGGCTCGCCCACCGGCTGCTCGCCCTCGGGGTGCGCCCCGAGGAGCCGGTCGCGGTCCTGATGGAGCGCTCCGCGGACCTGGTCGTCTCCCTGCTCGCCGTGGTCAAGGCGGGCGCCTGCTACCTCCCCCTGCACAGTGCCCACCCGGTGGAGCTGATGCGGCGGATCGTGGACCGCGCCGGGGGCCCGCTGATCCTGACCGACGCCGTGATGCGCGGCCGGGCCGGTGTGCTCGGCGGCCGGCTGCTGGAACCGGCCGCCGACGAGGCGCTGGCCACGATGCCCGACCACGACCCCGGCGTCGCCTCGCACCCCGACCATGTCGTCTATGTCATCCACACCTCCGGATCGACCGGCGAGCCCAAGGGCGTCGCCGTGACGCACCGCGGGGTGCTGGGCCTGGCCGCCGACTCCTGCTGGGACGGCGAGGGCCACCGGCGGATCCTGTCCGTGGCCCCGTACGCCTTCGGGGTGTCGACCTACGAACTGTGGGTGCCCCTGCTGCGCGGCGGCCAACTGGTGCTGGCACCGACCGGCGAACTGAACCTGGACACGCTGCGCCGGCTGTTCGTGGCCGAGCGGATCGGCGCGGTGCACCTGACCGCCGGCCTGTTCCGGGTGTTCGCCGAGGAGGCGCCGGAGAGCTTCGCGCCCCTGTCCGAGGTCCTCACCGGCGGCGACGTGATCGCGCCGACGGCGGTACGCCGGGTCCTCGAAGCCTGCCCCGGGCTGGTCGTCCGGGCCATGTACGGCGCCACGGAGGTGTCCTCGTTCGTCGCGCACGCGGCGATGACCTCCGTGGACGACTGCCGCGAGGGCGTGCCGGTGGGCCGCCCGATGGACACCGTCGACGCCCGGCTGCTGGACGACCGGCTCGCGGAGGTGCCGGACGGCGAGGTCGGCGAACTGCACATCGCGGGCGAGCGGCTGGCGGCCGGGTACTTCCACAGCCCGTCCCTGACCGACGAACACTTCGTCACCGGCCCGGACGGCGCACGGATGTACCGCACCGGCGACCTGATGCGCCGCGGCGCCGGCGGGCTGCTGGAGTTCGCCGGACGCTCCGGTGACCAGGTCAAGATCCGTGGCTACCGGGTGGAGCCGGCCGAGGTCGAGCATGTGCTCGGGCAGCTGCCCGGTGTGGCGCACGCGGCGGTCGTGGTCCGTGAGCCGCAGCCCGGCGACAAGCGGCTCGCCGCGTACGTCGTACCGCGCGGGACCGGCCCCGGGGACCTGCGCACCGCGCTGGGTGGCCTGCTGCCGGAGTACGCGGTGCCCGACACGTTCACGGAGCTCGCGGCCCTGCCGCTGACCCCCAACGGCAAGCTGGACCGGGCGGCGCTGCCCGAGCCCGCGGCGCCCGCGGCCACCGCCACCGCGTCCGCCCCGTCCGGCGAACGCCAGCGCCTGCTGTGCACGCTGGTCGCCCAGGTGCTCGGGGTGCCGGAGATCGGCCCCGACGACAGCTTCTTCGACCTGGGCGGTCAATCGCTCCAGGCGATGCGGCTGATCGCGCGCATCAAGGCCGAGTTCGGCGCCGAGCTGACGGTCGGCGATGTCTTCAACAACCCCACGGTGGCCGAGCTCGACAGCCACCTCACCGAGCTGTCCACGGCCGCGATCGCGGGGTGACCGGGCGCTCCCGCCCGTCCGCCGCCCGTCGGGCCCCTTCGCACCTCCCCACCACCGCACGGTCCATCCCGGTCGGCATCCCGGACCGGTCATCGCAGGAGAAAGGACTGGTCCACGTGACCATCACCGACGTGTCCCCGGAGACCGCCGAGCCCGGCCGCCGTATCCCGCTGTCGTTCAACCAGGAGTTCCTGCGCGGCTTCGACAAGGGCGAGACCGATGGCGCGTTCGGACACCGGCACACCCTCGTGTGCGGCTGGCGGGTGACCGGGACGCTCGACACCGAGGTGCTGGGCCGGGCCCTGAACGACATCGTGGAGCGCCACGAGGTGCTGCGCACCTCGATCCACGGCGACGAGTCGGGCAGTCACCAGGTCGTCCACCCCGCCACGCCCGCCGAGCTGCGGGTGGTGGACCTGCCGGACGACGGCCGCCCGCGCGACGAGCGCGCCGAGGCCTTCCTCAACGAGCTGGACGCCGCTCCCTTCAGCGTCTCCGTGCTGCCGCACCTGCGGGCCGAGTTCGGCCGCTTCGACGCCACCGACGGGGTCCTGGTCCTGGTCACCCACCACACCGCCACCGACGCCTGGTCCGTACAGCTGCTGATGCGCGACCTGGCCACCGCCTACGCGGACCGGGCCGCGGGCCGGGCCCCGCAGGAGACCGGACCGGTGCACCAGTACCAGGAGTTCGCCCAGTGGCAGCAGGACAGCGCGGACGGGCCGCGCACGGAGCGCGAGCGGGCGTACTGGAGCGAGCGGCTGGCGGGGGCCGAGATCACCGGCATCACCACCGACCGCCCGCGCGAGGACGTGCCCGCCGCCTACGGTGTGCACCGCTTCGTCTTCGACACCGAGCTGTCCAAGGCCGTCACCGGGTACGCGAAGGCCACCCGCAGCACCCCGTTCATGGTCCTCGCCGCGGCCTACAGCCTGCTGCTGCGCGGCCTGACCGGCACCACCGACGTCGTCTTCCCGACCTTCTCCTCCGGACGGTACGAGGAGCGGTTCGCGGACTCGGTGGGCCCGTTCTTCAACTTCGTACCCATCCGCATCGACACCACCGGCTCCGCCACCTTCGGCGCGGTGCTGGAGCAGGCGCGCGCCGCCTGCCTGGGGGCGTACCAGCACGAGATCCCGTTCGCCCACATCGCGCAGGACAGCCCCTCGCTGCTCGCCCCGTTCGCCGACGGCTTCCTGGCCGTCGTCGCCTTCGAGGTGCTCCAGTCCCCGTTCGCCGGGGAGAACGGCGGGACGGACGGCCCGCGGTTCGCCGAGATCCGCCGCCGGGTCCTGTCCCAGAACGTCAGCTCCGCCATCCCGGACGGCGGGCTGTGGGCCATGGACGTCCTGCCGGACGGTGATCTGGCCGGCAGCCTCAAGTTCGACAACAACCGGTTCGACGAGGCCACCGCCGTGGCGCTCGTGGAGCGCTTCCGAGCCCTGCTGCACACGCTGGCAACGGCTCCGGACACCGCTGTCGACGCCGGCTGAGCCCGCACCGCCCGCGCCCACCGAGACGTAAAGGGACCAGATCCATGACGACGACTCTGCCCGGCACCTTCGCGGCCGGCCCCGTGTCACCTCCGGAACCCGGCCTCACCCCGGACGAACTGGTCGCCCGCGCCGAGGCCCTGGCCGCGACGCTCGTCGGGCGGCAGGCGGAGACCGAGGAGCGCGGCCACTACGCCGAGGACACCCACGAGGCCTTCTCGCGGGCCGGCTTCTACCGCATCCTCGTACCCCGGCGCTACGGGGGTTACGGGTTCGGCCCCGAGACCTTCGTCAGGGTCGCGACGGCGCTGGCCCGCGGCTGCCCCTCGACGGGCTGGATGTATCTGTTCGGGGCCGCCCACGCGCTGGTGGCGGGTGCGGTGTTCGACGAGCGGACGCAGGACGAGCTGTTCGCCGGCGGCGAGTTCATCTGCCCGGCGACCGTCGCCCCCACCGGGTCGGCCGAGCCGGACGGCGAGGGCGGCTGGGTGCTGAACGGCACCTGGAACTACTGCTCGGGCGCGCCGTACGCCACCCACTTCATCGGCCACACCCTGATTCCGCAGGGGGAGGGGCAGCCGCCCGCGCCGCTGATGTTCGTCGTCACCCGTGACCAGTTCGAACGGCTCGACGACTGGGGCGACCAGCTGGGTCTGCGCGGCAGCGGCTCCCACAGCCTGCGCGTCGAGAACGCCCGCGTCCCGGCCCACCACACCCTCGTCGGGCACCTCAGCCAGCTGCCCGTCACCGACGAGCTGCCCGGCCGGGTCCTGCACGGCGGTGAGTACGGCGGCGGCCCGCTCAGCTTCATGCTGCTCGAACTCGGCGTGCTCGCCGTCGGCATGGCCAAGGGCGCCCTGGACGCGTACGAGGAGCTGATGCGCGAGCGCACCACCTCCTTCTTCCCGATCGTGCCGCGCACCGAGGACCCCGACTACCAGTTCCGCTACGGCGAGGCCACCGGGCTCATCGCGACCGCCGAAGCGGCCGTGCTGCACGCGGTCGGTCAGTGGCAGGCGCTGTGCCACCGCGAGGCGGCGGCCTTCACCCGGGAGGAGGAGCTGCGGCTGGCCACGGTCAGCCGCGAGGCCGTACGGCTGTGCTGGCGGGCGGTGGAGAGCCAGCTCTTCCCCACGGCCGGGTCCAGTTCGGTCCGGCACGGCGAGCGGATCGAGCGGGTGTGGCGCGATCTGTCGATGCTGCACAGCCACGCCGGCAACGGCATCTTCCTCGCCACCCACGCCAACCGCGAGCTGTCGCAGGCCCACTTCGGCCCGCGCGGCTGACCGGGCCCGCCGCCTCCCGGTGCGGTGCGGGAAGCGGCTGACCGGCCCCGCCCGCTCCCGCACCGCACCGCCGCCTGCTCCCGCACCGCCCGTACCGCCGCCCGCCCCGCCGTCCCAGGCCAGAAGAGAAACCGGATACTCCCATGGAGCAACGCTGCCCGTTCGCCCTCGACACCACCGGCCGGGACATCCACGGCGAGGCCGCCGCCCTGCGCGAGCAGGGCCCGGCCACCCAGGTGGAACTGCCCGGCGGAGTGGTCGCCTGGTCGCTCAACAGCCATGACGTCATCAGGAAGGTGCTCACCGACCCGCGGGTCACCAAGAGCGCGCGGTCCCACTGGCCGGCCTTCGTCAACGGCGAGATACCGCCGGACTGGGAGCTGATCAGCTGGGTGGCCATGGACAACATGGTCACCTCCTACGGCAAGAACCACGTACGGCTGCGCAAGCTGGTCGGCAAGGCGTTCACCCCGCGCCGCACCGAGGCCTTCCGGCCGCGCGTCGAGGAGCTGACCAAGCAGCTCCTGGACGCCCTGGAGACGGCCGGGCCCGACGAGGTGGTGGACCTGCGGGAGCGGTTCGCCTACCCGCTGCCGGCCCGGCTCGTCGCCGACCTGATCGGCATGGAGGAGGAGGCCCGCGCGAAGACCGCCAAGGTCATCGACGCGATGGTCGACACGACGGTCACCCCCGAGCAGGCGCAGGCCGTGCTGGCCGGCTGGCGCGGGGCGATGGCCGACCTGATCGCCGACAAGCGGCGCGAGCCCGGCGAGGACATCACCAGCGACCTGGTCGCCGCGCGGGACGAGGACGGTACGGCGCTGTCGGAGGAGGAACTCGCCGACACCATCTTCGCCATCCTCGGCGCCGGTTCGGAGACCACGATCAACTTCTTCGACAACGCCATCACCGCCCTGCTCAGCGATCCCGCGCAACTGGAGCTCATCCGCTCCGGCCGGGCCACCTGGGACGACGTCATCGACGAGACGCTGCGCGTCGAGTCACCGCTGGCGCACCTGCCGCTGCGCTACGCGGCCGAGGACATCGAGCTCGACGGGGTCACCATCCCCCGGGGCGACCCGATCCTGGTCAACTACAGCGCCGTGGGCCGCGATCCCGAGCTCCACCCGGACAACCCCGGCACCTTCGACCTGACCAGGCCCGACAAGGCGCACCTCTCCTTCGGGGTGGGCCCGCACTACTGCCTGGGGGCCGGAATCGCCCGACTGGTCGCCACGACGGGGCTGTCCCAGCTGTTCGAGCGGTTCCCGGACCTGTCGCTGGCCGTGGAGTCCGGTGAACTCCAGCCGCTGCCGACGTTCATCATGAACGGTCACCGCAGCCTCCCGGTCCGCCTGACCGCCCCGGTCCCGGCCGCCGCCGGCTGACGCGGCCTCCGCGACCGCACGCACGCACGCCAGAAGGGCTGCCCCGGCCGGACCGGGGCAGCCCTTCTGGCGTTCCCCCGGCGCGCCCGCCCCACGGCGGCACGACGCCCGCACACGGGACGAGAACGGCGCGACAGCACGACGCCCGGCCGGGGAATCCGGCCGGGCGTCGTGGGCGGGCGTCGTGCGGTCCCGGTGCCGCGGGTGGACGGTCAGGCCGCCGCGGGTGGAATGTCAGGCCGCCGCGGCCTGCTTGCCGCGCCGTGAACCCTTGAGCACGCGGTACATCATGCGCGGGCTCATCAGGGCCTGCGGCGATTCGACGAGGCCCGCCACCCGCATGAAGGTGCCGGTGATGCGGCCGTCGTGGACCGCCGCCGCCTGGAGCCGCGCCATGTACGCGCCGCCCGTACGCACCTTGGCGTTCCGTACGCCTTCGACCTCGGGGTAACCGAGATCGCCGCCCGCGGAGAAGTCCCAGGGGACGTCGATGACACCGGAGACGTCACGATGGAACTCCAGGGGCTGCGGCACGGGACCGCGGCTCAGGTGGCCGGCGAGCACCTTGGCCTCCATCGCGGCGACCGTCATGCCCTGTCCGTAGACCGGGTTGAAGCTGCACGCCGCGTCGCCCATCACCAGCAGCCCGGCGGGGAAGGTCCGCAGCCGCTCGTAGTGGCGGCGCACGCTCGCCGGATAGCGGAAGGTCGCGCCGTCCCCGACGGGTTCGGCGTCCTGGAGGACGTCGTAGATGTCGGAGACCGGAAGGGTCTTGGACCAGGCCAGGAACCCCTCCAGGTCGGCCGGCGCGCTGTCGCCCAGCACACCGGTCAGCGAGACGGTGATGAGCCCGTCCTCGATGCGGGAGAGGAACGCCCCGCGCCGGTGGCTGGGCGAGGACACGGGGTTGATGGACAGGTCGCCGTTCAGCACGGAGAGATCCGGCAGCCGGAAGCGGCGCGTGGTGTAGCTGAGGTCGATCTTGATGCGCTCCTCTTCGGGACGCTCGTACCCGAACTCCTCCAGCCACGTCGGTGTGCGCGAGCCCCGGCCGCTGGTGTCCACGACGAGCCCGGCATCGAGGACCTGCTCCGCGTCCCCGGGCCGCTGGCCCTGGACACGGACCCCGGTGACGGTGGAGTGCGCGCCGTCCGTGACGAGGCCGACGATGTCGTGCCGGTCGAGGAACGTCACGTTCTCCAGCGCCGCGACCCGCTCCCGCACCCGGCCCTCCAGCAGCGGACGGGTGGCGGAGACGCACACCAGCCCCGTGGTGGCGGGGCTGAGCCGGCGGCCGTTGAAGTACCAGCGCAGCTCACCGAGATCACCCGTGGGGATACCCGCCGCCACGGCCTCCTCGGTGAAACCGGGGAACAGCTCGTCGAGAATCTGCTGCCCGCGGGCGAGCAGACCGTGGACATGGCGGCCCTGGGGCACACCCCGGCGCGCCTCGGCGCCCGGGGACATGTCGTCGCGGTCGACGACCACGACATCGCGGTACGTGTCGGCGAGCACCCTGGCGGCCAGCAGGCCGGCCATGCTGCCGCCGAGAACCACCGCGCGGCCTGCGTTCGTTACGGCCATCGCGGTCACCTCCTTGTGGCAAGTACGGAGCGGACGGGACGTCAGGCGGCGTGGAGGGGGGTGTTCTGGTACGCGGCGAGGTGCCAGCCGCCGCCGCGCTTGACCACGACCCAGGAGCCGTGGACGGCACGCTCGGGGCTCGGCTCGCTCTGCCCCGGGGCGAGGATGCCGCCGCGGGTGATGAGGATGCCGGACTCCGCGTCGGCGAAGCGGATGTCGACCGGGGTGCCGGTGACCCGGGTGCCCTTGAGGGGGCCGGTGAACGCCTCGGCCATGAAGCCGGCGATGGCCTCCTGGCCCTGCTGGAAGACGCCGGGCAGGATCATCGTGCCGTCGGGGGTGAAGACATCGGCGAACGCCTTGGCGTCGTGCGCGGCCCAGGCGGCGACGATGCGGCCGGGCACGGCCGCGACGGCGGCCTTGTCCTCGTCGGAGATCTCGATGATGGGCGCGTCGGTGGTCTGAGCAGTCATGTCCGGTGGGCTCCTCGGTCGTGTCGAATGCGGTCTCGTCCGGTGCTGTGCGGTCTCGTCCGGTGCGGTGCGGTGCTGCGGGCTGGACTGGTGCCGTGCGGGCTGCCTCCGCCGGGTGCGTGAGGCGTCAGATGTAGAGCGTGTTCGGCTCCTGGCCGCACAGGATGCGGCCGTAGAGCTCGTTGTTCGTGTTCGGGTTCATCAGGGCGTGCAGGTTGATCGCCTGGATGTCGCGGACGACGCGCTGGATGGGGATGTCGCGGTAGATCGAGGAGCCGCCGCTGGCGGAGGCGAACAGGTCGACGGCCTCCTTGGCCAGCCGGCACACCGCACCCAGGTCGGCGCGGGCGCGGGCACGCTCCTCCAGCGTCCAGGTGTCGCCGGACTCGCCCTTGCCGTCCACGAGCGCGGCCAGCCGGTGGGCGTGGAACTCGGCCTGGTCGGACTTGAGCGTCGCCTCGGCGGCCTGGAAGTGGGTGAGCGGCGCCTCGGCCTGCTGCTGGTACGAGGTGTAGGTGATGGTGCGTCCCGGCAGCCGCTCGAAGAACGTGTCCCGGGCGGCATGGGCCAGTCCCAGTGCGGTGCCCACCGAGGAAGCCGAGGCGACGGGCAGCAGCGGGACGCGGTAGACGGGCGTGTCGGCGTTCAGCTCGGAGGCGTAACTCCCCTGGAGGATGGCGCCGAGCGGCAGGACGCGCTCCTGCGGGACGAAGAGGTCCTGGGCGACGGTGCTGACGCTGCCGGTGGCGCGCAGACCGGAGGTGTCCCAGTCGTCGATGATCGTCAGGTCGTCGATCGGCACCAGGGCCATCACCGGCTGCGGCGGTCCGTCGGGACCCTGCAGGACGGCGATGATCTCCTGCCAGTGGCTGTGCCGGGCGCCGCTGACGAAGCCCCACTTGCCGTTGACGGTGATACCGCCCGGCGCCGGTGTGGCCAGCGCGGACGGGCTGAGGGTGCCGCAGATCCGGACGTCCGGGGTCGAGAAGACCTCGTCCTGGACGCTGTCGGGGAACACGCACGTCATCCAGGTCGGAATCCAGGTGACGGCCGTGGTCCAGGCCGCGGCGCCGTCGGCGCGGCCGAGAGCCGCCGCGACGTCGACCAGCGTACGGGTGTCGGACTCGTAGCCTCCGTAGCGCTTGGGCACCCGCAGCCGGAAGAGTCCGGCGTCCGCCAGTGCCTCGACGGTCTCGTCCTGGAGCCTTCCGTCCTGCTCCGCCTGCGCGGCGTTCTTCTTCAGAAGCGGTGCCAGCTCGACTGCGCGCTGGACGAGTTGCGCCCGCGTGGGGATGTCGGCGGTCAGCATCGATTTCCTCCTGGACGTGACGATCGTGGAGAGGGGCAGTGCTGGAGAGACCGTCACACCGGCAGGGGAGAAGAGGCACCTCTTGGATTGCGCACCTGGCACCGGCGGCACGGCGCACGAGGACCGCGCCGCCCCGCGCGGTGGTCCCGCACGCAGGGAGAAGCCCCGGCCGCCGCCGGCTGTCACGATGGCAGCCCGGCACGCCCGCCGCCGCGCCCCGGTGTCGGGCGGTGAGGGGATTCGAGGGAAGAGGGCTCATGACCGATCAGCACCGCTCCGGCGCCGAGAGCCGTCCCGGGTCCTCGGTGAGCCGGCCGCTCACCGGCGACGAGTACATCGAGAGCCTGCGCGACGACCGGCAGGTGTTCCTGTACGGGGAGCGCGTCAAGGACGTCACCGCCCACCCGGCGTTCCACAACCCGGTACGGATGACGGCACGTCTCTACGACGCCCTGCACGACCCGGCCACCCAGGACGTCCTGACCACCCGGACGGACACGGGCAGCGGCGGACTGACCCACCGCTTCTACACCACACCGCACAGCGCCGAGGACCTCGTCGCCGACCAGCAGGCCATCGCCGCGTGGTCCCGGATGAGCTACGGCTGGATGGGCCGCAGCCCCGACTACAAGGCGGCCTTCCTCGGCACGCTCGGGGCCAACTCAGAGTTCTACGGGCCCTTCGCCGACAACGCACGGCGCTGGTACCGCGAGGCCCAGGAGAAGGTCCTGTACTGGAACCACGCGATCGTCCATCCGCCGGTGGACCGCAGTCTGCCGCCGGACGAGGTGGCCGACGTCTTCGTGCACGTGGAGAAGGAGACCGACGCGGGGCTCGTGGTCAGCGGTGCGAAGGTGGTCGCCACCGGCTCGGCGCTGACCCACCACAACTTCATCGCGCACTACGGACTGCCCATCAAGAAGAAGGAGTTCGCGCTGGTGGCCACGGTGCCCACCGGCGCCCCCGGGGTGAAGCTGATCTGCCGCCCCTCCTACAGCGCCACCGCGGCCGTGATGGGCACCCCGTTCGACTACCCGCTGTCCTCGCGGCTCGACGAGAACGACACGATCCTGGTGATGGACAAGGTCCTCATCCCCTGGGAGAACGTGTTCATCTACGGGGACATGGCCAAGATCCAGACGTTCTCCTCGCAGTCCGGCTTCATGGAGCGCTTCACCTTCCACGGCTGCACCCGGCTCGCCGTCAAGCTGGAGTTCATCGCGGGGGCGCTCGCCAAGGCCCTGGAGGTCACCGGCACCCAGGACTTCCGGGGGGTACAGACCCGCCTCGGTGAGGTCCTGGCCTGGCGCAACCTCTTCTGGGGCCTCTCGGACGCGGCGGCGCGCAACCCGGTGAAGTGGCACAACGGCGCGGTACTGCCCAACCCGCAGTACGGCATGGCCTACCGCTGGTTCATGCAGATCGGCTACCCGCGCGTCAAGGAGATCATCGAGCAGGACGTCGCGAGCGGCCTGATCTACCTCAACTCCAGCGCGGACGACTTCAAGAACCCCGAGATCCGCCCCTACCTCGACAAATACGTACGGGGTTCGAACGGCATCGAGGCGGTGGACCGGGTCAAGGTGCTGAAACTGCTGTGGGACGCGGTGGGAACGGAGTTCGGCGGACGCCACGAGCTCTACGAGCGCAACTACGCCGGCAACCACGAGAACACCCGCACCGAGCTGCTGTTCGCGCAGACCGCCTCGGGGCAGATCGACGACTACAAGGCGATGGTCGACCAGTGCATGTCGGAGTACGACCTGGACGGCTGGACGGTGCCCGACCTCTCCTCGTTCGAGGGACTCAGGAGCATCCGCAGGAATCTGCCCGGCAGCTGAGCCACGCGTCCGACGGAGGCGGCACGGGCGTCCACCGGCAGCGGCAGGGGGTGTGACCGGGACGGCTCTCCAGGCGTCCCGGTCCGTCACCCGTTCGGTCCGGTGCCGCCGGTGGGGATACCGGCCGCGGGGGTCTCCACCAGCAGCCGTTCACGCACGAGCCGGTAGCCGATCGCCCGGTTCACGGCGAGCATCGGCGCGTTCTCGCGGTTCACGGTGACCGTGACCGACCCGGCCTCGGGGAACAGCTCGTGCAGCCGCAGTGTGTGGCGGGCCTTCATCCAGCGGGCCAGCCCGCCGGTCCGGTGTCCGGGCAGTACGGCGGTGTCGTGCTGGTCGGCCGCCCGCGCACCGGCATCGGCCACCGTGGCCACCGTCGCACCGACGACCTCGCACGAGGGCAGATGGACCACCGCGCCGACGAGCAGTCGCTGCCCGGCCATCTCCGCCTCCCAGGCACGGACCGCCGCGGTGTCCCAGGCCCGGGACGCCATCTGCAGCGCGGCTCCGGGCGCGTCCAGCACATGCAGGTCCAGCCGCAGCATCACACGCCATCCGCGAACGAAGCGCTGTCCGGGCGTCCCCGTCGCATGCACGCGGACCGGCGCCCGTACCGCTGCCCGAGTCCGCCGGTTCGCGGACCCCGGCAGCGGCCCGTGTCACCCCCGGTGGTCCGCCGGGGTCAGCAGATCCTCCAGGAACGGTGCCACCACCGCATGCACGATCTTGCAGTCCAGCAGCAGGGTGCCGGGGCAGCCGCGTTCGCGCCAGGCCGTCACCTCGGCCAGATCCGCCGGTTCGCGTACGGTGACGGCGCGGGCGCCCAGCGCGCGGGCCGTCCCCGCGAAATCGGTGTCGCCGAAGTTCACCGTCGCCGGGTCCGCCCCGCGCGGGGTGTACATGTGGTCCTCGAATCCGTACGACGCGTCGTCGTACACAACGACCAGGCAGGACCGCCCGCTGCGCACCAGGGTCTCCAGCTCGGAGAGCCCCATCAGCCCGCCGCCGTCGCCGATCGCCGCCACCGTCGTCCGGTCGGGGCGGCCGACCGCGGCGCCGACCGCCCCCGCCAGCCCGAGGCCGATGCTCTGGAAGGCGGCCCCGGTGAAGACCATCGCCGCGGGGTCGGGCACCGGCCAGTACATGGCGGGCCAGGCGATGAAGTGGCCGCCGTCCAGCACGAGGGTGCGGTCGGCGGGCAGCAGTCCGGCCAGTCGACGTGTGAGGGTGCGCGGATCGATCCGTCCCGCGCCGGAGGCGTCCTCGCAGGGCACCGTGTCCCAGCGGCGGGCGGCGGCCGTGCGGGCGGCCACCGACCGCCAGGGGCCGGGACCGTCCGCCGGGACCGCCGGGCCGAGGGCGTCCAGCAGCCGGGTGGCGACGAGCGAGGCGTCCCCGGTCACCGAGAGGTCCCCGCGCCCGGCCGGTCCCGGTCCCGGCTCCAGATCGATCCGTACGACGGTGGCGTCGGGGTCCAGCAGCCGTCCGCCGTGCAGGGTGAAGGTGTCCAGGCTCGCGCCGAAGGCCAGCACCAGGTCGGCGCGGGAGATCAGCCCGGCGGGCTCCGGGGCGGCGAACCCACCGCAGATCCCGAGGGACCAGGGGCTTTCGTCGAAGAGCCCGTTGGCCATCACCGTCGTGGCGAACAGCGCGCCGAGCCTGTCCCCGAGGTCGCGCAGCACCTTGCCGGCCCCCGAGCGCCAGGCGCCCGCTCCCGCCAGCACCAGGGGCCGCCGGGAGCGGGCCAGGGCGCCGAGCACCGCCGCCAGCTCGTCGGGCCGGACCGTCGCGGCCGGTGCCGCGATCGGGTTGGCGCCGGGTGCCGAAGGGGGGGACACCTCGGCACCCAGCAGATCACCGGGCAGCATGACGACGACGGGGCACTGCCGGGTACGGGCGAGTTCCAGCGCGGCGGAGGTCCTCGCGAGGGCGGTGGCCGGATCGGTGAGCCGTACGACGGGCACACCGAGCGAGGTGACCAGCGCGCTCTGGTCGATGTCGTGGGGCCTGGGCCCACCGGTCGGCGCGTCACCGCACAGCAGGACGACGGCGGAACGGTTCTTGGCCGCCTCGGCCAGCGCCGTGGCCGCGTTGGTGAGCCCCGGCCCATGGGTCGTCGTACAGACCGCCACCTCCCCCGTCACCCGGAAGTAGGCGTCGGCCATCGCCATGGCACCGCCCTCGTGGCGGGCCGCCGTGTAGTGGACGCCCGCCTCGGTCAGGGCCGCGGCGGCGAGGATGTTGCCGCCGCCGACCAGACCGAACGCATGGCGGACGCCGGCGACGGCGAGGGTACGGGCGACGGCGACGGCGAGGGTACGGGCGACGGCGGCGGCGAGCGTGGGCATCGGGGTCTCCTACACGCCCCGGGTCGACAGGAGGTGCCGGCTTCCGGGGGCGATGACGGCGGCAGCCGGGCGAGAGGTATCGGGGAGCGGACGGATCAGGCCAGTTCGAAGATGACCTCTCCGACGGTCAGCTCGATGCGGTTGGTGCGCACGAGCTCCCAGCCGCCTTCGGCGAACACCGACTCCCAGTCGTCGATGGTCGGCAGGAAGGTCCCCATCAGATCGTGCCCGAGCTCGAAGCCCAGGGTGAAGACCGGCAGTTCGGTGTCCGGCAGCGCCGTGCGGGTGGCGTCGCCGATCAGCAGCCGGCGTGCGGCGGGGAAGACCTCGCGCAGCCGGCGCAGGGTGGCCACGCAGTTCTCGCGCGGCCAGAAGTCGTGGCCCATCATGAAGCAGGTGACCAGCTCGATGTCGGCGAACTCCGGGCGCGGTTCCAGCCGGAGCACGTCCCCCCGCACGAACTCGGAACGGTCGGACAGGCCGATGTCGGCGGCTTCCTTGCGTGCCACCTCCAGCGACGGAGCGGCGATGTCGACCCCGATGCCCGTGGTGCCGGGGAAGCGGTGCAGCAGGTCCATCAGCCGGCCGCCGCTGCCGCAGCCGAGATCCGCGACACGGGTGACGGGGAAGTCGAGGCGCTCGATGGCGCCCCAGTAGGCCGGGGCGTAGGTGATGTCGTCGATCTCGCGGCAGGCGAACGCGATGGCCGCCGGGTCCCTGCGGTAGTAGGCGCCGGTGCGCTGTTCGTTGCGCAGCACCCGGGGGATCTGCTGGAACAGCTCGGCGCTGCCCCGGCCGAGCCAGTGGAAGAAGGACTTGTTGTGGTACACCGCGTCGAACCCGGACAGCGGGATGACGGCGGTGCCCTCGCGGTGGACCAGTCCGACCGAGGCCATGGCCCGGAAGAGACCGGTCGTGGAAAGAACGTCGAGGCCGCGGCGCTCCGCGAATTCGGATGTGTCCAGGGTGCGTTCGCGGTAGAGCTCCTCCAGAGCCCCCACCTCCCACGCGGCGGCGATGGCGAAGGCCGCGACGGCCGAGTTGTAGATCGTGGCAACGCTGCGCGCGCTGGTCGGCGCGATGTCAACGGTCACTGCTGAGCACCTCATCCCGGTGGTCCTGCGACGGGTCGTCCCCGCCCCGGCCCACCGGCGGGACCGGTGGGCGATTCGCGGTCCATGTTCCGAGCGCCCCGTCGGGGCGGGCATCTCCGGCGTTGCTCAGCTCTTTGAGCCGCGCCGTGGTGTCCGGCGCGGTCTGTTCGGGTGGACGGGGGCCGGGGTGCGGACGAGGTGGGACGAGGTGCGCGGGAGACGGCCCGGTCAGGAGCGGGGTTCAGCCCCGGTACCCCCGCGCGACGATTCGCTCGGCCGTCCGCGTGTAGTCGGCGGGGTCGGTGGGGAGAGCGGTGGCCAGTCCGTCGACGTAGCGGTTGAACATACAGAAGGCGGCGGCGATCAGAACGGTGTCGTGGAGGTCGGTGTCGTCGGCCCCCTCGGCGCGGGCCGCCGCGACCGCCTCGTCGGACACCGGGCGCGCCGCCGCCTGCACCTCGGCCGCGACGCGGAGCAGGGCGCGGAGCTTGGGGCCGACCGGCGCGGTGGCGGCGTCGGTGAGCACCGCGTCGACCAGGGCCCGGCCGCCGTCGAGCTGGGCGGCGGCGAACGCGCTGTGGGAGGCGGAGCAGAACTCGGTGCCGTTGAGCTCGGAGACATAGGCGGCGATCAGCTCGCGCTCGCCCCGGCTCAGCGAGGACGGCGCGGTCAGCAGGGCGTCGGCCAGCTTGCCCAGCGGTTCGCCGGTGTCCGGCCGGTGCGCCATCAGTCCGCTGATGCCGGGCAGATCGTTGTCGAGCGCTATGTGCGTCACGGGATGTCCTTCTGACGGCGGATCGGGGCTGCTCGGGCCGGGGCCGGGGCCGGTCAGGGCTGCTCGGCCGGAGGGGTGCGGATCAGGGCCACTCGACGTTCTCGCCGGAGCCGGTCCGGACGCCGGGCGCGGGGTGCGTGATGTTCATGGCTGCTCCTCGTACGGGACTGCGGATGCGGTCATCGGCCGATGGGCATCCGCCGATGACAGGAAGCTAGTGAAGACGGGCTCCCATGGCAACGATTTGCCAGACTTTGGCAACTTGCCTGTATGAGCGGAGTACGGGCGGAGCACGAGGAGTACGGGAGTGGAGCGCCCCGGAGCACGAGGAGTACGGGGTGGAGCGCCCCGGAGCGCGGGCGGAAGCGCCCGGTGGCGCGGCGGCGGGCCGGCTCCGGACACACGAACGCCCCCCGGACGGCGCGGGCCGGCCGGGGGACGTGAGGGGGCGAGAGTGCGAGGGGCGGAGAGGCCGAGGAGGCGGACGGCTACGCGGCGCGGCTGCGCGGCGTGTGGGCGGGGCGGGGGGACTCGGCGAGCAGCCCCCCGAGCAGCAGCACCTGGCCCGCCAGCGTGGTGGCGCCCAGGATGTCGCGCACAGGGACGTCGACGCCGAACTCCTTCTCCAGGCGCCGCACCAGGCGGGTGCCGAGCAGCGAGTCACCGCCGAGGGCGAAGAAGTCCGAGTGGTCGAAGGGGACGCGGCAGCCGAGCAGTTCGGCCCACTGCCGGGCGACGAAGGTACGGATGCTCCGGGTGGTCACGACGGGCCGGGCCCGGTGCGCCGGCCCGCGGGAGAGCCTCGTGCGGACGAGGACGATCTGGTCCCCGAGGTTGCGGCGCGACATGTCGTGCATCGTGACCACCACGCCGAACCGCTTGCCGACGCGCCGCGCCAGCCGGGTGATCAGGAGCGAGTCGCCACCGCGGGCGAAGAAGTCGGAGTGCTCGGTGAGGTTGGCGCAGCCGAGCAGGTCCTGCCACGCCTCGAAGAGGAACTCCCGGACCTCGCACACCGGATCGCCGGGCCGGACGGGCTCGTCCGCCTCCGTGCTCCGGGCTGCCGGGGTGTCGGCCGGGGCGCCCGTGGCGGCGATGACTGCAAAGCGGTCACTGGTCATTTCGGCCACTCCCGTGGACATGGTGGGTTCACCGTATCGGCTCGATCCGTTCCGTGTGTTGCCAAGTCAGCCTAGGGCAGCCCCGACCGACTTGACAACAACTTACCAAAGTTTGGGCAAGATCCTTTGCCAGGCAGAGTGGTAAGTATCCCGCCAGCAGCGGGAGCTTCCGAGGTCAGACGTTTGCCAAGCGGAATGGTTCATGGATATCCTGTGGCATAACTGGAACGAGCGGTGTGACACGACTACGGCAACATGTGCCAGGGCCGGAATCATCCGTAATCCATCCACCCGTTGGGGCGTGCACGTGCTGGAGCAGCCATCCTTCGGCCGCCGACTGAGGCAGCTGAGGACCGAACGCGGCCTGTCGCAGGCCGTCGTCGCCGGGGACGGTATGTCGACCGGTTATCTCTCACGTCTGGAATCGGGCGCACGCCAGCCCACCGAACGCGCCGTGGCGCACCTGGCGGGCCAGCTGGGCATCAGCGCCGCCGAGTTCGAGGAGTCCAGAGCCACCTCGCTCGCACAGATACTCTCCCTCGCCACCTCGCTCGAATCCGATGAGACCAGCGAGCTGCTGGCCGAGGCGCTGGAGTCGTCGCACGGCCAGGAGCCGATGCTCCGCTGGCAGGCCCTGTGGCTGCTGGGCCAGTGGAAGCGACGCCACGGCGACCAGGAAGCCGAGCGCGCCTACCTCGACCAGCTCGTCGTGCTCAGCGAGGAGATCGGCCTGGCCGAGCTGCGCTCGCGCGCCCTGACACAGTTCGCCAGGTGTCTGCGCGTCTCCGGCGAGATCGCCCCGGCGGTCGACGCCGCGGCGACGGCGTACCGGCTGGCCCGGGACAACAGCCTCTCCACCCAGGACGTGGCGGCCACGCTACTGGTCCTGGTGTCCGTGGAGGCGGAGGCCGGACGGATGCCGGACGCCCGCAGGCACGCGGACGAGCTGACCGCACTGGTCGAAGGGCGTTCCGACACCCTGTGGGCCGAGTCTCTGTGGACGGCGGGCGCCCTGAAGGTGCGGGAGGGTGAGTTCGACGCGGCCGAGTCCCTGTTCCAGCGCGCGCTGGACGGCTTCGACAGCCGCGAGAACCTCACCATCTGGCTGCGGCTGCGGGTGGCCATGGCGGAGCTCCAGCTGCAGAAGTTCCCGCCCGACCTCGATGCCGCCCAGCGCTGCATCGAGGCCGCCGAGGCCGCTCTGCCCTTCGCCCGTACGCCCGCACTGGAGCAGTCCCTGACCGCCCTGCGCGCCCGTCTGGCCTTCCACGAGGGCCGGCCGGCGGACGCCCGTGCCCTGCTGGACCGGCTCGGCCGGACCGATCTGCGCCTGCCGTACCAGACGCGGATACGCCTGGAAGTGCTCGGCAATCAGCTGCGCATTCTCGGCGGCGAGGAGGACGAGGGCCTGGCCGGCCTGCAACAACTGGCCCTGCAGGCACAGGAGAACGCCAACATCGATCTCGCCGCCGAAATCTGGCGGCTGGCCGCGGAGTGCCTGATGGAGGCGCGGGGCAAGAAGCAGGGCGTCGCAGCGGGCTGACCACCGCCGGCCCCGCCGGCCGAGCCCGCTTCCTTCCCTCCGCCTTCCTTCCCGCTCCCCTCCCTCACTCCTCTCCCTCACTCTTCCTCGCCGAGCCGCCTTCCCTCCTCTCCCCCTCGGGCTGTCCCACCGCCTCCCCTCCCCCGGTGCCGCCGGGAGAGGGGAGGCGGTCGCATGCCCGCTCTCCCGGGCCCCACTGTTGCCAACACGTGCCACAGTGTGGCAACATTTTGCCTACACATGGAAACGTGAATACTGAGCCCGGATGTGACACTTCCGACCAGAGGTGGCGGACCGTGGAAATCGCGAGATCGAACAGGGAATTCTCCGCTGTGGCGGTACTCGTCGACACCGAACCGCTTGGCAATGTATTGCCAAAATCCTTTGCCAAATGGGGGGTGGGCGTCGTCCAGGTACGCAGCGACTCCGGTGCCGATCCCTGCCGGACCGCGGCCCTGATCGCCCGGCACCACCCCCTGGGGGTCATCGCCGGGCGGGCCTCCGGCGTACCGCTCGCCGCGGCGCTGGCCGGACGGCTCGGACTGCCGGGGGTCCCGGTTCCCCCGCCGCTGCCCCGGCCGGCCTTCCCCCGTGCCCCCCACCGGTCCGACGAGCGCGAGTACACCGTGGAGACCGTCTCGTGCGCCGGCCGGCATGTCGTCGTCGCGGTCCGACGGCACCGTACCCGGCGGCAGGGGCCGTTCACCGTGCCCGACCGCACCTCGCTGGCAGCACCCGGTCACGGTCCCGTGTCCGCGCTCATCGCCCGCACCCGGGACACGCTCGACGCGCTCGGGATCACCCACGGCCCGGCCCGCACCTGTCTGGTGCTCACTTCCCGGGGCCCGCAACCGGTATCGGCCCTCCCCCTGCTCGGCGACGTCCTGCCCGGATACGACGACCTGTGCCTGGGCACCAACCTGGCCGATCTGACCGCACTGGCCCATGTCCACCCCGAGGAGTTCCTGGACCGGTGGGCCGGAGCGGACTACTCCCCCCTCTGCGAGGCCGATGTCCTCGTCACCGGGGTGGAGCCGCACGGCACGGCCGACCGGCTCGGCCAGGACGTGATCAATGCGATCGAGTCGCTGCCCTCCGTCTACTGCTTCGACCCCGGTACGCGGCCGGGCACCGCTGTCCGCACGGCCGCCGGACGCCGGGCCTGCACCGGTGTCATCCACACCCTGCACCGGTCACGCCGGCAGCTGGCACTGGACCGGCTGCGCATCCGCAGGCTGACCCGGCCCCAGGAGAAGGCCTCGTGCCCCGGCTGACCGCGGACCCGGCGCCGGACGCCGCCCGCACCGCAGCCCTGTCACGCTCCGAGGACCGACACCGAGGCGCAGCCATGACCGACGAACTCTCCCAGCGGGCCCTGCTGGAGGCCGCTTCCGAGGGGCTGCGCAAGCTCGCCGCCGACTCCCTCGTCCGCACCGCCCCGACCGGGCCCGGCTCCGTCCTCCAGGACATCCTGGCCCCCGCCGCGCGGCGCTACGTACCCGCGCCGGACCGGGCCGGATTCCTCGAACGCGCCGACCGGCTGCGGACCAAGGGCTATCTGCTGAGCGCCGAGTACACCACCGACCGCCCGTACCCGGACGACCCCGCGGAGGTCGAGCGGACCGTCGCGGAGTACCTCGCCCTGCTCGCCCACGAACCGGTGCCCGAACGGCTCGGCTTCGACCTGGCCCAGGTCGGCCTGGCCCGGTCGGCCCGCCTGGCCACGCGCAACACCGGCCGGATCGTGACGGCCGCGGCCAGCCGCGGGAGCGAGGTCGTCCTGAGCATGGGGCCCGCCCCCGGCGTCGATACCGTGCTCGACGCCTACCGCGAACTCCGCGCCAGCCACACCAACCTCGGCATCACCCTCCAGGCCCATCTGCACCGCACCCCGCACGACGCGGCGGAACTGGCCCGGCCCGGCTGCACGATCCGGCTGGTCAAGGGCGCCTCACCGGAGCCCGGCCATATCGCCCTGCCGCGCGGCCCGGCGCTGGACGACCGGTACCTGGATCTCGCCCAACTGCTCCTGGAGCGCGGGGTCCGGCTCAGTCTGGCCACCCAGGACCCCGCGCTGCTCGCCTCGGCACGGCAACGGGGACTGCTGCGGCGGACCGTCGAGATCGAGATGCTCCACGGTGTGCAGCCGGCCCTGCTGCGCCGCTTCCGGCAGGACGGCCTGGTGTGCCGCATCCATGCCCCCTACGGCACCGGCTGGTGGCCGCATCTGCTGCAACGGCTGGCCGAGCACCCCCCGATGGTGCTGCGGGCACTGGCCGACATCGGAACGGACGGCGCCGCCCCCGCCGAGAACAGCTACTGACCCGGCGGGAGGCGGGAGCAGCCGGCGTCCGTGAGGAGAGAGGACGGCCACGACCCCCGCCGCGCGGTCATCCGGGCAACGGTCCGCCGGCCGCGACCGCCGCCGCCGCCGCGTACCCCATGGGCACCACGACATCCTCCACCCGCCAGCCGGGCGGCGCGGCGGCCGTCGGCCCGGTGCCCACATAGTCCAGCGAGGGACTCCGGGCCAGGCCCGTACCGAGACCCTTGAGGTAGGCCTCCTTCCGTACCCAGACACGGGCGAACGCGTCCGGGCGCACACGCTCCTCACAGGCCGCCAGTTCCGCCTCCTCCCGAGGATGCAGCACCCCCCTGATCTCGTCGGCGGCCTCCACCGAACCCGTGGTCTGCACGTCCACGCCCACCGGTTCGTCGGCGAAGGCGAGGAGCGCCAGATCACCGCTGTGCGACAGCGAGAAGTGCAGCGGCACCCGGAGGTCCTCCGCCGCGGGCCTGCCGTGCGGCTCGCCGCAGCAGGGGCAGGGCTCGCGACGGAAGCGCACCCGGTGCGCCGCGATGCCCAGATGGGCACCGAGCAGGACCCGGAGGGCGACATGGGCGGTGACGTAGCACCGCCGGTCCAGGGGGCGGCGCAGCTCGGCCGCACGGTCGTGTTCCGCATCGTCCAGGACCTGCCGGGCGAGGTCGTCGACCGCCCCGGGCCGTACGTTCGCGTCGGCGAGCCACAGTTGGCAGGCGCCCCCGGGCGGGCGCACCGGGCCGAGCGCGGCACCGGGAACCAACAGCCGGGGTACCAGCGGCCGGGGAGCCGGCGGCCGGGGAGCCGGCGGCCGGGGAGCCGGCGGCCGAGGTACCAGCGGCCGGGGAGCCCGGAGCACCTGGACCACGGGCGCCGCACCCCGCGTGCTCCGGACGCTGGGGTCAGTACGCATGACCGGAGGCCGTCGCCACGACGAACCCGTACGCGGCGTCCAGGGTCCGCCGGCTCTGCCGGGCGGCGTCGGAGTCCCGGTCCGGCACGTCCCCGTAAGGCGCTTGCCCGTACGGCACATCCCCGTACGGCCCGTACCCCCCGTACACCACCGGCAGGGACAGCAGGCCGGCCAGGAGGCGGGCCAGTCTCCCGTCGTTCTCCTGGACGAGTGCGAGGGAGCCCTCCCACAGCGCGGCGCGCACCCGGTCCGCGGTGAGCAGGCCGTCGCCCGCCGCCGCCGCCGCGAGCAGGCCCGCGATGCGCCGCTCCAGCGGAGTGGGGGCCCAGGAGCCGCCGCGCGCGTCCGCCACGAGCGCGTCCAGGAAGCCGCACGGGCACACCGCGGGCAGGAAACCGCACGGGCACACCGCGGACGGCTGCGGCGTGCCCGGGGACCGTACGGGGGCGTTCGGCATGGTGACTCCTCGGGGAGGAACGGGTGTCGGAGGCGGACCGGCCCCGGCGCGGGCGGAGCACTCCGGCGGTTCCGGCACCGCACACGGCCGGCGGGTCCGTCCAGCGGTGCGGTGACGGGTCCGGAGAGGGGTCTCCGGGGGTCGGGGGCTGCCTGCCGTCCGCCGTGTCCGGCACGCGGGAGCACGCGCGGGCGGTCACGCCCCATCCAAGGCGCGGCGACCGCCGAAGGGCACGCGAAGATGGCCAAGTCGCGGCACAATCCGTGGCCGGCCCGCATTCAGGCAGGTCCGAAGGGCTGTCCGGGGACGATCCGCGGAGTCGCACCGATCGTTTCTGCGCACGTGAAGCGATCGTTCTGCGCACGTGAGCCGATCGTTTCTGCGCACGGAAGGAGACGCCCGCCCCCGGCCACCGGTCCGAGAATGATGCTTCTCGGCACGGGGTGGCGGGCCGCCCGGCGGACCGGACACGGACCCACCCGGTACGGAGCCCCCGCCGCGCACCGCGCCGCGCGCACGCCGAACCGCACCACCGGTCCGGTGCCAGACCCGGCATGGGAGGCAGAGCATGAGCGATATCCGCCCGGCGGCCCACGGGGCCGAGAAGGAACCGCCGGCCGCGCCGGCACAGGTGCTCGGGGCGGCGGCCTCCGCCTCCACCGCGTACACCTCGGCGGCGGCGAAGGGCGCGGCCACGGCGCTGGTGCGCATGTTCATGGAGCAGGGGGTGTTCGGCTTCGCCGGGGCCGTTCCCGACGAGGACGGCCCCGGGGACGCGGACGCCTTACGGACCACCTCCACCGGGGCCGATGCCGAGGCCGCCGCCGAGATCGCCGCCGCGGCCACTGCCGCCGCCGAACCCACGGACTGGGACCGGATGTGCGCCGCTGTCGCCCGCGCCGAGGCGAACCGGCCCGCCCCGGAGTGTCAGCCGGCCGCCCCGGGCCTGCGGCTGCTGGGGGAGGCGGTGGCCCGCGCCGGGTCCCGCGCACCCCGGCTGCGGGCGGTGCCCCCGGCCGCCTGAGGTTCCGGGCGGGCAGGGCGAGCAGTCCTGAGGATGCGCCGGCGCGGACCGCGCGGCCAGTATCGGTGCGCTGGCCCACGGCCGCCGAGAGCCGTAAGGGGAGCCCTGGCCGAGGAGGTGCGCGGCGGTGAGACCTGTTGTCAGGACAGTGCTGCGAGGCGCGTTGAAGCAGGTGCGGTACGTGGAGGCGGTGCCCCCGGGCCGGGCCCGGGGGCTGGTGGCCGCGGTGTACACGCAGGCGGAGAGGGACTTCGGGGTGCTCGCTCCGCCCCTGGCCCTGCACTCCCCCGCCCCGGTCGCACTCGCCGCGGCCTGGTTGATGCTGCGGGAGACCCTGCTGGTCGAGGGGGAGGCCGGCCGGGCCGCCAAGGAGGTCACCGCGACCGCCGTCTCCGAGGCCAACACCTGCTCGTACTGCGTCGATGTGCACCGGGCCACTCTTCAGACGCTGGAGCCGGAACCGGCCGAGACCGAAGCCGCGCTCGCGGCCTGGGCCCGCGCCACGGGCCTGCGCGCCGCCGACGGCCCGCGCGTTCCGGCGGCCTCGGCCGCCGAGGCGGCCGAACTCTGCGGAGTGGCCGTCACCTTCCACTACATCAACCGGATGGCCGCTGTCTTCCTGGCCGACTCCCCGATGCCCGACCAGGCCCCCGGATTCCTCCGCGGTCCCATCATGCGTACGGTCGCCCGCTCCATGCGGCCGGTCGGTCCGGGGCCGGTACCGGCCGGATCCTCGCTGAGCCTGCTGCCCTCCGCACCCCGGCAGTCCCTTCCGGGGTGGGCCGGTGGAAGTCCGGTGGTGGCCGATGCGCTGGGCCGGGCGGTGGCGGCCGTGGACGGTGCGGCGGACTGGGTGCCGCAGCCGGTCCGCGAGCGGCTGGCCGACCGGCTGGCCGCATGGGACGGCGGCCCGGCGGCCCTGAGCACGGCCTGGCTCCAGGAGGCCTCGGCCGGACTGACGGCGCCGCAGGTGCCCGTGGCCCGGCTGGCGCTGCTGACCGCCTTCGCCGCCCACCGGATCACCGACGCCGATGTGGCCGCGTTCCGTGTGTTCCATCCCACCGACCGGGAGCTGGTCGAACTCACGTCGTGGGCCTCACTGACCACCGCCCTCTGCGTGGGCGGAAGGCTGGCCGGCCCCCGGCCGGTGCCCGGCCGCTGAGCGGCGGGTCACCGGGCGAAGCGACGGATGCGCGGTACCGGGCCCGCCGGCCGGCCGGGCCGCAGGAGCAGTGAGCGGTAGGGCAGATACGGCGGCCCGGTCCTCGTGCCCGCCGCCGCACGGGTGCGTGCGGCGGCGGGCACGGGTGCGGCGGGACCGCCCGCGGGGCCGGTCCCGGCCGTGTTCGCGGCGGTCGTCCCGGCCGCCGCGAGCAGCGCCGCGCGGCCCGCGTTGCCGCGGTCGAGCAGCTCGCGCACCCCGTCCGAGGGACCGGGCCCACCGGCCCTCAACTCACGTGCCAGACAGCCGAGTTCACCGGCCAGCCGCTCCACCGCCTCCGCCACCACCGAGGCGTTCTGGCCGAGGATGTCGGCCCACAGCCCGGGGTCGCTGCCCGCGGTCCGGGTGGTGTCCGTGACCCCGGAGCCGGCCAGCGCGAGGATGTCGGGGCCGAGCCCGGCGAGTTGTCCCGCGAGTGCGGAGGAGACGACCTGCGGCACGTGCGAGAGCGCGGCAGCCGCCCGGTCGTGGGCGGCGGGTGTCAGATCCCGGCGGACGCCCCCGCACAGCCTCACCAACGCGTCGACGGCGGCGAGCGCCTCGGGGTCGACCGTCGGATAGGGGCACAGGATCCAGGGGCGTCCGGCGAAGAGGTCGGGCAGGGCCGCGCCGGGGCCGGACAGTTCCCGGCCCGCCATCGGATGGCCGGGCACGTAGCCCAGCAGGTCGCTGCCGCGCAGCGCCGCCTCCGCCCAGATGTGTTCCTTGGTGCTCGCCACATCGGTGTACGCCCGGCCGAGCCCGCGCGCCTGGGCCCTGTACAGGGTGTCGACGACGGCGGACGGCGGGGTGGCGATCACCACGAGGTCCGCGACCGGGGTGTCCACGGTCAGCGCGGTCCCGGCGCCCATCCGGCAGGCCTCGTCCAGGGCCGCGGTGTCCACGTCGTCGAGGGCGACCCGCACCCCGGCCCGGGTGAGGGCCAGCGCGACGGACGTACCGATCAGACCGCAGCCGATCACGATGACTCGATCCGGCCTGGTGCTCGTCATGTCTTCTCCCTGGTGGGCTTCTGGCACGGCTGTGGCGGGGGCGCGCGGTTCGCGGTGGCCGGCCGCCGGTCACTGTCCGGCGTCCGCGAACTGGCCGGGCTTGCGCCCTTCACCGGCCGGGCCCCGGTAGGCCTGCGCGATGCTCAGCCACTGCTCACCTGCCGGTCCGGTCGCGGTCAGGGCGAGGTCGTCGCGGTGCCGGCGGCGGGTCACCAGCAGGGCGAAGTCGTGCGCGGGGCCCTGGATCGTCTCGGCCGCGTCCTCGGGACCGACCGACCACACCTCGCCGGAGGGGGCCGTCAGGAGGAAGCGGAAGGGCTCGGCGGGCGGGGTGAGACCGTGCGACTCGTAGCCGAAGTCGCGGGTCAGCCAGGCGAAGTCGGCGATGTTGCGCAGCCGATCGGTGGGCTCCCTGCGGACTCCGAGGGCGTCGGTGATGTCCTGGCCGTGGGCGAAGACCTCCATGATTCCGGCGCAGCCCAGGACGACCGGCGGCAGCGGGTTGACCAGCCACGGCACCACCTGACCGGCCGGCACCGCGGCGAGCGCGTCGATGGACGCCTGGCCCAGGGCCCGGAAGCGTGCGACCAGTTCGCGGGGCGGGAAGGCCTTGAACTGGGCGAGGGCGGCGTTGACCGCTCCGTCGAAGTTACCGGCGGCCGCGGCGGTGATGGCCTGGAACGCCTGCGGTTCGGCGGCGGCCGTCCTGGCCAGGTTGAAGACGAAGGTGAGGTGGGCGATCTGGTCGGCGACGGTCCAGCCCGCGGCGGGGGTGGGGGTCTGCCATGCCTCGTCGTCCAGGTTCTCCACGATGCCGGCGATCTCGTCGATGTCGGCGGCCAGGTGCTTGAGAACGTCGTTGAGCGTGTTCATTTCTCGTCTCCTTCTCATACGGTCTTCGAGGACTCTGCGGGGCGGACCCGATCGGGTCCTGTGAAGCAACTCACCGGCCATGGGGGACGGTCGAGGGGTGACGCACGGAGCGGCTGAGCGGTGACGCACGGATACGGAACACACGGGCGGAACACGGGTGCGGAGCACGGTGGAACACGGGTGCGGAGGACAGGACCACCGGGTCGTACCGGCCGTCCGGGGCGGGCCGTGCGCGCGGGCTCCCGCCGTGCGGGGCGGGGCGGCGCGGCCGGTCAGGCGGCGGCCCGGCCCGCGAGCGGACGCAGCCGGCCGGTGTACGGCGCGAGCGCCTCGGCCAGGGCCTCGGGGATGACGGAGGGCACGGTCGCGGTGTTCGGTCCCCGCATGCAGGCGATCCGCTGCTTGCCCCGGGCCACCAGCGTCTCGCCGCCCCCCTCGGCCACCTTGACGTAGTCGAAGGTGAACTCCAGCTGGGTCTGGCCCAGCTCCGACAGCCGCATCCGGATCGACAGCTCGTCGAAGGCCGTGATCTCGGCGAAGAACTCGCAGTCCACCTTGAGCGTGAAGAGCTTGAGGTCGTTCTGCACATCGGCCAGCACCGCCGGCGCCTTCTGCTTCAGGAACAGCTCGCGGCAGCGGCCCTGCCAGCGCAGATAGTTCACGTAGTACACGTTGCCGACGAGGTTGGTCTCCTCGAAGCCGACGGTGTGGGTGTACTCGAAGTAGTCGGTGGTCGTGGTCGTCATCGTCCGTAGCCCTTCGTCGTGGTCCGTGGTCCGTGTGCCGTCAGGTCGTCGGGGTCCGGCCCTTCGCCGGTTGTTTGAAACAACCCACTGTCCGGACGCGTCCGCCCGGGGCGATTCCTCGCCGTGCGGACGCGGGGCGTGCCGGTGGGGTGGGGCGGCGGGTGCGCCGGGGTGCGCCGGGCGGGCCCGGCGCACCCCGGGGCGGAATCAGGTCCGGGTGAGTGTGGGCAGCAGCGGCAGGACCTTCTTGCGGCCACTGCGGGAGCCGTCGGGGGCCGGGGCACCGTAGGTCACGGAGATTCCCTTGCGCTGGGCGGCCTGCACGATGCCGGGGACGGCGCGTTCGGCCAGGGCGGCGATGGTCATCGCGGGGTTGACGGTCAGCGCGCCGGGGACGGCAGAGCCGTCCGTGACGAAGATTCCGGGGTGGTCACGCAGCTCGTTGCGGTCGTCGAGGGCCGAGGTGAGGGGGTCGTCGCCCATCCGGCAGGAGGACAACGGGTGGACCGTGTAGGCACCGACCAGGTCGTTGGTCCAGGGCATCACCTTTGCCAGGCCGTCCTTCTCCAGGATCTCCTTGACCTCGGCGTCGGAGGCGGCCCAGGCGCCCAGGGTGTTCTTGGTCGGGTCGTAGCGGAGGTTGCCCCGCCCGAGCATCTGCTGGGAGATGCGGTGCGCGTTACCGGTCGCGGGCGGCGGGCCGAAGACGCCCTCGTTGTCGTCCTCGATCATCGAGAAGATCGTGAGCCAGGACGTCCACTTCTTCAGGATCTCCTTCTTCTCCCTGCCGAACCAGGTGGGCCCGGCGGCGTCGGGGACCTGGGCCAGGATCGTGCCGAGGCCGGGCGGGAAGTAGAGCTGTTCCAGGGAGTAGCGGGAGTACTCGGGCAGTGAGCCGTCCAGCTTGTCCCAGCTGGCGACGGTGGGGCCCTTGCCGATCTGGTTGGCCGCGTACGCCAGCCCGTCACCCCGGTCCAGACCGAAGAGTTCGGCCGCCCTCTTCTCGTCGATGATGGCGGTGTTGAGCCGCTCGCCGTTGCCGGAGAAGTAGCGGCCGACCGCTCTGGGCATCGTGCCGAGGTGGGCCTCGCTGCGCTGGAGGATGACCGGAGTGGCGCCGGCCCCGGCGGCCATGACCACGATCTTCGCCTCGATCACACCGCTGCCGGCCTGGAAGCGGTAGTCCTCGTCGTGGATCACGTTGTAGTGGACCCGGTAGTCGCCGTCCGAGGTGCGCGATATGTGCTGCACCTCGTGCAGCGGGCGGATCTCCGCCCCGTGGGCGAGCGCGGCCGGAAGGTAGTTGACCAGCAGCGACTGCTTGGCCTCGAACCGGCACCCGGCCATCATCCAGTTGCAGTTGACACACTTGGTGTTGTCGATGGCGACGGCGAGCGGATTGGCGGTGCGGCCGGCGTGGTTGCAGGCCGCGGCCCACAGGCCGCCGGCGTAGCTGACGTCGTTCCAGTCCTGCTTGGCCACCGAGAGGGACTCCTCGACCCGGTCGTACCAGGGGTCGAGCGTGTCCCGGCTGACCGCGCCCGGCCACATCCGCCGGCCGATGGAGCCCTGCCGGTCGAAGACGAAGCGCGGGGCCCGGGGCATGGCCGCGAAGTAGACGACGCTCCCTCCGCCGACACAGTTGCCGCCCAGGATGCTCATCCCGTCGCCGACCACGAAGTCGAAGGCCCGGGTGTAGGAGGAGCCGAGCTTGTAGTCGTGCTCGAAGTCGGCGCTCTTCAGCCAGGGCCCCCGTTCCAGGACGGTGACCTTGGCCCCGCCGGCGGCCAGGTGGTACGCGGCGATGGCGCCGCCGAATCCGCTGCCGATGACGAGGACGTCCGTGTGCTCGGCCGTGCTGCTCATGCTGGGCTCCCGGAGGGCGTGGTGTCGGGGTGGAGTCGGGCGAGTTCACGGCCGTAGCCGAAGTCCTTGAAGCGCCAGAGCCCGTCCGCGTCGGGGTGCGAGAGGCCCATGGCGGCGAGACCGGGGTGGCCGTCCGCCAGGGCCTGTGCGGTGGGCAGATGGGCCGCCGAGTCGAAGGCCATGTTGCAGAAGAGGGAGAGCATCACCCAGAAGTCCTTCTCCGGGTGTCCGGGGGTCGTCAGCAGCAGGATCAGGGCGGCACGGTCGTCGTAGTCCAGTGCCACGAAGGGCGGTACGGACGGGTCGAGGGCGATGTTCCGCTCCGCCGCGTAGGCGGTGGCGTGCTCGTTGACCAGGCGGGCCAGGTCGTCCAGCCCGTCGTGGATGCCGGTGGCGTCCCACTGGAGGAGTTCCAGTGCTCCGGCCTGGACCGCGCCGCCGCCGGTGGCGACTCCGGCGATGGCGCGGTCGCCGTCATGACGCTTCTGTCCGGGAACGATGGTGTCGGCATAGGCCTCCAGGGTGATGGTCCGGAGTTCGCCGTCCGGCGCCACTCGCTCATTTTCGCTTCGCAACTCGGTCTCCTTTCGGATCGTGCGGAGTGGGGCGCCTTGCGGCGTGATGGAAAGCTAGAACCGGTCACGCCGTTCAATCAACTCGCCAAAGTCGTCGTGAGCGATTCCCCGACTCCCCTGAGTTGTCTCTTCGCGCCCTGAGAACAGGCCTGATCTGCACTCTCCTCATTAGGCTCCATACCTGGCTGTATTCAGCACCCGCACGTGACATTCCTTCTGCTCCTACACGGGCACGCAGAAGTGGGCCTGGTCTCATGCTTGGGGGAAACGTGAAAGGCACGGACGCTGACCAGCGTGAACAGGATCAAAAATCCCCGCAGTTCGTGCGGATCAATGAACTCCGCCCGGCCGACTCACCTCGTCTGAACGGCATCGACCAGGCGCACGTACGCCGGCTCGCCGCGATGTACGCCTCGCTCCCGCCCGTGCTGGTGCACCGGCCCACCATGCGTGTGGTCGACGGCATGCACCGCATCGGTGCCGCCGAGCTGAAGGGCCTGGACGCGGTGGAGGTCCGCTTCTACGAGGGCGCCGAGGACCAGATCTTCCTGCAGTCCGTGTCGGCGAACATCACCAACGGCCTGCCCCTGTCGGTGGCCGACCGCAAGACGGCCGCCGCCCGCATCCTGACCTCCCACCCGAGCCTCTCCGACCGCGCCGTCGCCGCCCATGTGGGGCTGGACGCCAAGACCGTGGCGGGTGTCCGCGTCTGTTCAGCCGCGGGTTCTCCGCTCCTGAACATACGTACGGGAGTCGACGGCCGCGCCCACCCCCTGGACCGCACCGCCGAACGGATGCACGCCGCCTCGCTGCTGGCCAGCAACCCCGACCTGCCGCTGCGCACCGTCGTCGAACGCACCGGGCTCTCGCTCGGCACCGCCCACGACGTCCGCAAGCGGCTGCTGCGCGGCGACAACCCCGTTCCGCGCAGCCGGCAGTCCACCGGCGTGGCCGCGCCGGCGACCGAGCCCGCGGCCGCGCCGGACGACGCCCCGGCAGCCACCGCCCCGGACCCCGTACGGCCCGTTCCCGCCGGCGCCCAGCCCCCGGTCTCCCCCCGGTCCCGCGCGCCGCTGGACACCCTGCGCAAGCTCGCCAACGACCCGTCCCTGCGCCACTCCGACAACGGCCGCGAGTTCGTCCGGTGGCTGCACAGCCGCTTCATCGTCGACGAGGCCTGGAGGAAGCGGGCGGAGGCGGTACCCGCCCACTCCGTCGACGCCGTCGCCGATCTGGCCCACCACTGCTCCGAGGTCTGGCAGCGCTTCGCCGAGGACCTGGCCAAGCGCCGGCACGCCCCGGGAACGCAGATCGCGGAAATCCGTACGACTCAGCCAACTCGACGTTGACGCAATGCCTCGACAGGGAGATACGGTGACCACCAACACCATCGAGCACGCTGTCCGCCGGGTGATCGGTTACATGCATGTCAACCTCGGGCAGGACCTCACGATCGACGACATGGCACGTACGGCCATGTTCAGCAAATTCCATTTCACCCGGATCTTCCGTGACGTCACCGGAACATCACCGGGCCGCTTTCTGTCCGCGCTGCGGATACAGGAAGCCAAAAGACTTCTCGTGAACACGGACTTCAGCGTCGCCGATATCAGCAGCCAGGTCGGGTACAGCAGCGTCGGAACATTCAGTTCCCGCTTCAAGGCCTGCGTGGGACTCTCACCGAGCGCGTACCGCGATTTCGGCGGTGTGCTGCCGAACTTCCCGGCGACCGTCACCCGCGCCTCGTCCTTCGCGTACACCCGTCTGTCGCTGCGCGGCCGGGTGCTCCTCACCCCCGGCCAGCAGCCCGGTGACGTCTTCGTCGGTCTCTTCCCCAGCCGGGTCCGTCAGGGCCGGCCGGTGCGCTGGACGATGCTCGACGGTCCGGGGGACTTCGAGCTCAAGGACGTACCCAACGGCACCTGGTACGTCCTGGGCCACTCCGTCCCCCACGGACACGAGCACCAGTCCTTCGGCTCCGGGGAAACGGACATGCTGTCCGTCGGGCAGCACGGGCCCGTCTCCGTCCACCCGGGTGAGATCCTGCGGCCGGTGGAGATCCTGCTGCGCCCGGTGGACGAGCTGGACCCCCCGCTGCTGCTGGCCCGCTTCGGCTCGGCCGACACCCTCTCCCGCGGTGCGCTGCGCTGACCCCGCGGCGCACCCCGGGCATGACGATGCGGGGCCGGACACAGGAGTTGTGTCCGGCCCCGCATCGTCATGCCCGGGGGCCTCAGCCCACCGGATGCACCGTCATCGGCAGCCCGCCGCGCATCCGCAGCGAGAGCATGGGCTCGGCCACCGCCCGGTGGCCGGGGACGGTACGCAGTTCCAGGTCCCGGGTGACCAGGGCCGTGACGAACACCGCCTCCATCATCCCGAGGTTGCTGCCCACGCAGAACCTGGGCCCGGCGCCGAACGGGATGTACGCGTACCGGGGCCGGCTGGCGACCCGCTGCGGGTCGAACCGCTCGGGGTCGAACCGCTCCGGCTCCTCCCACAGGCTCGGGTTGCGGTGCATGATGTACGGGCAGATCAGCACGTCAGCCTTGGCGGAGACCCGGAAGCCGCCCACCTCGTCGGCCCGCTGGGCGACCCTCGGCAGCACCCACACCGGCGGGTACAGCCGCATCGCCTCCTGCACCACCTTGGTCGTGTACGTCAGCCGGTGCAGATCCTCCACGTCGGGGACCCGGTCACCGAGGACGGCGCGGGCCTCCGCACGGACCGCGGCGCGCACCTCGGGATGACGCTCCACCAGGTGGAGCGTCCAGCCGAGGGTGCTGGCCGTGGTCTCGTGCCCAGCGAGCAGCAGCGTGACCAGTTCCTCCCGCAGCCGTTTGCGGACCCCGGCGGGGTCGTGCTGCTGCTTGCGGGCCGCCACGATGATCCTGGACAGCGCGTCGTCGGCCGGCTCACCGCCGGCCATCCGCGCGCTGCGGTCGGCGACCAGCAGGTCGACGACCCGGTACAGCTCCCGGCGGGCCACGCGGAAGCGCCGCTGCGCGGGCAACGGGAGCCACCAGGGCACCATGCCCTGGCTGACCATCTCCAGCATGGCCTGGTCCTGGACGTCCTCGAAGGCGTGCGCGACGGATTCGTGCGCCGTGAGGTCGGAGTCCAGCAGGGTGCGGCCGAGCACCCCGAGGGTGAGTCCGGTGACCTCCTGGAGGACGTCGACCGGTCCGCCGCCCTCGTGGGTGCGCAGCAGGGCGACGAGCTTGGCCGCCTCCTCGGCGACGGCGTCGGCCTGCTGGTTGATACGGCCCGGTTTGAACGCGGGCTGCACCGCCCGGCGCTGGTTGCGCCAGACCTCACCGTCGCTGGTCAGCAGCCCGTCGCCCAGCACCCGGCGGGCCTGCACCAGGCCGATGCCCTTGTGGTAGTTGGCGCTGTTGTCGGCCAGGACGTGTTTGGCGTAGTCGGGCCGGTTGAAGATGTAGAGCTTCTTGGGTCCCATGGACACCCGGACGGCGTCGCCCAGGGCGGCGGCGTCCTTCATCATGCCCAGGCGGTCCACGGAGAGTTTCCTCAGGAGCCCCGGCAGGGCCCGGACCGGCGGTCCGGGCGGGTCGACGCTCATGCCGCCCTGCCTTCGCGGTGTTCGGGGAGGAAGCCGCGGAAGCGCCCGTCGGAGAAGAGCAGGGACTCCCGGTCGGGCCAGCGCGCGGCCGTGAGGACCTTGCCCAGGAAGATCGTGTGGTCCCCGCCGTCGTACATCTGCCACTTCCCGCACTCCAGGTGGGCCACCGCCCCCTCGATCAGCGGGGCGTCGGAGACCTGTCCGGGCGTCCAGCCGACGGTGTCGAACTGGCCCGCTCCGGCGGGGCGCGACCGGTTGGCGAAGTGCCGGGCCACCGTCTCCTGGCCGACGCCCAGCACCGACACGGAGAAGGTGGACGAGTGCTCCAGGTTGTGGTGCATCACCGCGTCCTTGTTGACGCAGAACAGCACCAGCGGCGGGGCGAGGGAGACGGACGCGAAGGAGTTGGCCGTCATGCCCCGCGGGGCATCCCCGCCGACGGTCACCACGGTGACCCCGGTGGGGAACGCCCCGAAGGTCGTCCTCAGTTGTTTGCTGTCCAGCACATCGACGAGCTCCGCGGGCGGAGCAGCCATCAGACTCATATCTGCCTCCCAGCCGAAGGCCGGGAACCGGCCGCGTAAAGTGCCAGCACTCGCGCCAGCACGTCGGGGATCATTGCGGGAACGGGGGCGGTGGGCGGACCGCTCATGACGGCGACGCGCTGCCGGCCGTGGGCCACCAGCACCTCACCCTGTGGTGTCTCCTTGACGTACTCGAAGACGAGACCGAACTCGGTGTGGCCGATGTCCGCCACCCGTACACGGACGGACAGCCGGTCGCGTGCCTGCACCGCCTCCAGCAGTTCGCAGTCCGCCTGGAGGGTGAACAGCCTCGTACCGTCGGCCCGGTCCTCCGCGTGGCCGAGTGCCTCGCGGAAGAACTCCCGGCGGCAGCGTCCCTGCCAGATCATGTACGTCACATAGTCGGCGGTGCCACAGAGATCGGTCTCGGCGAAGGCGACCGTGTGCCGGTACACGGAGTGGCTGTCCGTGCCCGTCGTCGCCGTCATGGCGCTCACCCTTCCGCCCCCTCGGACCGTTCGGCGTCCCGGCCGTCCGTGAGGAAGGCGAACACCGCCGGTTCCAGGGCGTTGCGCAGCGAGGTGACGAAGGTGGCGACGCGCAGTCCGCCCGAGGTGAGGACGACCCAGTTGTCCCGGGTCTGCGGGACCAGGGTCAGGGGCACCCCGCCGAGCAGTCCGGCCTTCTTCAGGCACTCGACGGCACCCCACACCCGGGTCGCCGCGGTGTCGGGGGTCTCCCCCGTCTCCTTGGCCACCAGGGCGGCCAGCCCGGCGTGTTCGCCGAGCAGTCCCTCCCATTCGGCGGCGCCGCGCATGTTGACCGCCTCGACGTCGCAGGCCACGGTCGTCGCGGCGACGACCCCGAGGGTCACCCCCAGGCCGTGGGCCGCCGAGAGATGGCTCCCGTCGTCGAGTTCGGGGCGGCCGTCGGGCCGGTAGCGCACCTCGGCGCTCTCGCCCAGGGCCCGCTGAACGGCCCGCGCGGTGGCCGCGCGGCGCTCGGCGGCGGACTTTCCGGCGCCGGGCAGGTCCGGTTCGACGGCGACGTCGAGATGGGTGCCGAGCACCTCCTCCAGGGTCCGTTCCAGGTACGAGCCGAGCAGCGGCGCGACCCACGGTCCGGAGCCGTCCGACTTGCGGACGGCGTTCAGGGTGAGCCCCTCCCACCGCTCGACGACGGTGCCGTCGGGGGTGCGCACCGCGATGTCGTACACATAGGTGTCGCCGTCCCGGTAGCGCTCGGTGGCGCAGTAGCGCACCTCTTCCGGCAGATCGGTGCCGGCGGCCATGGGGTAGAGCCGCTCGATGCCGGACGGCAGCAGGGTCGCGTCGGGGACGCACACCTGGTTGCCGTGCATCAGCGCGTCCCGCATCCCCGGGTCGGCCAGCAGCAGCGTGCCCGGCAGGAAGCCGGCGAACCAGCCGGACGGCGCGCCGATCGCCACGTCGGCATCGACGTGCCGGGCGGCGGCCCGGTGGAAGCGGCGCAGCCGCTGGAAGCGCTCGCCCTGGAAGAGGACGCCGCCGTACAGGTCGGCCGCCGGGTCCAGCGGGGCGGCCGGGACGTCCGGGCCCACCTGGGCCGGGGGCCCGTCGGGGATGGCCGTACCGGAGTAGTCCAGCCTGGCCCGGAAGTGCTCGGCGACGAAGCCGGTGTCCTCCGCGTGGATGGCCACGTCCACCGTGTCGGTGTCGGTGACGGTGGCCGCGATGCGGATACGGGTGGTCCCGGCGGGCGGCACCACGATGGGCCGCAGGAACCGCGCCCCCTCGATGACCGGTACGTCGGTGCGCCCGGTGACCGCGGCAGCGACCTGGACCATGGCCTCCATGCCCAGCACGGCGGGCAGCAACAGGTTGCCGTCGAGCAGGTGATCGGCGAGGTAGAGGTCGGTACCCGCGTTCAGTTCGACCTCGGTGACCAGCTCGACCCCGTGGTAGCGGATGAGCGGGGCGCCGGTGAACCGCAGCAGCGGCAGCGGCGGCAGGTCCCGGCGTACGGTCTCGATGCCTTCCGTACGTCCGCTGATCACCGTCACCACGGGCGCGTCCGGGTCCGAGATCAGCCGCAGCAGGATCTCGACACCCTGGTCGGGCGAGACCGGGACGATGCCCTCGCGGGACAGGGACTCGACGACGGAGAGCTTCTCGCCCATGCCGATGCCGGACCATACGGACCACTCCATGCACAGGGCACGGCAGTCGGGGTTGTTGCGGGCGACCTCCTCGGTGAGGTCGGCCAGCCATTCGTTGGCGGTGGCGTAGTGCGCCTCGCCGCGCAGTCCGGCCCGGCCGATGATGCTGCCGAAGGTGACGAGGAGCTTCAGGTTCTCCTCGCCGACGGCGTCCAGGACGGTGCGCAGCCCGTCGACCTTGGGGGCGAACGTGGCACGGACGGTGTCCATGCCGAGGCCGGTGAGGGCGGCGGGTTCGTTGCGGCCCGCTCCGTGCAGTACGGCGGTGACCGGGCCGAGCGCCCCGGTGAGTTCGGCGACGGCCGCGGCGACGCGCACGGGGTCGGTGACATCGGCGGCGGCGTAGCGCACCGTCGCCCCGCTGTCCGCCATGCGCCGCAGGTTCGCGGCGAGGTCCTGGTCCTGCGCGGGGTCGGACCGGCCGAGGACGGCCAGCGCGGCTCCGGTCTCCCGGGCCACGGCGAGCGCGCACTCGGCGGTGATGCCCTTGCCGCCGCCGGTGACGAGCAGGACGTCGGAGGAGTTCAGCACCTGGTCGGTGCGCTCGGCACGGACCGGCAGGGCGCGGAGCACCGGAACGCGACGGCTGCCGTCGGCGGCGAGGTGGACCTCGCTGAAGCGGCCGGTCGCGGCGACCTCGGCGGCCACCAGGTCCGCGGCGCCGTCGGTCACCGGGGTGTGGACGACGGTGGTCCGCAGGTGCGGTGCCTCCAGGTGCAGGGTCTTGGCCAGTCCGGCCGCGCCCCGGCCGTGCTGCACCAGGACGAAGCGGCGTTCGCGGTCGCCCGCGAGGGCGGCCCTGGCTCCGTCCAGCGCGTGCGCGATCTGCTCCTGGGAGCAGCCGGGCGGCAGACAGACCAGGACGCCGGAGCCCACCGCGGCCCCTTCCAGGGCGCGTTGCACGTCCTTCGCGAAGGGGTGGTCCGGGGCGGTGAACAGCTCCCACTTCCCGTTCTCCCCGCCCGGTACGGCGGCGGGCCGAGTGATCGCGTCGAGGTCGACGGCGAAGGGACGGGCCCAGGCGGCGGATCCCGCCACGACGGACGCGGTGCCCGCTCCCTCGCCGCCGGTCTCGGCCAGGGTGGTGAGCGCCTCGGCCAGTTCGGCCACCGTGGCGGTGGCGAAGTTGGTCGGTACGTGGGCGGCGGTGAGGCCGAGCTGGACGGCGGCCTGGTTGACGATCTGGCCGACCGTGATCGAGCTCATGTGCAGGTCGTCCAGGAGGCTGCTGTTCTCGTCGACGAGCTCGGGCGGCAGCTCGGCCCGCTCGGCGACCAGGGCGCGCAGCACGTCGAGCGCCGACTCCCCCGCCGAGCTGCCGGCCTGTGCGGTGGCGCCGTCGCCGGAGTCCTCCGTACGCGGGCCGCGGGCGGCCGGCAGGACGACATCGGGTGCCTGCTCGCAGGGGCTGGTCAGGAAGCTGAACTCCGCGCCGACCTCCAGCGGCCGGGTCAGCCGGTCGTTGAAGAGCCGCTCGTGGATGAGCGGGGCGCCCAGCACATAGGCGGCGCCGACGACCTGGAGCAGTCCGCGCAGGGACTCGTCGTCGGTGTTCAGGGCGACGGCCGGTACGTCGGCGGCGGCTGCCGCCATGCCGGCGAGCACCCGGCCGGGGCCGACCTCGATGAACAGGTCGACGTCGGCGGCGGCCGACCGTACCGCCTGGGTGAACAGCACCGGCTCGGTGATCTGCTGCCGCAGCAGCTTGGCGAGGTCGGTGTCGCCGTCCAGTTCCTCACCGGTGACGGTGGAGACGACCCGGCGGTCCACCTCGTCCAGGCGCGCTCCGACGAGCCAGTCACCGAAGGAGTCGGCGGCCGGGGCGACGAGCGGCGAGTGGAAGGCGTGGGACACCGCGAGGCGGGTGCAGGTGACACCGGCCCGCCCGGCCCGCTCCGCGACGGTGGCGATGGCGTCGACGGTTCCGGCCACGACGGTCTGCCGGGGGCTGTTGTACCCGGAGATGACGACGGGGAGCTCCTCGATGAGCGCCCCGGCCTCCTCGGGGGTGGTGGCCAGCGAGGCCATG
This sequence comes from Streptomyces sp. NPDC001787, assembly GCF_040297465.1. NCBI lineage: Bacteria > Bacillati > Actinomycetota > Actinomycetes > Kitasatosporales > Streptomycetaceae > Streptomyces > Streptomyces sp. NPDC001787. The sequence continues at coordinate 70,055 of NZ_JBEOZE010000038.1, forward strand.
GTGCCCGAGGCGCTGTGCTCGGCCATGGCCGCTCCGCGTACCCGGGCCGCCTCCAGCAGGGTGGCGGAGTCCAGGGCGCCCGCCCAGTGCAGGGCGGAGAGTTCGCCGAGGCTGTGGCCGACGGCGATGTCCGCCTCGATGCCGAGCGCGTCCAGGACGCGCAGCCCGGCGGCGGAGCCGGTGACGATGCGCGGCTGGGCCACGTCGGTGGCGACCATGTCGCCGGTGGTGGGCAGCTTGGCCCGCCGGTAGACCTCGGCGGCCTCGGTGAAGCGGCGGGCGAGCGCGCCGCCACCGGTCGAGGTGCCCGAGCCCTGGCCCGGGAAGAGGAAGCCGATACGGGCGCTGTCGGAGGCCCGGCCGAGGAAGGTGCGTCCGTCGGAGGAGAAGACCGGGCCGTCGCCCGTCGCCCCGTCGGCGGCGGTGTCTGCCAGCCGGCGCAGCCGCAGCTCCGCGTCCTCGGGCGAGGTGACGACGACGGCTGCCCGGTAGGGCAGTTCGCGCAGTTCCCGCTGGAGGGTGGCGGCCAGGTCGGCGAGCTGTGCGTAGGAGACCTGCGCGGCGAAGTCGGCGATCCGGGTGAGGCGTTCGGCGAGTGCCTGGGGCGACTCGCCGTCCAGGAGCAGGAGTTCGGCGTCCTGGAGCGAGTTGGCCAGGGTGGTGGCGCGGCGGCTGACGGCCGGGCGCTTGGCGGGTACCGGTTTGTCGAGGACGACATGGGTGTTGATCCCGCCGAAGCCCATGGCGGTGATCCCGGCGCGCAGCGGGGCGTTCTTCGGCCAGGCCTCGGCCTTGCGCAGCACCCGCAGGTTGGCGGATTCACCGGTGAGCAGTTCGTGCGGGTCCACACAGCCGATGGCGGGCGGCAGCATCGCCGCGTCCAGGGCCATCGCCGCCTTGATCAGTCCGGCGATCCCGGCGGCGGCCTTGGTGTGGCCGATCATGCCCTTGATGGAGCTGATGACGGCGCTGGGGGCGTTCGGGTCGGCCTGGGCGCGGGCGCCCATGATGGCCGTGAGCTCGGTGGCGTCTCCGACGGCGGTGCCGGTGCCGTGGCCCTCGAAGAGCGGCACGGTGTCGATGCCGAATCCGGCCCGTTCGTAGGCGCGGGCCATGGCGAGCTGATAGCCGCTGACCTCGGGGCGGGTGATGCCGCCCTGCCCGTCGGAGGAGATGCCCCAGCCGGCGATGGAGGCGTAGACGCGGTGCCCGCCGGCGAGGGCGTCCTCCTCGCGCATCAGCACGACCATGCCGCAGCCCTCGCCCGGCCAGAAGCCGTTGGAGCCGCGGTCGTAGAGCCGCATCTCCTTCTTGGCGAGCGCGCCGGTCTTGGCGAAGCCGATGATCTCGAAGGGGTCGATGGACAGGTCGACGCCGCCGGCGACGGCGACATCGAGGTCGCCGCCCAGCAGCGAGGTGGCCGCGGTGGTGACCGACAGCAGCGAGGAGGAGCACGCGCCGTCGACGGTGTAGCCACCGCCGTTCAGGTCGAAGTGGTTGCAGATCCGGCCGGCGATGGTGTTGGACAGGCCGCCCGCGAGGGTGTCCTCGTCGATGGCGGGGAACGGCTTCTTGTAGGCGTCCTCCACTCCTTCGAGGAATTCGCCGAGCCGGTCGTCGTCCCAGTCCTGCCCCTTGAGGGCGTCGGCGAGCACCCGGCGTACGTACGGCCAGCGCAGCCGCATCACGTTGGCGCGGGAGAACTCGCCGGTGAGGGTGTTGCCGACGACGACGCCGGTGCGCTCGCGGGGCAGCCCCTCCCCGACCGGGAAGCCCGCGTCGGCCAGCGCCCGGGTGGCGGTGTCCAGTGCGAGCCAGTGCGTCAGGTCGGTGGAGCGGTAGGTGCTGCCCGCGATGCGGTGGGCGATGCGGTCGAACTCCCAGCCCTCCAGGACCGCGGCGTTACGGGCGTAGAACTTGTCCGGGACCGTGGGGTCCGGGTCGTAGTAGTCGTCCAGGCGCATACGGACGTCGGGCAGCCTGCGGAAGGCCCGCCGGCCGGCGACCGCGTTCTCCCACAGCTCGCGTGGGGTGGTGGCATCGGGGTAGCTGCACGCCACCCCGACTATCGCGATCCTGCTCATACGGGCATCGCCACCTTTTTGTCGTTCTCCGCCCGCGCGCCGGCGCACTTGCCGTGGAAGCAGGTGCCGTCCTGGCACGGGTCACCGGTGGGTACCGCCACGACCACGGCAGCCGCCGCGGGTACGGGGGCGGGGGCGTGGGCGGGTACGGCGACGAGCTGCTCGGCCGGCTTCGCCTGCGCCTGCTGGGCCTGCTCGGCCTGCTTGGCCTCCGCCGCACGCTGCTTGGCCATGAAGTGCAGGCCCCACAGGTAGCCGCCGCGGATCAGGCAGACCAGGGCGGTGGCGAAGAAGATGCCGTACGCGATGCCGAGCCCGGTGAGCACCCCGTACATCGCGGCGACGCCGCCGCCGAAGGCGATCTGGGAGGAGCGCTTGGAGGGCGAGGTGCCCGGGTCGGTGACCATGTAGTTCGTGAAGAGGATGAAGGCCACCCCGGTCATCATGCCGAGCGCCGAGGGGATGGAGGTCCCCATGACGAGGCCGCGGATGATGGCCTGGAGGGCGAAGCCGATCAGCCAGGCGCCGATCAGCCACATACGGCCCGTCAGCTTCGCGTTCAGCATGGTGCCCAGGGTCAGGATGATCGCCGGGAGGACCCAGTCGGCGGGTCCGTACAGATACTCGGTGAAGTGGTACGGCGGGGCGATGCTGGCCCACGGGAAGAGCAGCAGGATGATCGCGATGCCGAAGTTCGACGGGTTCATGTAGTGCCGCATGCGGCCCTTGAGCGGGGCGCGGAGAACCCATTTGGTGCCGACGGCGACGATGACGCCGAACATCATGACCCAGACACGGTCATTGACGTACGTCAGCATGTTCACCGCGAGACCGGTGATGTGCGCGGGGAAGAGGAACTCCACCATGCCCTTGAAGCCGCCGCCCGCGTAGCGCGGTGCGCGCTTCTCGCCGCGGGCGCTGATCGCCTCCAGGACGATCTCCACCGTGTAGGCGGTGATGACCGCGATGAAGGGCCACAGCCAGGGCTGTTCGAAGCCGAGGAAGGTGTACCCGGCGATGTTGAGGATCGAGATCGAGATCGCGAACCGGCGGAGCGCGGTGATGACTTTCACGTCGTGCCGTGGAGCGGCAGCTTTGGTCAATTCGGCAGGCACGGTCACTTCTCCTTGGCATCGGTGCCGAGCTGGAGTGAGTGCCAGCCGGGGCTCAACTGGAGGTCCTGGTTGCGCACCTGTCCGGTGCGGTCACGCCAGGTCAGATGGGTCTGGACCGGTCCGTCGGCGTCCTGGCCGAGGCCGATGTGCACATCCTGGCTGCGCTTGCCGGAGTGGCCGCTGCCGCCGTCGACACGGCCCAGGCGGGTACTGCCGTCGGACAGGGTCACGGTGGCCTGTGCGCCGATGACGGGCGATCCGGCCTCGTCGGTGAGGTTGAGGCCCAGGAAGCCGCCGGCGTCCTGGCTCATGTTGCAGTAGAAGACGGGGTCCTCCCACTGCCGGGCCACGACCAGGTCGAGGCGGCCGTCGCCGTCGGCGTCACCGGTGGCGATGCCTCGGGTCGGCACGGGCACGGCGAGGCCGAGCTGCTTGGACAGGTCGCTGTAGGCGTCGCCGTCCTTGTTCTTGACGTAGAACCGGATGTGCTGGTCACCGGCGAGGTCGTCGCCCTCTTCCACGTGGGGCCAGAAGTACGGGTTCTTGACGATCCCGTCGTTGGCGGTGGCGAGCTCCTGGAGCTGGGCCCAGCGGTTGCGCTTGCCCTTGACGAAGCCGACGGCCTGGGTGATCTCCTGGATGCCGTTGTTGTCGAAGTCGCCCATCTTCACGTCCCAGCCCCAGCCGGACCAGGCGAGGTTGAGCGGGGCGCTCTCGTCCTTGTACGGGGCGACGCCGTCGCGGAACTTGGCCCGCAGGTCGGCCTTGTCCTTGGCCGTGCCGATGAAGGCGAAGTTCGACTCCTGGATACCGAAGGAGGTGGTGATGTTGGAGACGAACGCGTCGTACATCCCGTCGTTGTCCAGGTCACCGAAGTCGACGCCCATGCCCTTGAAGGAGCTGCGCCCGATCTCCTTGGACTTCGGGGTGGTCGCGGTGTGCTTGGCCTTGACCTGGCTGAACTTGAACTTCCCGGGCGTCGACCTGTTGTAGAGCAGCGCCGAGGTCCCGAAGTCGTGGGCGAGATACATCTCGGGGCGCTGGTCGCCGTCGAGGTCGGTGGCGGAGACGCCGAGCGTCCAGCCCTTGTCGATGCTGTCCGGCAGGACGTTCTTGACCTGCTCGTAGCCGGTCGGGGTCCAGCGGAAGAAGTGGCCGCCGCCGCCGTTCTGGGCGTGCGACAGCGAGTCGTTCATCGTCACACCGCCGTCCTTGGTGTCGTCCAGGACGGGGCTGTCGGGGAAGTAGTTGCCGATGTAGATGTCGTTGTGCCCGTCGCCGTCGAAGTCGGCGACGGCCGCGGCGTTGGAGTTCCACAGCGGCCCGGTGTAGATGCTGCCGCCCTGGCCGGGCACCAGCTCGACCGGCTCGAAGCACTTCGGGTCCATCGTCGTCGTGGTGTGCCCGGGTTCCCTCTTCGCCTGGAAGATGACCGGGGTGCGGCCCCAGTAGTAGACGAGGAGGTCCATGGCGCCGTCCTCGTTGTAGTCACCGGGGACACAGCCGATGGGGGCCATGATGTCGCTCTTGGGCAGCGGCGACGGGTCCAGGACGAACGGGGCGTACGACGGGCTCTTCCGGCCGGGCACCGGCGCGGGGGTGACCACGGCCTGGTCGATCTGCGGGTCGGTGATGCAGAGGTCGTTGGGCAGGCCGTCGCCGTCGACGTCGTTCATGGCGACACCCGCGCCGACCGAGGAGATCCATGCCTCGATGTGCTTGTAGGCCTTGTTCACCTTGCGGACGGTCTGCTGCTTGTATCCGCCCGGCATGGCTATCGCCATCGGCTCGAAAGCGAAACTCTGCGCCAGCTCCGCTTTATCGGCGGCACTCGACTCGTGCGGTTTCACCGCATAGAAAGTACTGACCATAAGAGCAAGGGCCACGACTCCGGGCGCCTGCTTCCGCAGCCAGGAAATTGGATGTGTCATGCGACGGCGCCTTTCTGCGCGTGCGGGACGGAAGTGATCGCTGCGGCGATGTGCTGCCGCCAGAGCTCGAATGCCGGGATCTCGCCGCCGTCGCAGCCCGCGGGCGCCGAGTCGGTGCACACCCGCGCGGCCTCCTCGGGGGTCCGGCCGCCCAGCAGGACCCGGGCCGCCACATGCGTATGGGCGATGGTGGTGCCGGCCCGCTCGCGGGCCTCGCAGGCGAACGCGGAGCCCTGTGCCAGGTTCGGCAGGTGCACGCCCGCGTGCTCGGCGAAGCGCCGCAGCTCGCCCTCGTCGGCGCTGCCCGCGTAGGTGCAGGCGAGCCCGGCACCGGCGTACATGTCGCCGTGGCGGTGGGCGGGGTAGGCACCGATGAGGTCGGCGACGACATCGGGGTCGGTGCCGCCGACGAACCACAGGGCGCGGCCGATGCCCTGGTCGATGACCCGGGCGCTGTAGGCGTCCGGGCCTCCCTTCCAGCTGAAGGGATGGACACGGCCGGGCTCGCGGACGTAGGCGTCGGTCTTGAAGTACGCCTGGTGGAAGCCGTATCCGTCCAGGATCAGCCAGCGCAGCACCGGATCGGTCCGGTCCACGTCGGGCCACAGGAACTTGGGCAGTCTGGCCATCGCCCAGCCGATGCCGACGTAGATCATGTAGTTGTGGTGCCGTCCCTCGCCCTCCAGGATTCCGGTCAGCCGTTTGTCACTGCCCGTCAGCGAGTCGAGCATGACGGCACCCATGCCGGCACCCTCGTAGGCGAACCCGCGGAAGGCCCGGGGAACGGTCTCCAGCCATTCGATGGCCTGGCCCGCGGAACGCGCCTCGACCGCGTAGGCGTATCCCTGGAGGAAGCTCGCCCCGACGGTTTCCAGCTGCTGTTTGGCCTCCGCGTTCTTGACGTGGAATCCGCGTGTTTCCAGCTGCGTTTCCCGGACATTGGGTGTGAGGACTCGGCGCCTCAGCGCACGCAAGATGGACACCTAAAAGACCGCCCCTCGATTCCTTTTACCTGAATTTCCCGTTCGTTAAATCGAACATATTGAGTCGGGGTATCCGACCGTCTACTCCAGAAATGCTCAAAGGGCATTCACGAGCAGTTGTTCACGTACCGCGCGGCGCCAGAGTTCGTACGTGGGGACCTCACCGGCGGCGCTCGGCGCGGGCGCGGCGCCGTCCGCGAGCGCGGCAGCCGCCTCGACGGTGATCCCGGCCAGCGCGTGCAGCGCGGTCCGGGTGTGCTCGGGGATGGTGGCGGAGAAGTGGCGGGCCTTCGCCGCGAAGACGGAGCCCTGCGCCACATGGCCGCGCAGCTCACCGGCCTCGGTGCGCAGCACGGCCAGTTCGTCGGCCGTGGAGCAGCCCGCGAAGGTGGCGGCGAGTCCGACGCCGGCCCACAGATCCGGCTGCCGTTCGGAGGCGAACCTGCGCACGGCGGCGCAGACGTGCTCGACGTGCGCGCCGTGGATGAACCACAGGGCTCGCCCGATGCCCTGGTCCACCGCCCGCTGGAAGTAGTCCGGGCGCCCGTCCCAGGCGTACGGGGTGTCCAGGCGCTGGCCGTCGACCCAGCGGGCGGGGTCGAAGTAGGCACGGTCGAATCCGTAGCCGTCGACGGCGAGCCAGGTCATCGGCGGGTAGAACTCCTCGCCGTCGAGATCATCGGGCATGACCTTCTTCCACAGCGGCCTCGGAAGCTTGGCCATCGCAAATCCGATGCCGATGTAGTTGAGGAAGATGTGCCGCCGTCCGGCTCCCTGGAGCAGTTCCGCGGTGCGTCCGCCGCGGCCGGGCATCGAGTCCCGGATGACCGAGGCCATGGTCGCGCCCTCGTACGCGAAGCCCTGGAGTTCGAGGTCGACGAGGGACAGCCGACGCTCGGTCTCCCACAGGTCCCTCGACTCGATGCCCCACTCGAAACCGGTGACCACCGTCTGCGGTATGGCCTCCAGCTGCCTGGTGGCGGTGGTCTCGACCACCGGGAAGCCACGTCCGGCGAAACTCACGTCACGCAGGGACGGAGCCATCATCAGTCTGCGCACAGAGCCCATTGCCGTTGCCACCTGACGCCTCCTCGACCGGCCACCGGACGGTGGCGAACGGCCTCATGGTCGGCTGGCGGCAAAGATCAGGGCATCTTCGCAAATGCGCAACACCCGTGCGCTGAAAGGGGTTTGAGGCCCCCGGAAGGGGCCCGTCAACTCAGCGCGTGCGGCGCACCACGACCTCTTCGTCGTGGATGTCACGGCCGCACGAGACGCACCCCATCCGGACCCGCACATCGCCGTCGCAGCCGATGTGCTCGGCGCGCCGCGGCGGTCCGAGCTCGGTGGGGAGGTTCCGGTCGCCCCACTGCATGAGGGCGATCACGGCCACGGTCAGGTCCCGGCCCATGGGGGTGAGCGGATACTCGTGACGCACCGGCTTGTCCTGGTACGGGACCCGCTCCATGATGCCGAGGTCGACGAGGCGGGCCAGCCGGTTGGTCAGTACGTTGCGGGCGATCGGGAGCTGTCCGAGGAAGCCGTCGAACCGTTTGACCTCCAGAAGAGCCGACCGGACGATCAGCAGGGTCCAGCGCTCCCCGATCACTTCGAGGGCACGGGCCAGCGAGCAGTCCTGTCCTTCATATGTTCTTGGCAGCATCCTTCGACCGTAGCCCTGAGTTGCGTGAAAGGACCCGGACGGGTGCCCGTGAAGACGAATTCGGCAAGCAGGAAGAAGCCCGTACACCGGCGTGACTGCTGTGCTGTGATGAGCCACCGGTCCCGGATCATGGAGGTTCACTCATGGCAACCAGCACCGAAGCGCCGCCGCATCCGCTACGGGGCGGGCTCGACTCCCTCAACAGCAGGCACCATCAACTCGGCCTGCGTATCTTCATGTTCATCGTCGTCGCACACTGGGCGGAGCACCTCGTCCAGGCGGTCCAGATCTACGTCATGGGCTGGCCGATACCGGAGGCGCGCGGCGTCCTCGGTGTGCCCTTCCCGTGGCTCGTCACCTCGGAGTGGATGCACTACGGCTACGCCCTGATCATGATGGTCGGCCTCTTCCTGCTGCGCCCGGGGTTCACCGGCCGCTCGGGCACCTGGTGGAAGGTGTCGTTCGGCATCCAGGTGTGGCACCACTTCGAGCACCTGCTGCTCCTGGTCCAGGTCCTCGCCGGCTCCTACCTGATGGGCAAGGCCGTCCCCACGAGCATCATCCAGCTCATCGCGCCGCGCGTGGAACTGCACCTCTTCTACAACACACTGGTCACCATCCCGATGGTGGTGGCGATGTACTACCACACCCGTGCGGGCCGGTCCGACAACGCCGACGCACGCTGCGCCTGCGCCCCCAAGGACTGACGCGGCGGCCATGAGCACGGGCGGGAGGAAGAGAAAACCCTCGGGGTTCGTGTCCCTGCTGCTTCTGCTGACGGGAGTTCTGCTGCTGTACGTGGCGCTGCCGAATCTGGGCAACGCCGCCAGGGCGGCGACCGCCGACGGGCCACGGGGCACGTTCACCGCGGGCCGTCTCAGCTGTGTGAGTCATCCCGGGCACGAGACCTGCGAGTGGTCGGGAACGTTCCGCTCCACCGACGGCACGGTGGAGCTGCGGGGCGTCAAGCTGTACGGCAGCGGCCGGGACACGTTCGAGGCCGGCCAGAAGGCGGCGGCCGTGGACGTGGGCAACGCGGGGCGGGTCTACGACCCGGCCGGTTCCCATGAGTGGATCTTCACGGCACTGCTGCTGATGGCCGGGTATGTACTGCTCGCGGTCGTGGCCGCGCGGCATCTGATGCCGCCGTCGCTGCCCCGGCCGCCGTCCCTGCCGGTGCCCGCGCGGGCCACCGGAGCGTGAAACAGCGGGTGTGCCCGGCGAAGAGGCCGGGCGCACCCGCTGCCGTTCGCACCGAACGGATACGGCATCAGACGGGTACGGCCGTCAGGGCGGGCACCGCCGGCATCACGGGCATCGGCGGCATCGCGGGAAGTGTGGCGTTCAGTTCGAGCCGGCTGTAGGCACCGGCCGCGGACACCAGCGTCATGTGGTGGTGCCAGCCCGGGTAGGAGCGCCCCTCGAAGTCGAGCAGGCCGAAGTCGTCCTCAAGTCCCTGCACCGTGGTGCCCGCCCGGCGCTGGAGCCGGGTCAGCGCGGCCAGTTCGTCGGTGCGCCGGTGGACCATGTTGGTCAGCCACATCCGGTGGGAGCGGCGTCCCGCGAACGGGCGGACGGCGAAGAGCCGGTAGGTGTGGTGCGGTGCGTGGCGGGCGAGCCGCACCTCGGGCAGGCGCACCAGGGCGGTCATCACCGAGGTGCGGTCCGCCCGGCCGCCGAGGCCGTCGTGGGTGTCGAGCCGGAGATGGCCACTGTGCTTGAGCTCGAACAGACGCTGCGCCTCGACGGCCGCGGGCAGCTCGGAGGCGTACGCCTGCGGGGCCAGTGACCGGCCGGCGGGGACCACCGGGGTCCGGGCGGGCAGGCTGATGACGAAGTCGCGGCCCCGGGCGCTGAGCCCGCGCACGAGCGAGGTCACACCGGTGTAGTAGCTGAGGTCGGCCACGACCGGCGGGGCGCTGAGGTGGGTGCTGTCGCTCAGCGCGTCGACCAGGTCCAGCGCGTGCTGCTCAATGGTGCGGTGACCGGCCTCGTCGGGGATGCGGGCGCGGGAGCGGCGCTGCTCGTCGTTGACCCAGGGGCCGGGCAGCAGCAGGCCCCAGTGGACCGGTACGGCTTCCTTCTCGGTGGTCAGGAACGCGCCTATTCCGAGCTGGCAGTTGACCGAGCGTCCGGTGGCCGGGACGAAGCGGCGGTGCACCCCGCAGGAGTGGTCGCCCCGCTTGCGCAGGACCGCCACGTCGAGGGTCCAGGCGCGCGGGGTCAGCCGCTGTTCGACCCACCGCATCAGCTCGGCCCGCGCCGGGTCCCACTCCCAGGGGCTGGCGTTGACGAACTGGTGCATGGACTGCGAGGCGGTCGGCGAGCCGGAGACCGCGGCGGCGATCCGCCGGACCGATTTCTTCCCCTCGGTGGTGAGCAGGCCCGTCAGATACGCCTGGGCCCAGCCGCGCTGGTCGGCCCTCGGCAGGTGCCCAAAGATCTGTTCGGTGAACGCGGAGACCGGCAGGTGCGCGCGGTCCAAGTCCTGTGCCGCCATGACTGGTTCCCTCCGGCTTCGGTCATCCGATCGACTACCACTATAGAATAGCGAACGTTATCTTTTTTTCCAACGGAGGAACGGCACTCCTCCTCGGCGGAAGGAGAAACGATGCGGCCACCGGCCGGGTACCAGAACGCCGATCACGACTCTGACCAAGGGTTTTTCCCACTTCGGCAACTCCGCGTTGCCCTCGCGCGACCGGTCCGCCCACGCTGGGCCGGTTCATGTCGTCCGGCGGAAAGGAACACCGGAACACCGCATCGGCTGCCGGGTGCCGCGCCAGGAGCGCCGCACCCGCCGGTGCTTTCGGGGACACCATGGTGAAACAGGAGAGGGCCGCGAGGACCCGCGAGACCCTGGTGAGGGCGGCGGCGGCACAGTTCGACCGCGAGGGCTACGCGGGGGCCTCACTGTCCAAGATCAGTCGGGCGGCCGGCATCTCCCTGGGTGCGGTGACCTTCCACTTCCCGAACAAGGCGGGACTCGCCGAGGCCGTCGAGAAGGCGGGCCGGGACGAGGTCACCCGTACCCTGCGGCGGATGTCGGACTCCCCCACCGCCCCCTTGGAACAGCTGGCCGACCTGACCCTGGAACTCGCCCGGCTCATCGAGCGGGAGGACACCGTGCGCGCCCTGCTGCGGCTTGAGCGGGAGCGTGCGGCCACCGCCCACTGGACGGAGATCTGGCTCCCCACAGCCGATGAACTGCTGCGGCGCGCCTACGACAGCGGCGACCTGCGCGCCTCCGCGCACCCCAAGGCCATGGCGACCCTGGTCGTGCATCTGGTGGCCGGGGCCGAGATCGTGCTCCGCCGCCACCGCTCCGCCGGGGCCCCGGCGCCCGAGAGCGCCGCTGACCTGCTGGCCCGTATCTGGCAGCTCGTCCTGACGGGGGTCTCGGCCTCGGAGGCGGCGCGCCTCTGAGGCGGTCGGTCCTGCCGGAGACCGGCCCCGGCCCGATACGGGCCCGGTTTCCGGAGCATGCCGCGGAGCCCCCGGCGGGTCAGACCGCGCTGCACCCGCCGTCCACCGGAACGGCGCCACCGGTGACGAAGGACGATCGGTCACTGCACAACCAGGCGGCGGCCTGGGCGACTTCGGACGGATCGGCCAGCCTGCGCTGGATGGCGCGTGCGGCCACGGGCCGCCCCGATCCGATGCTCGCCTCCGTCAGTTCGGTGAAGGTGCTGCCCACCACCAGGGCGTTGACCCGGATCCCCCTGGCGCCGTACTCGGCCGCCGCGGCCTTCGTCAGCCCGAGCACGGCGTGCTTGGCGGCCACATAGGGAGCCAGCGCCCCGGTGGCGAAGAGCCCCGCGGTGCTGGAGGTGTTCACGATCGTGCCGCCCGTCGACTGGTCCAGCATGAGCGGGATCTGACGGCGCAGACAGTTCCACACCCCCCGTACGTTGACGTCCATGATCTGGTCGTACGCGGAGTCCTCGGTCTCGTGCAGATCGGTGCCCCTGGCCCCCCAGCCCGCGTTGTTGAACGCCGCGTCCAGCCCTCCGAAGCGCTCCACCGCCACCGAGATCACCCGCTCGACGTCCCCGGGGCAGGTGACATCGCCGGTGACCGCGACGGCACGGCCGCCCGCGGCGCGGATCTCGTCGACCAGGTCGCACAGGGGTTTCTGACGTCGGGCCATCAGGACGACCGACGCCCCTTCGGCGGCGAAGAGCCGGGCCGCTGCGGCCCCGATCCCACTGGACGCGCCCGTGATCATGACTCTCTTGCCGTGCAGCAATCCGTTCGACATCTCGTGCATCGACCCCTCCCCCGCACACTCCGCCGACGGCCGAGTGTGATAGCGGTCACCGCATTCCCGGGGGATGACCATAGCGGGCAGTCGATGAACCCCCGAGACCTGACAGCAGAATTTTTGTGGCGCCCGGTTCACCCGGCCACGGACGCGCTCTTCCTGCGGCGGGCGGCCGACCGGCCCCGCGCCTCACCGAACACCAGATGCTCGGCGACGCCCGGCACCGCGATCGCCGGAAGCATGCAGTGCCAGATCTCCTCGACCCGGTCGGGCAGGTCCCGGCGACCGGATTCCATCTGCGCGTGCATCTGCGCCCCGGTACAGGCACTCACCAGCATCCGGGCGAGAGCCGGGATGTTGACGCCCTCCCGGAGCTGCCCCATCTCGTTCGCTTCAGTGAACGCCGACATGGCGACCTCGGTCCACTGCTGATGCGAGTTCTCCTCGGTGGAGATAAAGAGCTCCTGGTCCGTCACCAGCCGGGCACCGGCCAGCAGGAGCGGCTCGTCAAGCATCTGATAGGACCAGGTCAGCGTGATGTCGATCAGCTTCTGGAGGCCGTCCGAGGGGATCGGCGGCGAGACGATATCGGGCTGGCTGCGGACGATCTCACGCGCCAGCGCCTCTTTGTTCTTGAAGTGGAAGTACATCGCCCCCAGCGTCACGCCGGCCCGGTCCGCAATCCGCGAGACGCTTGCTCCAGCAAAACCACTCTCGGCGAAGACCTCTGCGGCAGCTCTGATGAGGCTCGCTCGTGTCCGAAGTGCACGCTCCTGCTTCACTGGACGTTTGTCAGGCAATTCGGACACCACGCCTCTCCCTCGTAGACAAAAAAAAGAATAATCCTTATTTTACAGCACAGGTGCCCGACGTCGGCTTCGAGCATCTGCACATCCAGGCACCCAAGCACGGTCAGCTTCGATGATCCATGGGGAGTGCACGTGATGACTTCATTCAGCGGCCACGGCTCGACCACCCTTCACCCGCAGCGGTCCACCGTAGCCAATCTCCTCGTCCGCAAGACGGACCCCACGGAAGTGCTCGTCACTGAGTGGTACGAAATCTCGGACACCCAGCACGTCGTCACCACCGAATGGCCCTGCTCACACCCGTTCTACACCCCGGAGCAGGAGATCCACAGCCCTCTGCTCTTCACGGAGAGCACACGGCAGGCCCTGGCCCTGCTGTCCCACACCGAGTTCGGAATCCCCCTGGACCACCGGCTGGGCTGGGAGTACATCAGCTGCTCCACCACCCCCGAAGGACTGCGCACCACAGGGTCCCCGGCGGAGGTAAAACTCCACATCACCCACACTTCGGTGAACAGACGGCGCCTGGGCTGCGCCCGTCTGACCGCGGAGATCGAGGCCACCCGTGACGGCGTACGGATGGGCAGCGCCCAGATCAGATACACCGCCTACCCGGAGAACGTCTACCGCCGGCTGCGCGGGCGCTACGCCAGTGCGGCCGAATCCTGCGCCAGGGCACTGCCGCCCGGCCGTCCGGTGAACCCCGCCCTGGTGGGCCGGAAGTCCGACAGCGATGTGGTCCTCAGTCCGACGACCCACGACAACCTCTGGTTCCTGCGGGCCGACCTCACGCATTCCGTGCTGTTCGACCACCCGCACGACCACATCCCGGGCATGGTGCTCCTGGAAGCGTTCAGCCAGGCCGCCGGAATGGTCTGCGCTCCGCAAGCCGTCCGGCCCCTGTCCTTCGACGCGGTCTTCAAGCGGTACGTGGAACTCGACCAGCCCTGCCTGATCGAGGCGGAAGCGCTCACCCGTTCCAGCGTCAAGCTGGTCGCCACACAGGGGGACACGGTGACCGCGTCGGCGATGGTCACCACCGCACCCGCGTAGAGACGCCCACGGCACCCGCACCGGCCGTTTCCGGCCCGCCGTCGCACTCCGGCCGAACCATTTCTGACACGCACCTGTGGACAGGCGTCGACAAGCAAAACGAGTACGGATTATGTTATCTCCGTTCCACAGCTATCACGCGGTGGGAACGGTCACCGTGGTACTCGCGCCTTGCTCGGCACATGGTTTGGCCCCTGAGTCGCTTCGGTCGCTGAGAGGAAGCGCATTGCCCCTTCATCTGGGATTTCACGGAAGTGGCTCGGGGCTGCGCACCCGTTACCTCCATCGCTCGACAACCGCCGCGATCCGTGGGCCCGCCGCAAAGGCGCGGAGCCCACGGAAGACACCCTTACGCCAGACACCCTTACGACGGAGAGCTGTCCGGCCGGCAGCAGGGAGAGGCCGTGGCTGAGGGGGTCAGACCCGAAGCGTCAACGGCCCCCGACCGGCAGAGACAGAACGCGACCAAAGAGCCCGGACGGGAGAACAGGCTTCTCCAGATCGTGCACAGCGTCCCGGCCACCCCGGCCACCCGGCCTCAGCCGGCCGGGAACCGGCCCCCCGCTCCCCCGCAGCCCGGACAGCGTGTCGTCGGTCTCCCCCCTGCCGTGTACTCAGGTCTGTTCAACCAGTCCGCGGGGCACCCGTACTCCACCGTCCCCGGACCGGACGCCCCGGCGGGGCTGTTGCCCGACACCCTGACGGACCGGGGCAACGCCAAACTCTTCGCCTCCCTGCACAGCAGTCGGTTCCGCCATGTACCGGGGCTGGGCTGGTACGCGTGGACGGGCAGCCGCTGGGAACTCGACGAGAACGAGCAGGTGCTCTGGGCGGCCGGGGAGATGGCCGAAGCCCTGGCGGTGACCGACCCGGCCGGGGACCACACCGGCGCGGCCCTGCGCCGCCACCGCCGGAGGGCTCTGTCGACCTGTGGAATCAGGGCCCTTCTGGTGCAGGCGAGGTCGGCGCCGGGGATGGTGTTGAGTGCGGGGGTGCTGGACGCGGATCCGTATGTGCTGTGTACTCCGGCGGGGATCGTGGATCTGCGGTCGGGGGTGCTGCGGGTCCCGGACCCGGACCGGGACTTCCACTCACGCTCGACATCGATCGGGCCGCGGCG